>SXXH01000315.1 GCA_005789645.1 Planctomycetia bacterium
GAGGTCTATTCGGTGTCCGATCTCGTGGCCCACGGCGGCGAAGCGGCCATCAAGGCGGCCGGCAAGCTGCGCGTCGAGGGCCGGGACTACGTCATGCGCGAGGATGACATCGCGCACTTCCTGATCAGCAAGTGACCGGCGCGCGGGCTGTCAAGCGCGCATGACAGCCCGGCGGTGGGGTTCAGGGACTGCCCAGCCAGTCGTTGAACCCCTTGATGCCGCCGATGCGCACGCCCTCGCGCCACAGGCCGGTCCTTTCGCGATCGAGCCGTCCGTCGGCGTGGGCGTGCCACCACTCGCCGTCCTTGCGCCCTTCGACCCATGCGCCGTGCGCCCGCAGGCGCCCGTCGGGCCAAGTCTGGCGCGATGGCCCATGCAGCGCGCCCATGCGCCAAGTCGAGCTCGCCAGCGCCTTGCCGTCCCGCGTCCACACGACCAGCGCGCCGTGCCGCACCACTCGCCGTCCGACGCGCGCGAGTTCCTCGGTGAGCAAGAGCCGTCCAACATGCACCTCGCGCGCGAATCGCGTCGTGGCGGACGAGGACGGCGCATCCGGCTCGGGCAGGTCGCGTTCGACGATCAGCAGCAGCCCGCACCAGCGCCGTTCGCGCGCGCCATCGGGACGATCGCGCGGCGGAGAGCAGCGCGCCACCCACAGCGCCAGCATCGCCGCCAAGCGCTGGCCGGCGGGACCGAGGGGGGCGGCGCTCGTCACGGCGTCGCGTCGCGCGACGCTTCGCTCCAATCGATGGGCTCGTCGACGCGATCGCCCAGCACGACGCCGCGGGCGCCCAGCGCGAAGGCCCGCCTGCGGCGCGTCGCGTCGTCCATGCCGCCCGCGGCGAAGGCCAGCACGCCGCTCGTGATGGTCGGCAAGAGCGCCTCGTGCAGTTCGTCGTCGAGCGTTCCGGTGAACGGGTCGAGCGCCTCGAGCACCACGGCCTCCGGCTCGCACTCCAACGCGCGCGACAGCTCGCGCGCGTCGCGCGCGCGCACGAAGCAGGCCGAGCCATGTTCGCGCGCGAAGCCGCGCAAGTGGCGCAGCAGCGCGTCGTCGCAGAGCGACGCTTCGAGGAGCACGGAATCGGCCCCGTAGAGGAAGCTCTCCAGCAGCATGTCCTCGTCCAGGATGGCGCCGTCGCGCACGCGGTGCAGCCGCGCGAACTCGGCCCCGCGCAGGTCCTCGAGCGCCCCGTCGTCGCGGGCCGGATCGGTGCCCACGAAGACGATGCGCGCGGCTTGGCGCGCGTCGTCGAGCCAAGAGTGCCAGCGTGGTCCCGTGCGCGCCGAGCGCACGGGCGCGTGCCGCCCTGGTTGCGGCGCCTCGGCCAGCGTGGCGTTCGACCAAGGCGCCTTGCGGAACAAGCGCAGCGCCAGGATGCGCGGCGCCTGCGTCGCGGCGAGGAAGCGTTCGCGGCGCCAAGAGTCGACATGCACGAGGTCGCGCAGTCGCTCGGGATCCTGCACGAGTCGGCGTCGGCGCGCTTCGGCGGCGACTTGCGCGCGCCACGCTTGCTGGTCGGTCATCGTCTCCAAGTTCCCTTCGGGCGTCGTGCCTGCGCGTGTCGAACCCCTACTCCGCGGTCCGCGAGGACGACGAGCATACGGCGAGGAAGTTCCCCACGATGCGTCCACCCCAACTCGTCAGGAAGGACTCGGGATGGAACTGCACGCCGTGGCGCGGCAAGCGCCGGTGGGAGGCGGCCATCAAACGCCCGTCGAGGGTCCACGCCGTGGCGCGCCAATCGGACGGCAGGCCGTCCTCGAGCACCACCAGCGAGTGGTAGCGCATGGCCTCGAAGGGGGAGGGCACGCCCTCGAACAGGGGCGAGCCGTCGTGGCGCACGGGCGAGGTGCGTCCGTGCACCGGCGCCTCGTCCTGCACGAGCCGCCCGCCGGCGGCCTCGAGCAGCGCCTGGTGCCCGAGGCATACACCCAGCGTGGGCATGGAGTCGGGCAGCGCGGCGATGATCTCGCCTTGGCGACCGGCATCGGCGGGTCGACCGGGCCCCGGCGAGAGCACGAGGCCCGCCGGCCGCAGCTCCGCGATCTCCGCCGGGCCGATCTCGTCGTTGCGCGCCACTCGCACCGACGCGCCGAGCGTGCGCAGCAACTGGGCCAGGTTGTGCACGAAGGAGTCGTGGTTGTCGAGCAGCAGGATCACGACCGGGCCGATGCGACGCGCCTCGTGGGCGCGCTCAAGTCGAGCGTTCCTCGAAGAGTTGCGCATGCAGCGCTTCGACGACGCGCGCGAGTTGGGCGTGTTCGACGACGAAGCTCAGGTTGTTGCCTGTGGCGCCGTAGCTGACGAGGCGCGGCGACACGGCCAGCTCGGCCAGCGTGGCGAAGACCTCGGCGGCGAAGCCGCGGCGTTCGCGCAGCTCCTCGCCGACGATGGAGACGAGCGACACGCCGCGGATCACCTCGACCTCGGCGTGCTGGCGCAAGTCGGAGGCCAGCAAGTCGAGCGGCGCGTCGGCGTCGGTGGTGAGGGTCACCGACACCTCGCTGGTGGCGATCGCGTCGACCACCACCTCGCGGCGCTCGAAGGCCGTGGCGATCTTGGCGAGGAAGCCCCATTGGAACTGCATCTCGCTCGCCACCACGTTGACGATGGCGATCTTGTCCTTGGTGGCGATCGACTTGACGCCGCGCGCCGCGGGCGCGTTGCTCGCCGCGACCAGCGTGCCCGGCTGCGCCGGGGCGAAGGTGTTCAGCACGCGGATCGGGATGCCCTTCCTCACGGCGGGCTGCATCGTCGCCGGGTGCAGCACCTTGGCGCCGAAGAAGGCCAGTTCCGCCGCTTCGGCGAAGCTCATGGAGGCGATCCTGCGCGCAGCGCGCGTCTTGCGCGGATCGGCGGTCATGACGCCGTCGACATCGGTCCAGATCTGGATCTCCTGCACGCCCAGCGCCGCGCCGAAGATGGCGGCCGAGTAGTCGGATCCGCCGCGGCCGAGCGTGGTGACTTCGTCCTGCGTGGTGCGACCGATGTAGCCCGTGACCACGAGCAGGCCATCCATGCCGCCCACCGCGGCGCGGATGGAGGCCTCGGTCGAAGGCAAGGGGCGCGCGCCTTGGAAGCGCCTGTCGGTCAACAGTCCCGCGTCCCACGCATCGACGGCCTTGGCAGGCAGCCCGAGCAGCGCGAGATGCCCGGCGACCAGTCGCGCGCACAGGCGCTCTCCAAGGCTCGCGATGCGGTCGTGGGCGCGCGGCGTGCACTCGCCGAGCATGGCGACGCCGCGCGCCAGCTCGCGCAGTTCGTCGCACAGCGGCGCCATGCACGCGAAGTCGACGCCCAACTCGCGCGCCGCGTCCTCGTGGCGTCGCACTACGGCCTGCACGCGCTCCTCCAGCGGCTCGCGCGCCAAGGCGGACTTGACCAGCGCGTACAAGTCGTTCGTCACGCCACCCATGGCGGACACGACCACCAGCGGTTCGCGCGTGGCGGCCGCCCGGACGATGGCGCCCATTTGGCGGATCGCGGTGGAGGAGCCCACGGAAGTGCCGCCGAACTTCATCACGATTCCCGGTCGCATGATCGGGTTTCATGGTACAGCGTCGCCGATTTCCGTTGAAGGCGCGCGTCGCCGCGTCCATGGTCGTGGCATGGACACAGCCAAGTCGAGGGCGGCCGGCACCGCTCCCGTCTCCGCCACCGGCGCCGCCGGCATCCGCTTCCTCGAAGGGCCCGGCCGCCGCGGCTTGGAACTCGCGCGCGCCGCCGGCGTCTTCCTCGAGTTCATGAAGGGCTTCCGCGCCCTGCACTTCGTGGGGCCGTGCGTGACGGTGTTCGGCTCGGCGCGCTTCGGCGCGGACCATCCGCACTACAAGCTCGGGCGCGAGATGGGCGCCCGTCTCGCGCGCATGGGGTTCACCGTCATGACCGGCGGGGGACCAGGGATCATGGAAGCGGCCAACCGCGGCGCCAAGGACGCTGGCGGACGCTCGGTGGGCTGCAACATCGTGCTGCCCTTCGAGCAGCAGCCCAACCCCTATCTCGACCGCTACGTGCTCATCCGCTGGTTCTTCGTGCGCAAGGTCTTGCTCGTGAAGTACTCGTACGCCTTCGTGGTCCTGCCCGGCGGATTCGGCACGCTCGATGAACTGTTCGAGACGCTGACCTTGGTGCAGACACGCACCATCCAGGACTTCCCGGTGGTCGTCATGGGAGTGGAGTACTGGCGTCCCTTGCGCGCGATGCTCGAGCGCATGGCGGACGAAGGCACCATCGACCGCGCCGACCTCGATCGGGTCGTGTGGACGGACTCGTGCGAGGAGGCGATGGAGCACATCCACGCCATGTCGGTGCGCAAGTTCGGCCTGCGGCCGAAGGTCGCGGAACCGCGGCGCTGGTGGTTGCTCGAGGACTGAGGGCCGGCGCGGCGGGCGCGACCGGCACGCCTCAGCGCGACAGCCAACGCTCCCACGGATTGTCCGCGCGCGCGGCGAGGAAGTCGTCGCGCGCGGGCAGCACCTGCGACTCCAATTCAGAAGGCAGGGCGCAGGCGACTTGCGTGCGCTCGTTCAAGAGCCACAGGCGACCATCGCGCACGCCGCCCACGGCGACGGTGGTCGAAGCGCCCGTGCTGTCGACCAGCGCGATGCGCGCGCGCGGCGTGGCGAGGCCCAATTCGGCGTGCCGCGCGGGGGGTGCGAAGGCCACGGCCTTGGCGCGGATCCACAACGAGCCATAGCCTCCGGCGCGCCAGGCCAGCGCCGACGCCTTGCTGGCGCCGTCGTCGACCGTGAAGGCGCGTGGCGCGTCCGGCGTGGTCGGCGGGGTGCTTTCGACGAGCAGCCGCGTGCCGTCGGCGCGCTCCAGGCGGTAGGCGGCGAACCCCGCGAAGCCCGGTCCGAAGCAGCCAGCCAGCACGCCTCCATCGACGAAGGGCGGCAGTCCCTCGCGCTCGGCGGAGACGACGCTCGCGAGGTCGGCATCCAGCTCCAACACTGATCCTGTCGTCGCGGCGCGCGCGAGCGTGCGCCCGCGCGGCGGCGCGTCGAGTGGCGCCTGCCATGCGCCCAGATGCAGCTCGACCAGCAGGTCCTTGTCCGCGCTCTTGGCGTAGCCCGGACCGTGCAGCCGCACGACGAGCGGCGTGTCGAAGCCGAGCCGGGCGGGGTCGACCTCCGCCAACGCCGCGCCGCGCGCTCCGCGCAGATCGGACAACCAGCGAGCGATCGCCTCCTCGTCGCACACCGCGCCTTGCGCCTCGCGCGAGCGCCACAAGCCCTTGCTGCGCAGCCACAGCGATTCGACGCCGGCCCGTTCGCACGAGATGGCCGCCACTGCGCGTCCTTCGAGGAGCGTCGGTTCGACGAGCGGCACGAGCGGTCGCGGCGGCAGTTCGTCCCGGCAGGCCGGCGTAGCGAGGCAAGCGAGCGCCAGCGCGAAGGGCACGGCTCGTCGCCAGCGCACGAACAGCAAGGCCAACCCGATGGGGACGAGGATGGCTGCCGCGCGCCACGCATGGCGCGCCCACGGCGAGGCGACGAGCACGCGTTCCGCGCTCGACTCCGGGAGCGAGGCGACCCACTCGTCGCCCAAGGCGAGTCGCACGCACCACTCGAGCATGATCCCGGCCGCGTCGTCGTCGCCGGCGAGGAGTTGCGCGTCCGCGAACGGTTCGGAGGCTCCGCACAGGACAAGGCGCGTCGCAGGCGCGCCGGCTGGCGGTTGCGTGGAGGGCGCGCCAAGGAGCGGCTCGAAGGAGGGCGGCGGGAACGAACCTTCGACCAGCCACGCCACATGGCGCGTGGACGCGGCACCCTTGCGCGCCAGGTCCTCGTCGAGGTCCCCGCCACGCCACGGCACGAGGCTGGCGAGCGCGCTGGTCGAAAGGATCGGTCGCGCCGCGAGGCCCAGGTCGGCGAGGCGCGCGCGATCGACCGTCCAGGAGTCAGGCGACAAGGCGTCGAGGCGCCGCGCGCCCGACTCCGCGTCCCAGCGCGCCGCCAAGAGCGGCACGATGGGCGAAGCGAGCGTCATCCATTTCGCCTCGGGCGCCGCGCCGTCCTGCGAGAAGCCCTGGGCGCGCGCCGTGCCGTGCCTTTGGTCGACGAGCAGGCCGTCCTCGCGTTGCAAGCCGAGGCGCGGCAACCAGGCGCGGTCGAGGTCTGCGTACTGCTGGCGCGGCCACAGCGCGAAGCTGCGCGCATTCTCGGAGCGCGCGCGTGGCGCGACCACGGCCTCCTGCGCCGCCACCAGAGCCGGGCGGCCGCTCGCGAGGTGCGCCGCCAAGCGCGCGACGAGCGGCGTGCTGTCGCGGCGCGGCTGCATCAGGACGAAGAGCCGCGCATCTTCGGCGCCCACGCCGTCCTCGCCCACTCGCCGCACGACGAAGCCGTGGTCGGCGAGCACGGCCCGCGCTGCCGCATGGCGGTCGGCCGAGCCGGGGGCGAAGCTGCCGCGAGCCTGGTAGAGGATCCGCGCCTCCGCCGGCGTCAGGCGCGCCGCGGCGCCGGCGAAGGCCACCGTTGTGTCAAGTTTTCCGGACAAACGGCCCAATGCCAGGGCGGCGACGAAGGTTGCGCGACGCGCGTCGCCCGCGTCGTCGATGGGGAGCCACTCGACCTGGTCGGCCACCTGCGCGCGCAAGGCGCAGCGAAAGCGCCAGGTCGAGGCGAAGTCGCCTTCGCGCACGGCGCGAACCGTGGTTGGAGCTGCTTCGTCGGCGGCCAGGCGGCGCGTGGCGAGCCGTGTCGATTCCACGGCGCCCAAGGCCTCGATCGACGCCGCGAGCTCCGGCAGGCGCGCCCGCAGGTCCGGTGGCAGGTTCGCTTCGGCGTCCGACACGAGGTCCAGGCGCGAGCCCGGCGGCAGCACGCGCACGAGCGCCGCGCGGCGCTCGTCGATGGTGGGGCGCGCCGAGGGAGCGATGCGCACGGCCAGCGCGACCAGAGCCAGTCCGGCGCCGGCGAGGCCCAGCGTGGCGGCGGCCGCGCGCGGTCGGTCGGTCCAC
>SXXH01000316.1 GCA_005789645.1 Planctomycetia bacterium
GCACGCTGCCCGAGTCGGTGCTCGGCGACGCGCGCGCGGCGTGCTCCGAAGGCCAGGCCGCCGAACACGCCGCGCCCTGGTCCAGCGTGCGCGTCGAGCGCGTGCGCGACTTCGTGGGCCGCTTCCTCGACTACCATCTCGAAAGCCGCCTCAAGAGCCAACGTGCCTTCCTCGCCGCGCCCAACCGCAACGCCCCGGCCGCCAGCTAGGCTTCCAGCCGGAGCTTCGCGCGTTTTCCACGCGCCTTGCACCGGGCCGATCCGCACAATCGAGCGGCGTCGGACGCGCCGCGCAACACTCGCCATGCAACCCCGCCTGCTCGACTTCCTGCCGCGCCTCGCCTGCCTGCTGGCGCTCGGATTCATCGCCTCCTGCTCCTCGCTGCCGCATTGGATGCCGGGCAGCACGCGCTACGCGCCGGCGACCATCAAGGCCGACGACTACGACAAGGCCATGCGCATCGCGCGCGAGGCGCAGGCTGCGGGCGAGCACGCCAAGGCGCTCGACTGGATGCTCGCCACGCGCGAGACCGAAGGACTCAGCCCCGAGCAACGCGAGGCCTCGCGCGTGCTCTTGGAGGAGGCCGCCAAGTCGCGCGTCCTCGAGTTGGATCGCCCCGGAGGCGACGCCGACGCGTTGGCCGAGGTATCGACCTACGACCTCCCGCGCCAGATCGCGGTCGACGCAGGCTTGCGCGCCGCGCGCCGCTTCGTCGAGGAGGGCGAACACCACGACGGCTACCTCGTCTTGAAGCGCCTCGACACGCGCTTCCCCATGCACCACGAGCGCCAGGCCGCGGGCGATCTGATGATCGAGATGGGACTGGCGCTGAAGGACGACGACGACGGCTTCTTCGGCTTGTTCGAGACGGTCGACGAAGCGCAGGAGATCCTCGAGTACGCGATCCTCAACGCGCCGTGGGCGCGGCGCTGCGACGACGGCTACGCCGCGTTGTGCGCCCTGTACGCCAAGCAGCGCCGCTTCGACCTCGCCATCGAGCGCGCGGGCCAGCTCGTGCTCAACCATCCCGATTCGAGCGTGCGGCCGCGGCACCAGCTGCTGATCCCGCAACTGAGGCTCGAGAGCCTGCTCAGCCCCGAGTACGACCGCCAGGCGCTCGTGCAAGCGCGCATCGAGCTGATCGACTGGCTGCAGACCTTCCCGAACGACGGATTGGTGGCGGAGGCGCGCAAGGACCTGGTCGACTGCAACATGCGGCTCTACGAGAGCGACATGCTGATCTCGCGGTTCTACGCCAAGGTTGCGAGCCCGTGGGGCGCGCGCTTCCACGCGTTGCGCGCCATCGACGAGGCGCGCGACGCGGGCGACGCCGAACGCGAAGCGCAGGCGCGCGAGTGGCTGGCGGGATTGCCGCCCGCGCCCGAGGGTGCGCGCACGCCGGAGGAGGTGCGCGCCGCCGAGGCCGCCGCCATCGGCGCTGGAGCAGGCGCCCCTTGAAGTCGCGACCCATGCTGTCGCGCCCAGTGATGTCTCGATCCGCCCGCCCGCGGCTCGCCGTCGCCGCGCTGTGCTTGCTCTTCGGCGTCTCGAGCTGCGCCGGTTGGCGCGCGGGCCTGCCCGTCGCGGAGAACTACGCCTCCATCGGCGTCGAGATCTTCGACAACGAATCGTACGAGCCCGACATCGAGAGCGCCGTGCACGCCGAGCTGACCCGCGCCGTGCGCGACATGTGCGACGTGCCCCTCGAGCCGCCCTCGCAGGCGCAGGTCATCGTGCGCGGCCGCGTGCTCGACTACCGCTTCCGGGGCGGCGTGCGCTCGCGCGAGAACCAGCTGCTGGAGACCGGCCTGACCATCGTGGTCGAGGCCACCTTGATCGACCAGCGTTCCGGCCGACCGATCGGACCGCCGGAAACGGCCAGCAGCTCGATCGGCTATCCGGTGCAGGAGACAGACGGGGAGAGCACGGCGCGCGATCGGGCCTTGCGGCATCTGTGCGACGAGTTGGTGCTGAGGTTGTTCGCGCCGCAGCGGGATGTCTGATGCCGATGCTGCCCCCCTTCGCTGTGCGTAGTCGAGCCGGCTGATCCGAGTCCTACTGCCACGCGCGGGATTGGGCGAGCGTCCATTCGATATCGACTTGGGGAAACGGGGCGCGCCGGCCATCGCCCGGGCCACGCGCCTGACTCTTGCGGCGGATGGCGCGGCCTTGCCCGGTCCTTGGGGCGAAGCAAGGCGGGAGAGACCAGCCATCCGCGCTGCGAGGCAACACGATGGCCGCGCAGCCTCCTTGCCAATGTTGCGTAAGCAGCCCAGCCATGGGATGCCTTGGTGCGCCCGCGAACGACGCGACGCTGCTCGAGCCAGTCGCGGAGTGCCAGGGGAAGATCCCCCAGCCCTGAGCCGCGCGCGGACTGCGCCTGCGCTCCAGACCGGGCCTTGGTGGACCATGGACGCCTCCGTAGAGCCGTGCGTGGCAGGCCGACGAAGAAGTTGCGCACAACGACCGGGGCCAGCATCCCCCGAGGTCGAAAACCCCCGCTCCTTCCTTTTTTTGTCCCCCGCCCCCGTCGAACGCCCCCCTCGGAGTCTTATCCTCATTCGGCTACGCGGCACCTCTCCCATCGCGCCCTTCAGGGTTCCCGACCCCGGCCGCCGGTGAGGAGTGAGGAGACCGCCGCGGACAGCCGATACTCGACACCATGGCCGAGACCAAGAAGCCCGCCGACGACAAGAACAAGAAGTCCCGTTCGTTCGGGTCCTTCGCCATCTTCCTGCTGGTGCTCCTGGCCATCATGCTCATGTGGGGCGGCCAGCGGTTCCAGCCGCGCAAGGAGCTGACGCAAGACCAGTACGAGCACCTGCTCTACACCGGGCAGGTCGACTCGCAGGAGTTCCGCGGCTCGAACGTGATCGAGGGCAAGCTCGCCAACGGCGAGTTGTTCAGCACGAGCTTCGCCAACCTCGCCACCGTCGAGGCCGAGTTCCGCGCCATGAAGGCGGCCAAGGGCTCGCGCCCGGTCGAAGAGCGCGGCTTCCGGGCGGCGCTCGAGGGTGGTTGGTACGAGGTCCTCGCGGCGCGCCATCTGGTGGCGACGGAAGAGGTGGTCGAGCAGTCGCAGAACGCCGCGCCCAAGGAGGGCGAACCGGCGCGCACGACGACCACGCGGCCGGTGCCGCGCGAGACGCTGCTCGTGCAGGTCGCCGCGCGACCCAAGGCCAGTTGGACCGGCCCCGGCGAGGCGGGCTTCCCGCTGACCGAGAACTCGAGCTCGTTCTGGGTCGAACTGCAGAAGGACACCGACCTCGCGCAAGTGCTCGGCCTGCTGCGCGCGCGCGGCGTGGCGGTCGAGACGCGCAACTTCGACATCACGGCCAACAAGGGCTCGACCTGGAAGGAATCGAGCTCGCTGCTCGCCAACGTGCTCCTGATCTGGGGGCCGTGGGTGCTGATCTTCGTCGTCTTCCTGTACTTCATGCGCCAGATGCGCAACCAAGGCGGCGCAGGCGGCGTGATGAACTTCGGACGCTCGCGCGCGCAGCTCTACAACAAGGAGAGCAACACCAACGTCACCTTCGACGACGTGGCGGGCGCCGACGAGGCCAA
>SXXH01000030.1 GCA_005789645.1 Planctomycetia bacterium
CCAAGGTCATGGAGCTCGACCGCTTCGACCTCGTCGCCCGGCGCGCGCAATGAGCGCGCGACCCTGAATCCAGCCGGAATCCGACGGGACGGACACCCAACCGCCAACCCGTCGGATCTCCGCTTGCCATTCGCCGAGCCGAGTCCGGAACCCACCGGGCTCGGCTCGCTCCTTGGAGTCGGCGTGCCCGGCGTTGAGTGCGACCTCCGCTTGTGTCATGGTTGCCTGACACAATGGCGCTCGCTCCCGAGGAGGTTGGCATGGACTGGTTGACGGCCGCGTTCGCCGCGGATGCCGAAGTGCCCCTGGAGACGGCGCTGGTGCGCCTTGTCGCCGCCCTAGGCCTCGGCCTGGGCGTGGCGCTGGTCTGCCGGCTGGGCAAGGGCGGCGCGCCCACGGCGCAGCAACGCGCGCTGATGGCGACACTGGTGCTCCTGACCTTGCTGCTCGCGCTGACCACGATCGTCATCGGCAGCAACGTCGCGCGTGCGTTCAGCATCGTGGGCGCCCTGTCCATCGTCCGGTTCCGCACGGTGGTCTCCGACACGCGCGACACGGCCTTCGTCATCTGCGCCGTGGCCGTCGGCATGGCCGCGGGAGCCGGCTACTTCGTGCTGCCGCTCGCCGCGTTGCCGCTGGTCGGGCTGGCGGCGTGGTTGTTCCGCGGGCAACTGCCTGCGACGCTCTCCGCCGGCTCCACCCATCGGTTGTCGATCGTCGGCGCGCCGCAAGCAGCCTCGCTCGAGGCGGTGCAAGCCGTCCTCGCGCGCCATGGCGCGAACGGCGCCTTGTCGGAGGCCGCCAGCCAAGCCCGCGGCGCCAACTTCGAGCGCGTCTTCGATGTCACGCTGCTCGAAGGCGCGGCGGCGCAAGGCCTCGTGCAGGAACTGGTCGCGCTCGACGGCGTCGAGTCGGTGCAGTTCCGCCAGGCCTAGAGGCCTGCATCGTCGACGCGACTCAGGGCGTCCAAGTCACGCGCAGCCCGTTGGTTCCGTTCCAAGTCGAGGATGTGCAGTAGCTCGCCGCGTTGCGGAACAGCACTTGGTAGTGCTTCACGCTGCCCGGGGCTTGGACTTGCACGGACAACGGCGCATCACCGGGCGCAGGGTGGCGTGCGGTGCCCGCGATCGGCGTGCGTGTCCTCAGCCGCACGACGTTCGTGGTGACGCACAGCAATCCGTCGCCGAAGACTTGGCCCTGCCCCGTGCCAGCCGCCGCGTCGCCTTGGATGAACAAGGCCGAAGAGGCGGGGAGGCGCGTCGCCTCGAGCACGAGCCCATCCTGCGCGAGGCTGGCCGAGCCTCGCCCCACCAAGCGGGCGCCCAGCTCGTTGGCAGCGTGCGCGCAGCCCGCACTCGGCAAGCCCGCGTTGCCGCACGGGCAAGGTGTGGGGTCTTGATGGCCCGAGCAGAAGCTCGTGCCTGTCATCGCCAATGGGGGCAGTTGTCCCTCGGCGATCCATGCTTGCACGATGGCCAGTTCGCCCGCCGTGGCGCACAACGGATTGCCTGCGTCGAGCGCGGGATTGCCGGTGCAACCGCCATTCATCGGCATCGTGCCATCGAGCATGCGCACGACCGAGGCGTAGCCCTTGGTCTGTCCGGGGCTGTAGTACGAGGGCGCTTGCGCATCCGTGTAGGCCGACACCGGATCGGGATAGGCGATGTTGAAGCCACCAAAGCCCACCACCGCGTGGCAACCCGAACAACGCGCCACGAACACCGGATGCGCGTCGGCGAAGGTGGTTTGCGCGTGAGCACGAGGCGCCAACGCGAGCATGCACAGCGAGAGCATGCACAGCGTGCTCATGCAGGTCGCGACCACGGACAGCGCGGCGCAGGAGACCAAGGCGTGGAGCGATGCCGCCACCCCGATGCGCGCGGGGCAAGCGAGGATGGCGTGGAGGTTGAAGGCCATGACCTTGGCATCGCAAGACGCACGAGCCAAGGTCAGGCCAAGGAACCATGGGGATGGCGCAAAGGGGAGCTCGAGGCGCTCGATCGGCGGCCTCGCGACTTGGAGCGGGAGTTCTGGCGCGACTCGGGTCCCTGCTCAGAGCACGCTGCAGAGAGGCACGCCGAGGACGCGGTTCGTCAATGGCAGCAGCTCGTCGCCATCGTGCAGCACGAGTCCGAAAGGCGCTTGCCGGCCGTGTTCGTCGCAGAAGGCCTCGATCGCTCGCGCCTCCTCCGTGCGCAGGGAGGCGTTCGACTTGACCTCGATCGGCAGCACGCGACGACCCTGCTCCAGCAGGAAGTCGATCTCGGCGCCGCTCGAGGTGCGGTAGTGGTAGAGCCCGGGGCGCGGCGTGGCCGTCTCGGCCCACGACGCGAGGTCGTTCCTCACCAAGGCCTCCAGCCACACGCCCGGGCGCGGCAGGGACTCCAAGCCATCCGCGTCGTGCACGCCGGCCAAGTGCAGCGCCAAGCCGGTGTCGGTCGGGTACAGCTTCGGGGCTCGGACCAGCCGCTTGCTGCGCGTCGAATGCCAAGGAGGCACGAGGCTCGCGAGGTAGGAGGCTTCGATCAGCGACATCCAGCGCATGGTTGTGCTGCGCGCCAAGCCCGCGTCGCGGCCGAGCTCCGATTGGTTGAGCAATCCACCCGTACGCAGCGCCGCGAGGCGCAGCAGGCGGCCGAAGCCCGCGAGGTCGTCCACCTGCGCCAACTCCCGCAGGTCGCGGCGCAAGTAGGTGGTCGCGTAGTCCTCGAACCATTGGATGCGGTCCGTGTCCCGAGCGGCCAAGGCCGCCGGAGGGAAGCCGCCGCGCAGGGCGTGTCCGCGCCAATCGAACGCGCGCGGGGAGGCGGAAGGGGTCGTGGCGAGCAGTCCGGCGGCGCTCTCCGCGTCGGGCGCGGAGAGCAACGCCCCCCCCCAAGGAGCGGAGCCCGGTTCGCGGCGCAGTTCGCGTGGCGTGAAGGGATGCAGCGTCAGGTACCTGGCTCGTCCCGCCAACGACTCGCCGCTGGTTCGCGCGAGCAGCAAGTTCGCAGAGCCGGTCAGCAGGAACTGTCCGTCTTGCTTGACGCGATCGACGACATGCTTGACGGCGATCATCAAGTCGGGGGCGCGCTGCACCTCGTCGATGGTCAGTCGTCCGCCCGCCGCCACCAAGGCTTCGGGCGCGCGCAGCGCGCGGTCCAGGGTGGGCAGGTGGTCCAACGTCAGGTAGCGGCGCCCTCCTCCGATGGACGGATCCTGCGCCAAGGTGGACTTGCCCACTTGGCGTGCGCCGCCGAGGATCACCACCGGTGCGCCAGACAAGGCCTCGCGCAGGCGCTCGGCAAGGGTGCGGGCATGCCCTGCGCGTCCTTGAGCCGAGTCGACATCTGCTTGGGTGCCCATGCCGTGGGTAAATTGCAAATATGGCTGTAAAATACCTTCGAAAAAGGACTTGCGGCATGCAGATGGCGCCGGAAAAGGCCTTCGCAACGGCCGGAAGCGAGCCGAAGCAGCCCTGAAAAGTCCGAGCCCCGGCCCTGCCTAGATGCATTGCCAGAAACCGGCGCGTCCGGCGCCTTCCCCAGGGAACGCAAACCGCGCCCGCACGAGGCGCGGACGCGGCTTGGGTGCGCGCGGCGCAAGGGCGCGCCGCGCGTCGGGGATCAGAAGTGGTTCCAGAGGTACTGGTTGGTGACCTCGTGGTGGAACTGCACTTCGCAGGCCTTGACCATCGTGCCCAAGGCCTTCGGGCAGCGCTCGGCCTGGGCGAGCTTCAGTTCCGCGAACTTGTCGTGCACGCGCTCGCCGTACATCGCGCGCATCCAGTCGCTCGACTTGTACAGGCGGATGGCGTCGAAGATGTTGTCGGGCAAGAACCGCGTGCGCGTGCGCTTGGCCTCGTCCTTGGGATCCGCCTCGGGGCCCTCGAAGCCCGTGCGGAACAGCGTGTAGAGCGTCTGGTAGATGTTGGTGTCCGGGCCCACCGAGCGGATCTCGATGCGCGCGCTCTTCTCGTTGCCGATCGGGATGCGGATCATCGAGCCGCGGTCGACGGGCGAGACCTTGATCTGGTTCGGCGCCTCGAAGTGCGGGTCGAGGCGGCGGTAGGCGTTGACGCTCGGGTTCAGCACCAAGCACATGTCCGAGCCCGAGGCGAGGATGCGGTCGATGAACTGCCAGGCAAGCTTCGACACGCCGTCCTGGCCCTTCTTGTCGTGGAACAGGTTGATCTTGCCCTTGCCGACCGAGATGTTCGTGTGCGCGCCGGATCCGTTGATGCCGACGACGGGCTTGGGCAGGAACGAAGCCGTCATGTCCATGCGCGCCGCGATCTGGCGGCAAAGGAGCTTGTACAACTGGAACTGGTCGGCGGCGATCAGCGCCTCCGAGTAGGAGAAGTTCATCTCGAACTGGCTGGGCGCCACTTCGGGGTGGTCCTTCTCGTTGGTGAAGCCCATGGCGCGCTGCGCCTCGGCCGCGGCGTCGATGAACGAACGCAGCGGATCGCTGGGCAGCGAGTGGTAGTAGCCGCCGGTGGAGACGTAGTCGAAACGCCCCGTCTCGTGGAAGTGGCGCTCGGCGTCGCGGCCCTTGAACAAGAACCCTTCGATCTCGTTGGCGGCGTAGCACACCGATCCATCGAGCTTGTAGCGCGCGCCCAGATACTGTTTGAGCTTGCCGCGCAGGTCGCCCTCGTACGGCGCGCCATCGCGCGCGAACACCTCGCCGAACACGAGCACCTTGCCGGCGCCGAAGACATCCGAGGGCAGCCAGTAGAACGCGGCCCAGTCGATGCCGAGGCGCAGGTCGCTCTCGGCCTGGACCGAGAAGCCGCGGATCGAGCTGCCGTCGAAGGTCAGGTTGTCGTAGCTCTTGAGCAGGAACTTCTTGTCGTAGTCGAGCATGTGCAGCCGACCCTCGAGGTCGGTGAAGCACACGGTGACGGCCTTGATGTCCTTCTCGGACTCGAGGTACTTGATGCGCTCCTTCTTGAGCTTCTCGGGATCGACGCGGTCGAGGCGCTGCGCCTTGGCGGCGAGGTTCAGCTCCTCCATCTTGTCGTAGGGGATCTCGAGGAAGGTGCGCAGCGGCTTGACGGCGGGCGCGGGCTTGACGGGCGGGGTGGTGGTCATGGTGGGGGCTCTGGATGGACTCCAGGAGGGCCGGATTGGGGCTGCCAGGCTGGCAGTTGGGTGCGCCACGCGGGCGGGGACCCATGGTGCCGCCGACAGAACTAGCATAAAAAACTCTCCCGCTAATCTAAAAATTGCCACGACTACTTCAAATCCAAGAATGCCAAGCCTAATAGCTGCTTGGAGAGACCAGCTTTGGCCGGCTGCCAGCGCCACGATTGGCCGCCGCCACGGCGCATGGCGGCGCGTGCGACAGGCTCCAACCCGCTCGCCCCTTCCGCGCGCCTCCTCGGGCCGTCTAGGCGCCGCTGCGCGGGTGGGCCTTCTCGTACACCTCGCGCAAGCGCTCGATCGAGATGTGCGTGTAGATCTGCGTGGTCGTCAGGTGAGCGTGGCCCAAGAGTCCCTGCACGCTGCGCAGGTCGGCGCCCGCGTCCAGCAGATGCGTCGCGAAGCTGTGGCGCAACATGTGCGGCGTGGGCTTCTTCGCCAAGCCAGCGCGCAAGGCGTTGTCTTCGACGATCCTCTGCAAGGTGCGCGTCGTGAGGCGCGTGCCGCGCGGCCCGAGGAACAGCGCATCGGGCGCGCTGCGGGCAGGCGACGGCCGCGCCGGATCAAGCAGGTACTCGCGCAAGGCGCGTTGCGCGTGGCTGCCGACCACGCACAGGCGTTCCTTCTTGCCCTTGCCGCGCACGCGCGCCAAGCCACGCTCAAGGTCGAGGTCGCCGCGGTCGAGCCCAACCGCCTCCGAGGCGCGCGTCCCCGCCGAGTACATCAACTCGAGCAAGGCGCGGTCGCGTCGTCCGGCGGGCGTCGCGGCGTCCGGCGCGGCCAGCAGGGACTCGACCTCCTCCAGCGCCAGGGCGCGCGGCAGCTTGCGCTCGCCACGGCGACGCGGGAGACCCGCCGTGGGAGCCGCGCCCACGAGTCCGCGCCTCAAGAGGTGCTTGTACAGGCTGCGCACGGCGCTCAAGCGACGCTGGATGGTGGCGCGCGACAACTCGCGCACGTCGAGTTCCGCCAGCCACGCGCGCAGGCCGCGCGGCGAGACGGCACCTGGTTCGTGGCACTCGCGCGTGCCTTGAAACCGAGCGTAGTCCTCGAGGTCCAGACGGTAGGCGCGCAACGAATGGGCGCTCGCGCCACGCGTGGCGCCGAACTCGGCCAGGAACTGGTCGATGGCGCGTGCGAAGCCAGCCGGCACCGGAGGTGCTTCGGGCTCGGGCTCGCGCAGCTCGCGCGGCAAGGGATCGGCGCGGTTCGGCCTCGAGCCGCGCGAGCGCCCCGCCCGCGGCTTGGCGTGGTTCGTGCCTGCACCCGGCGCGGAGTCTTGCTCGCCGAGGTCGGCGCCTTTGGACCGCTTGGAGGGACGAGCCATGCGCGCGCTTGCGCTCAGCTCACTGCTTCGAGCCGGCGTCGCCCTTGGCCTCGGTCTTCGCGCCGCCATGCGTCGCGACCTGCGACCATCCGGTCGGCCGCGCGCTCTTGGGCTCGAGCAACGCCAAGAGCGTCATCGCCGTGCCGAAGTTCTCGCTGCGATCGAAGACCCGGTCGTTCCAGCCGCCAGACTCCTCGCGCACCGCCCACAACAAGCCCTGCAGGCGCGTGCGCAGCTGCGGGCGGTCCTTCTCCGGCAGGAACTCGATCGCCTGCGCGACGTAACGGTGGCCGTAGAAGAAGTAGTACGGTGCGATGTTGAAGGGCGGGATGTGCGTGCCGCCTTGCCGCCGGCGCACCTCGAGCCACTCCCAATGCTCGAAGAAGGCATCGACGGCCACGCGGATGCGCTCCGGCGAGCCGCGTCCAGCGAGGTGCAAGGTCGTCTCGACCACCGCCATGCGCGCCACGGCGGCGGGGATCTCTTCGGCGCTCTTGCCACCTTGCGAGCCGGCGTTCGTGGAGTACTGCACCGCACCCGACTCGCCGCGCGAGTCCTCGAGCGTCCGCAGCGCGCGCGCGACCAACTCGTCGGAGACCGCGTGCCCTTGGGCCTTGGCTTGGTAGAGGATCTGCAGCGTGGGCGCCGTCATGAAGGGACTCGCGCCCTTGGGCGCGTCCGTGCGCGCGTAGTTCCAGCCGCCGCTTTCCGCATGTTCGAGGCTGTCGAGGGCCCCGATCAGCCAGGCGATGGCTTGGACCACCTTGTCCTTGCGCTCGCCCGCGACGAGTCCGTGCTGTTCCAGGAGCAGCAGGAACTCGAGCGCGTAGGCGTGGCCCCATCCGCGCACGTCGTAGCCCTTGCAACCCTCCGGTTGCATCAGCGGGTGCTCGAGCTTCTCGAGCACGAAGTCGAGGGCGCGGTCGAGCGCCTCTTGCACCTTGTCCGAGGGCTTCCCCGCATGGGCGCGGATCAGCGCCGACGAGGCGATCGAGGTGCCGCCGATCCTGTAGCCCAGCGGGATCTGCGCCGCCCGGGCGTCGCCTTCGTACGGCGCGACGCGGTACACGCCCTCGTACGGCCATTCCGCCTTGGGCGCTCCTTCTGTCAAGGATTCTTGACGGGCCAGCAGGATCTCCACGCAGCGCGCGGGGGCCGCTTCGAGCGCCGCGCGCGCGGGGGCCTTGGCCGAGGCCTTCTTGGCGTCGGCTTCCTCCTTGAGCTTCTTCTCGCCCTCGGCCTGCTTCTGCGCCGCTTCGCGCCGTTGGCGCTGGCGCTCGGCGCGCGCGTCGTCCTGCTTGGGCTCGGCAGGCTTGGCGTCCTGTGCAGCTTGCGCCAGAGCCACGGACGCGTTCGTGGAGCCGCCAGCGCCGGCCAGATTGTCCTCGGCGGCGACGACGAGAGGGGCGAGCACGCACAGTAGCGTGGAAACCAGAGTGGGAGCGATCAGCATGACCTCTGGAGCCTACTCGCCGCCTGCGCAGCGGGCTAGAGGAGTGCTCGACGCGAGGCCCGTGGGGGGGGGGCGACGCCGCGCGTTCAGGGTCGCTTGTCGCGTGCGCCGGCTTGGCCCTTGGCGACCACCTTCGGGGTCGCCTTGGCCTCGGATCCAGCGGCCTCCAACTGGCTGCGCCAACCACGCAAGAGCGCATGGCGCGATTCGGGGTTGATGCCGAAGGTGAACCCGGACTTCTCGGATTCGTCGAGCGTGGCCTGCATCGCCTTGGCGGCGCCTTGCTGGGCCGAGACCCACGCGCGCAGGTCGACGAGCTCGAGCTCCTGCTTGGCGAGCTTGTCCTTCGCCTGCGCCAGATCCCTTTCGACCACGTTCAACCGCTCGAGCGGCCCGTCCTTCTGGGTCTTGTCTTGCGCCGAAGGCAAGACGAGCAAGGCGGATGAGGCGAGCGCGATGGTGGCGATGGCTAGAGTCTTCATGGCTGTCGTGGCGTGGGTCCGCTGGGACGTCGCTTCGGCCATGTCGACCTCGGCGAGAACCGGACTTGAAGGAGTCCGCCGTTCCGTGCGGTTCCCTTCGATGACCGGACCGCAGGGGGCCTGCCGCACCCGTTCTGCAGCCGCTCCGCGCCTGCTCTTGGCTTTCCTCCACCGTTCGACGACGGATGTTGGGAGATGGGCCCCGAGGCAGTATCCTCCCGCCGCGGCGCCACGCGGCCCGCGTGCATGCCCTCCACACCCGTCTCGCCCGCCGGCAAGCGGCCCTTGCTGGCCGTCTTCCTCGTCGTCCTGATCGACCTGCTCGGCTTCGGCATCGTCATTCCGCTGCTGCCGGTGTACTCGAAGGCCTACGGCGCCTCCGAGACCACGATGGGGCTCCTGTTCGCCACCTTCAGCGCGATGCAGTTCCTGTTCGCGCCGATGTGGGGACGCCTGTCCGACAAGATCGGGCGACGACCGGTGCTCGTGGGTGGCTTGTTCGGCACGGCGGCGAGCTATGTGCTGTTCGCGCTGTCCGACAGCTTGTGGATGTTGTTCCTCTCGCGCGCCCTGGCCGGATTCCTGGCGGCGAACATCTCGACCGCCATGGCGTATGTCGCCGACGTGACGACGCCCGAGAACCGCGCCAAGGGCATGGGCTTGATCGGCGCCGCGTTCGGCATCGGCTTCACGCTCGGTCCGTTGATGGGTGGCGAGCTGACGCACATCTCGCCCGCCGCTCCCGGCTGGGCGGCCGCGGGCTTCTCGCTCCTCGCCGGGCTGTACGCGTGGTCGCAACTCGTCGAACCTCCGCGCGAGCGCAGGCAATCGCGCGTGTTCTCCTTGGAACAAGTGCGTGGCGCGCTCGTCGACGGACGCGTCGGCACGCCGTACTTGTTGAGCTTCTTGTTCATCGTGGCCTTCGCCAGCTTCGAGAGCATGTTCACTGCCTTCGGCTTGGCGCGCTTTCCAGCGGTGTTCGGCCTCGAGGTCCCGATCGAGGAGGCGAGCGTCGAGCAGATCCTCGCCGCGGCGCCCATCACCGGGCGCTACCTCGCGGGGATCGGCGTCGTCAGCGCGCTCATCCAAGGCGGACTCATCCGCCGTCTGGTGCCCAAGTACGGCGAGACCAAGCTCGCCATCGTCGGTCCCTGGTTCCTCGCCGCGGGCTTCGTCGTCGTCGCGCTGGCGCAGGACTGGACCATGGTCGTGCTGGGGTGCTTGTTGATGCCCATCGGCTTCGGCTTGAACAACCCGAGCGTCAGCTCGCTCATCTCGCGCGCGGCGCCACAAGACCAGCAAGGCGCCTATCTCGGCTTGTCGCAGTCGCTCGGCAGCCTCGCGCGCATGGTCGGACCGTTGTCGGCTGGCCTCGTGTTCACGGCCTACGGTCCCGACGCGCCGTTCTGGATGGGAGCCGCGTTGCTGGTCGTCTCGGGCGCGATCGCCCTCCAGTACCATCGCAAGCATGGCGCGAGCTTCCCGAAGAAGGCCGCTGGGCACTAGCTGCTCGACGCGAGTGCCGCGCAGCGCCGATCGCCCCGGTCGCGCTCGAGCCGGCGGAGCGTCGTCGTGAGTTGGCGCGTGCGCCGGGTCGTGCGCGAGCTGCTCCCCGCGCCGAGCGTCGCGGATGTCCTGGCGCGCCTGCGTGCTCGTCGCGGATTGGCCGCCTTCGACAGCACCGGCGGCGCACCAGCGCGCACGAGCCTCGTGGCCTTCGATCCGTTGCGCACCAGTCCGCCTCCGCCCACCCTCGCAGCGCTCGAGGCGTGGCGGACGCAAGTCGTCGATGCGGGTGGCGATCCCGCGCCCACGGACTTCGCCGGCGGTGCCGTCATGGCCTTGTCCTACGACCTCGGGATCGATGGCGAAGAGCGACACTTCGCGCCGCCGCGCGATCCATGGGGGCTGCCGCTCGTGGCCGGCGGGTTGTATTGCGATTGGATCGCGTGGGACCACGGCGCCGGTCGCGCGTGGCTCGTCCTGGGCGAAGCCGCCGATGGCGCTGGGCTCGACGGACGCGCTGGCGTGGATGAGCGCGAACGCGAGTTGCGCGCCTTGCTCGCCGCGCCGGACGCTGGTCCCGAGCCGTTGCGCTTGTCGGGACCACTGCGACGCCTGACGAGCATCGAGCGCCACCAGCAACGCATCGTCGAGGTGCGACGACGCATCGGGCGCGGGGACTTCTACCAAGCCAATCTGGCGCATCGCTTCGAGGCGGCGGTCGAGGGCGATCCGTTGGAGGCGTACTTGCGCCTGCGTCGACGCAATCCCGCGCCCTACGCCGGTTGCCTATGGTGGGACGAGGGATCGTCGTCCGGTTCGGAGACGAGCCCGCGCGGCGCGATCCTGTCGTCGAGCCCGGAGTTGCTGCTGGACTACGATGGCGTCGAGGCGCGCACGCGGCCGATCAAGGGCACCGTGGCGCGCGGCCGCGACGCCACCGACGACGCGCGGCGCAAGTCCGAACTCTTCGACAGCGCCAAGGACCGCGCGGAGCTCGCGATGATCGTCGATCTCGAGCGCAACGACCTCGGCCGATTGGCGCTGACTGGTGGCGTGCGCGTCGAGGGTTGGCCGCGCCTCGAGTCGTACGCCACCGTGCACCACCTCGTGGCCGACGTGGTTGGTCGCATGGAGCCGCGCACGCGCGCGAGCGCCGTGCTGCGCGCATTGTTCCCCGGCGGCTCGATCACGGGGGCGCCCAAGTTGGCCGCGATGAAGGCCATCGCCGAGCTCGAGGGCGAGGGCCGCGGCTGGTTCACCGGCGCCTTGGGTTGGATCGGCCACGATGGGCGCGCTGCCTTCAACATCCTGATCCGGACGATGGTGTGGCGTCCGCGGCCGTGTGGCGCGGCGAGTGCGCAGGGCGAGGTGTGCTTCCATGTCGGCGGCGGCATCACTTGGGCCAGCGATCCGGCCGCCGAGGACGACGAGACGCTTCACAAGGCGCGCGCCTTGATCGATGTGCTGGAAGGCCGTTGACCGGCGCTGCGTCGGGGACGAGGCTTTGGGCCACGATGGAGGAACGCGCGCAGCCCAAGTCAGGCGTGCTCGAGCCGCAGGCGCAGGCGTCCGCGCGAGTTGGCCGTCTGTCGCTCGATGGCGTGCTCGGCTCGCCGGAGGCGCTGCAGTTGCCGGCGTGGTTCGTCGCCGCCAGCCAAGGCTTGGCGTGGTTCGAGACCTTGCGCGTGGTCGATGGGCGTGTCGCGCGCATCGAGCGCCATGCTGCGCGTGCCGAGCGCACCGCGCGGACCTTGGGCGTCGAGTTGCCCGGGTCTTGGACGGCTTGGGCGCGTGACTTGGCCGCCGAGCTGCCGCTTGGATTGCATGCGCTGCGCGCCACCTTCCTCGCGGCTCCCGGCTCGGCCTCGCGTGCCCGGGTGGTGTGCGAAGCGCGCGTCGTCGAGGCAGCACCCAGTCCGCTGCGGCTCGCCTTGGTGGCGCGCCACGATCGCGACGACGATCCCCTGCGCGAGCACAAGCTGCACACGCGCCTAGCCTGGACGCGGGCGCGCGAGCAAGCCCGCGCCTTGGGCGCGTTCGATGCCGTGCTGCTTGATCGCGAAGGGTGCGTCGCCGAGGCCACCATCGGTTGCGTGTTGGCGTTGGTCGACGGCGTGGTGCGCGCACCGCGACGCGGCGGCTTGGCGGGCATCGGTCGCGCACTCGCCCTCGAAGCGGCGCGCGACCTCGCAGCCACCATCGACGAAGGTCCGCTCCCGCTGCACGAGTTGTGCCGCGCCGAGGCGCTCGTCCTGGTGAACGCGGTGCGCGAATGCCTGGCGGTCGATGGGCTCGTCCATGGGCTGTGCTATGGGGGCTCGCGCGCCATGGCCGCGACTTGGAACGCGCGGTTGCCGCAGTCGTAGCGCTCATCGCGACGCAACGACGGGATGCAGCCGGCTTCAGGAGTCCCAGGCGAAGAGCGACCTCCGGGGAGGACAGTCGCCTTGCGGCGGCGGCTTGCACCGCGCTCCCTTGGCCGGGCCCGCACAGGCTTGAGCGCCAGTTGGCGGAGACTGGACGAAGCGGTGACGGCACCGCGGACGCGGGCGAACGGCGGACCCGCCCCGGGCACGGAGCATGCCGGCATGGTGCGACTGGAGGGTTGGTGCGCTGCGGCAGTCGTGCCCTTCAGGCATGGCGCGGCGCTGCACCTGCGGGGAAGAAGCTCTAGGCGCCGTGCGTCCATGGCACCACGATCGACCGGGCCCCGAGGCCGCGCGCGTCCAAGTGCGTGCTCGTTCGGAGGCTTGGCTGGTTGGCAGGGGAGTTGCGGGGATCGATGGACTGGCGCGGTTCGCGGCTTGCACCCGCGCACCGCGCCACATGACAATCTCCCCTGCAGGGCCGCGAGGCCCGTCACTCCACCCGCCCCGGCGGCTACAGTCCACGCACCATGAAGACTCGCTCCCTCGTCCTGCACCTCGCCTGCTTCGCCTGCACCCTCGCGCCCGCGTCGATGGCGGCTCCCGCGCTCGACGCCCTTGGCCCGAGCGCCGTTCAAGGTGCTGCGCAAGACGCGCCCGCCGACAAGCGCCCCGAAATCGCCGCCAAGATCGACAAGGCCAAGGGCATGTGGGGCGACAAGAAGGGCGGCAAGGACTCCGAGATCATCGGCATCATCGACGAGTTGCTCGTCGAGTACCCCAAATGCGGTCCCAAGGACAAGGCGTCCATCGTCGGCTTCCTCGGCAAGAGCATCGAGCAGAAGCGCGACGAAGTGTCCGAGGGCGTGCCGAACAACAAGTTGTCCATGGCCGCGGCCGTGGCGATGGGCGCGATGGGCCCCGAGTCGACCAAGACGCTCGAGGGTTGGATCGACGACAAGCGCCTGAAGAAGGACGTGGCGCTCGTCGGCCGCCTGATCCTTTCGCTGGGCAAGACCAAGGACCCGTCCGCCACGCGCAAGCTGGTCAAGCTGCTCGAGCATCCCGAGGCGTCGCTCGTCTCGGCCGCCGCGCAGGCCTTGGGCGAATTCAAGGAAGCCGACCTCAAGGTCAGGAAGGAAGGCTTCGAGTCGATGCTCAAGGTGCTGATGTCGAGCTTCAACAACAAGGAAGGCAATCCCAACGACCTCATCGCCAAGGAACGCTACGACATCATCGGCTCGCCGATCATCACCAGCCTCAAGGCGCTGTCCGGCCACGACGAGCGCGATCCAGCCGCGTGGCAGAGCTGGTGGAACAACAACAAGAACAAGGACTGGAACAAGAAGGACTGATGGTCGACGCGCGCCGAGCCTTGGATGCTTGTCGTTCGGCGCGCGGTTCGCTGGCGTCTTTGGCGTTGTGCTTCGCCAGCGCCTGCGGACCGGCGAGCGTCGAGGCGAACCAGGCAGGCGCTGCGCCTGCGCCTGGTCCTTCATCGCCGGACCCGGCCCAGGCGAGTCCATCCCGCACGCACCCTGCGCCACGCGCAGTGGACGGTTCCGCGGCCGTTCCTCGACGCGCCGCCGAGGTCGTGGCGACGGAGGAGTTGTCGGCGTTGCGCCTGCGCGTCCAAGGACTCGAAGAGGAACTGGTGCGCGCGCGCGCCGAGTTGAAGCAGGAGGCCGAACGCCGCTTGAAGCGCGAAGAGGAGTGGCTCGCGTATACGCGTGGCATCGCCATGCTCGAGTCGCTAGCGGGTGGCGTGCCCAAGTTCGAAGTCGATCCCGAAGTTGGTCGTCGGCCAGACGCCGCGGCTTCCGATGCTCCAGCTGCGTCCGAGGCTTCGAACGGCGCCGCGTCTGGCGTGATCGAGGCGGACAGCCCCGCGAGCAGTTCGCTTGCCGCCTCCGCCCCGAGGACGGAGGTCGCGGACGCGCCCGGCCACGCGCCGGAGGTCGTTCCCGTGCCCGCCGTCGTGGCGAACGCGCCGAGCATGTCGAGCGAACTGGCGAGCGCGCGGCTGCAGGCCTTGCTGGCCGCCGAGTCGGTGCGCGGCGTCGAGGTGCTTGAAGTCGGGTTGGTCCACGCCGACCACCTCGGGCCGGTGGTGTTGCGCGTGCGCGACGCAGCCGGCCGCGTGCTGTCGGTCTTGGCGGCCGATAGGCTGCGCCTCGAGTGTTCGCGCGCCGGTCGCAGCGTCACGCTCGTGCTCGAGCACGGCTACGAGAAGAAGAGCGGCGCCAAGACCACCTTCGAAGGCGGTCCGGCGGATGTCGATGGTCGCGGCGGCGTGCGGCGCGTGGTCGTGGCCGATTGCGACCCGCGTCCATGGTTGGAGGGGATGCCGTTCCTGTTCCGGCCCGAGGCGTTGCAGCCGGCGCCGCACGATGGCTCGATCAGCGTCGAGAGCCTGCGCGCCGCGTTGAACATCAAATTGCGCGAGGATCTTTCGGCGGGCCATTGGCGCGTCGAGGGGCTCGGTGGCGTGCAACGCGGAGTGCTGTTCGAAGTGTCGCTGGCGCAACTCGACGAGAAGGGCAACCGCGCGCGCACTCTGGTCGCGGATCGGTTGAGCATCGCGCCGCTCTCGGCGGACGCGGCGCGTGGAGTGGAGTTGCTGCTGCAGGACGGATCGCAGGTCAAGGTCGACAGCACGACGCCATTCCTCGATGGGCGCTTCCGGCTCGTCCTGCCGCGCGCGGACCTCGCCGAGTGGCGCGCGGCGCGCATTCCGCTGGTCGAAGCCACGTCCTCCACGCCCAAGTCGTCGGCGCAGGACGTCGAACCCGCTCCGGCGATCGATCCACCGCGTTGACGCGACGGCGGGCGCGAGGCGAAGATCCACGCGCAGCGAGCGAGCACGAG
Source organism: Planctomycetia bacterium (assembly GCA_005789645.1). GTDB lineage: Bacteria > Planctomycetota > UBA1135 > UBA1135 > SXXH01. Next base: position 15,129 of record SXXH01000030.1, read on the forward strand.
CGTGAGAGAGACCCGCACCGACCCCTTCGATTGGGATGCGCCGCAAGAGCGCCCCGAGCCCGCTGCTCCCGCCGTGCTCTCGGTGGGCCAGGTCTGCGCCAAGGCCAGCGGGGCGCTCAAGGCGTTGGGCGTGGTGGTGGTCGAGGGCGAGTTGTCGCGCATCACGGACCACCAGGCCTCGGGCCACATGTACTTCGACCTGAAGGACGCAGCCGCGCGCGTGGCGTGCAGCTTGTTCCGCCCCTCGCGCGCGCTCGCCTTGCGCGGCCTCGTGCCGCGCGAGGGCATGCAGGTGCGCATCACCGGCAAGCTCGAGATCTACGGGCCGCAGGGCAAGTTCTCGCTGGTCGTCACGCGCATCGAGGCCGCGGGCATCGGAGCCTTGATGGCCGAGTACGAACGCCTCAAGCAGGAGCTCCTGCAGAAGGGTTGGTTCGAGCGCCAGCGCCCATTGCCCGCCGCGCCGTACGTGGTGGGCGTCGTCACCAGCCGCAGTGGAGCGGCGCTGCAGGACTTCCTGCGCACGCGCGCCCAGCGTTGGCCGGGGCATCCGTTGGTCGTTGCGCACGCGGCCGTTCAAGGACAAGGCGCAGCCGAGGAGGTGGCGCGCGGCATCCGCGCGCTCGAGGCCCAGGGCGTCGATGTCGTCGTCGTGTGCCGCGGCGGCGGCTCGGTCGAGGACCTCTGGGCGTTCAACGAGCGGCCGTTGCTGGAGGCCGTGTGGAACTGCACCAAGCCGGTCGTCTCCGGCGTGGGGCACGAGATCGACACGACCTTGTGCGACCTCGTCGCCGATTTGCGCGCGCACACGCCCACCGACGCGGCGGAGAAGGTCTTCCCCGACCGCGAGGCTCTCCTGGAGCGCATCGAATCGGCGGACATCGACTTGGGACGGGCCATGGACGCGCTGCTCGGCGAGGCGGAGGCGCGTGTCGAGCAACTCGCTTCGCGTCCGTGCTTGTCCAGTCCGCGCTGGTTCCTCGACGAGCGGGCGGCCCGGTTGGGTCGCGCCACTACCGGATTGGTCGAGCGCATGCAGGGTTTGCTGCTGCGCGCCGAGGCGCGCCTCGAGTCCGCGGGCCGCCGGGTCGAGCGCCGCTCGCCGCGCGTCGAGCTCGAACAACGCGCGGCGCGACTGGAACTCCTCGCCGCGCGCCTTGCGACCGCGCCGGCGACCCGCTTGGAGCGCGCGTCCAGCCGTTTGGACACGGCCGCGCGCACGCTCGAGGCGGTCTCGCCGTTGGCGGTGCTGGGGCGCGGGTATTCGATCACCTTCGTCGAAGGCGCGAGCCAGCCGCTCGTCGATGCCGCCGCCGCGACGCCCGGAGCGACGCTGGTGACGCGCCTCGCCCATGGCGAGCTGCGTTCGCGCGTGGAAGGCGGCTCGTGAGCGACGCCGTCGCCGTCGTCGTGAACTGGAACGGCGGCGAGCGCAATCTCGCCTGCCTCCAAGCGCTCATGCGCGGCGGCTTCGCGCCCGCGGACATCGTGTTCGTCGACAACGGCTCGCGCGATGGTTCGCTGGAATTGGTGCGCGCCCGCCATCCCGAGTTGAGCTTCATCGTGAACGCCGCGAACCTAGGCTTCGGCAAGGCGTCCAACCAAGGCTTGGCCGTGGCTTGCGAACGCGGCGTGGAATCGGTCTTGTTCGTGAACAACGACCTCGAAGTCGATCGCGCCATGCTGCAGCGCCTGCAGGAGGAGCTCGCCACGCGCCCCGAAGTGGGCATCGCCGGGCCGCGCATCCTGCAGCGCGCCGACGACCGCTTCATCTGGTCCGCGGGCGGACGCGTCGACTGGCGCCAGAACCTGTCGAAGCTGCTCGGCCACGATGCGCCCGACGCGGGCCCATGGCGCACGACGCGCGTCGTCGACTACGTCGCCGGGTGCGCGCTCTTGGCCCGCACCCAGCTCATGCGACGGCTCGGCGGGTTCGACGACATGTACTTCGCCTACATGGAGGACGTGGACTTGTGCCTGCGCGCGCGTGCCGTGGGACAAGCCACGGTGTGCGTCGGCTCGGCCGTCGCGTGGCATGCTCCCAGCTCGGCCACGGGCGGCGGCTACAGCGCGCGGCGCAAGTACATGAATGCGCTGAACAGTTGGCGTTTCCTGCGGCGCCACGCCAATCCCGCCCAGTGGGCGAGCTTCTTCGTGCACGACTGCCTCAGTTGGCCCTTCGTGCTGCTCGTCGGCCTCGCGCGCGGTCGCGGGCGCGCGGCGCTCGCCAAGGGACTGGGCTTGTGGCACGGGCTGCTAGGCCGCGCGGTCGACCCCGCCTACATCGCCGACGGCGCCTCGTGGTTGTGGCCCGCGACGGCCGGCCGCGGCGAGGGATGAACGCGCGCATGCTCTGCCGCTTGGCGCAAGCTCTCTCGTGCGTTCTCGCCTGCATCGGCTGCGCCGGTTCGACCGCGCGTCCAAGCGCCGACGAAGTCTCGCGTGGCGGATCCCGACCCGTCGCATCCGCGACTGGCGCCACTTGCGCCTTCGACGAGACCGCAGTGCTCGAAGCTGGCGAGCGACTGGCGTTGCGTGGCTTGCAGCCAGGCGACGCGCGGCGTCGCGGGGAGGCGTTGGCTTCCGCCAAGTCCGCGCTGGAGACTGGTTCGCCAGCCCAAGCCACGGCCGCGCTGCATGCCTGGGCGCGTTGGAACGAGCTGCCCTTCGACCGCGCCGAGGCGCGCGCCTTGGTGGAGCAGCACTTGGCCGCGCCCGAGGCTCCACGTCGTCGCGCCGCCTGGCGCGCCTTGTCGGCCTTGGGGCGGATGGAGGGCTTGTGCGAAAGCTCCATGGCCTTGATCGACGATCCCGACCCAAGCCTGCGCGCGGACGCCTTGCGCTTCGTGGGCGCCGCGTGCGGTGGACTCGTCGAAGCGCGCACCGAGCAGGTGGCCCTGTCCGCCTTGGACGAAGCGCGCGCGAGAGGTGGCTGGAGTCGAGCTTGCCGATCGATCCGCGGGCTCCGGCTTGGACCAGGGCTGCAGCAACGTTTGCTCGACGCCGCGCTGGACGGCGACGAGGACGCGGCCGCGGTGTTGGAGTTCGCGCCTGCGAAGTCGCGCGACTTCGTCCAGCGACTGCTCGCCGCCACGGCGATCGACGGGAGCGCGATCGAACTCGCTGGCGCTTGCCTGCGTGGCGGGATCGCGGAGTCGGATCAGCCCTTGGTGGCGCACGCCGCGCTCTCGTGGTGGAAGGCGCGAGTCGGGAGCGAACTTGGCGCCGGCACGGTCGCGTTGCGACTGCTTGAACTGCACGGCTCCTCGACGGAGGCCGCGAGCTTGCTCGAACGCTGCGCCGGCGACGCCGAATGCCTGCGCGTGGCCGGGGTGCTGGCCGCGCGCGCGCGCTGAAGGCCGGCCGCGTGCCTTGCGCTCAGGACTTGCGCGCCTTGGCGCCGGCACCCTGCTTGCGCTTGGTGGCCGCCTGCGCGACAGGCTTGCGGGCGGCGTGCGATTCCGCCGCGTGCGTCTTCGCCGCGTGCGCCTTCGTGGAGCTTGCCTTCGCGGACTGGCCTTGCATCTCGACCTTGGCCAGCGGATAGCGGCACTCCTTCTCCATGCGCTTCCTGTCCTTCGAGACGGCGGCGAGGAGCTTTTCGACCAGATCGTCGCGTCGCTCGTACAAGCGGTAGCCCTGCGGATCGCGCAGGTAACCGCGCGCGGCCGGGTGCTGCTTGAAGAGTCCCTCGCGCCCCATGCGTTCGGCCCAGCGCTCGAAGCGCGCCCGCTTTTCGAGCAGCGCCTTGACCACGATGGGCATCAGCATCGAGTAGTCCGCCGGAACGGACTCGGTCGTCTGCGTGAACGAGTCCTTGTCGACCTTGCCCCAGGTGACGGCCTCGGCCGGCGGGCAGGACGACAGCGAACCATCGGTCACCGGCGCCGTGGTGATCTGGATGTCGTAGAGGTACCCGGAGATGTCTGCGAGGCCGAGCACCTGCGACAGCGCTGGTTCGGGCTGCAGGTTGAAGTTCTTCGGCACGCCGCCGCCGAGGATGAGCGTGCCCAGCGCCTTGGTGTCGCTCTCCTTCAAGCCCCAGTAGTGGTAGGCGCAGGACTCGAACACCTCGGCATGGATGTCGAGGTCGAATCCGTAGGCGGCACCGCCCGCCTTGGCGATGGCCCACAGCTTCATCGAGTTGAGGAACACGCTGCCGTCGCCGGGCGCCCCGACGAAGACGGGGATCGACTTGCGGTGGCACAGCGCCAACAGCCCTTCGCGCGCGCCGTTCTTCCGCTCCTGCGCCGCGTAGCGCCGGCCCAGGCGCCAGCGCAGCTCGGTGCCGGTCATCTTGTGCTGGAACTCGTCCTCCCTGAGCACCGCAGAGAGGTACTGGTCCTGGCCGAGCAGCACATCTTCGTCGAAGCCGATGTCGGTGATGCGGATCGTGCGATCGTCGCGCAGCGCCGCGTCGTCGCCGAAGATCGGCACCGAATGGAAGGGGTGCTTCTTGGCGTCGTCCAGGGCGCGATGGCCATCGTGGTAGCAGACCGCGTCCGTGGTCGAGACGTAGGCGAACCAGCCCGTGTCCAAGAGCGGATTCAGCCAGGCGTGGTGCTGGCCCGAGGCCGTGACCGGGCCCGACACCGACAAAGTCATCGGCAGGCCGCGGCCCACGGCCTGGTCCATCAGCAACCACAAGCGCCGCAGGTAGCCGCCGCCGAAGCTCGGCAGGCAACCCTCGAGCAGTTCGTCGAGCTCGCGCGCCTCGAGCACCGAGCGCGTGACGAGTTCGGTGCGGGGGCCTTGTCCGTGGCAGCGTGCGTTCTGGTCCTTGCGTGTCGGCATGTAGGCCCGACAGGTTAGCGACCAGCGCGCCGCATTCCACTTGCGCGACCACTTCGGGCGCGTCGCGCGCGACGGCGCGTCAGCCCAGCACCTTGGTGGCGGTGAGGATGGCGACGAAGACGCCCATCAGGCTCTCGCCCGCGATGAGCCCCGAGGCGACCGGCACTGCGATGCGCGCGGCGAGCTCCGGCTTGGCGCGGCGGAACCACTCGGCCAGGGCCGAGCCCGCGAACATGGCGAGGCCGTTGCTGCCGGGGACGACCATCGCGATGCCCAGCCCGGAGGCCGAAGGCACGCAGGCCTTGATGCGCTTGGGCGCCCAGTGTTCGAGCAACGCGAGGGCGGCGCCGAGCACGAGGCCCACGACGATCCCCATGCGCGCCCATGGATGCAGCGCGCCCACGCCATTGGCAAAGGCCTCCGACACGCCCGCCCACACGAGGCAGGACGGCGCCGGCCAGTCCTCTCCACCCAGCATGGCCGGGTCGGGGATGAGCAGCGCGAAGGCCGGCACGATGATGGCCGCGCCGACGAAAACGCCGATCATCTGCGCCCAGAACTGCGCGCGCGGGTTGCCGCCGAGCAACCAGCCGGTCTTGAGCGTGGTCAACAGATCCGCCGCGTGCAGGCCGATGCCGCCCGTCACGTTAGCGCTCATGATGTTGCCCCCGAGGTTGCCGGGAGTGAGCACGCCGTAGACAAGCTGAGTGACCGGGCCCAGCGCCTTCGTGGGCGTCACGTCTGTCTCGCCGGTGACGCGCGCCGCGACGAAGCCCATCACCAGCGACAACGGCACCGCGATGGCGCCGGCCCACCAAGGGATGCCGAACAACACGACCATCAGCCAGACCACCGCCGGCGCCAGCAGCACGAAGCCGAGGGGGAACCACGAAGCGGGGCACTCGATGTCGTCGATCGGGTGGGTGGCGCGTGGTCCGCCCGTCAAGCTGCGGCCGATGCCGCTGAAGCTGCGCGCGATGCTGCGCCAGCCGAGCGCGAACGAGGTCAGGCCGGAGGCGACCAGCAGCGCCGCGCCGGGCCACACGGTGAATTGGACGATGGTCTTGTACGAGGGCGACTCGATGAAGCCCTGCGCGACCAAGGACGGCGCCAGCACGGCGTAGGTCAAGAGGCTCCCGAGCAGGAGCGACCAACCCGTGCGGAAGTTCATCAACGCGCCGGCGCCCAGCAGCACGACCTCGGTCTTGATGGCGAGCGTCCACTTGGCCGCGGCTTGGCCCGCGATCTCCAGCGGGATCGGGATGGCGCCGGGCAAGTTGAACGGCATGAAGCCCGCCTTGAGGTCGCGCAGCAACGCGATCGATCCCGCGAAGAGCCCGCTCCACGCCAACGCCTTGGCCTGGACGCCATCGCCCTTGCGCGCTTCGTTCGATCCCGCGCGCTCGTCGCCGTGCAGCGCACGCAGCGTCTCGGCCGTCGCCGTGCCCGTGGGGAACGGCAGCGATTCCTGGTTGATCAATTGGCGCTTGATCGGGATCGCCGTCAGCACGCCGAGCATGGCGATCAGCGCGAACCACAGCATCATCGGCAACAAGTCGGGACGCACGGCCGTGACCATCAAGAGCGCGCCGAAGGCCGCCATGTTCCCGCCGCCGGTCATGTAGCCCGCGCCCGAGGCCACCGTGGTCAGCGCGTTGTTCTCGAGGATCGACAACGGCCGTCGCGCGAGGCCCAGCTTGGCGAGGATGCCGAAGCTCGCGAAGGCGAGGATCGCGGCCGTGATCGTGACGCCCATCGACCAGCCCGTCTTGAAGAAGACATAGAGGTTCGAGAGGCACATGACCACGCCGATGACGGCACCGCCGAGCGCGGCGCGCAGCGTGAGTTGGCGCTGGTCGCGGCTGAACGAGTTGGCGATCCAGTCGGCTTCAGGGTCGATGGGGCGGGCCGCGTCGGTCATGCTGGAACATCCAATCTCGGTCGGGGGGGGCGGTCCGGCGGCGCCGGGCGCTGCAAGGAGCCTAGCCGCAGCCCGGCCCGCGCGCAGCCCCGCAGGCTCCACCGTTGCGGCGCAGCGGTCAAGCGGGGAGGATGATGCGGCCGAAAGACGCAGGAACCATGGACTTCAACGCACAAGCGCAAGCCAAGTACGCCAAGCAAGACTACTCGCCCAAGCGGCGCATCGAAGGCCTCGAGATCGTGGAGCTCAAGCGCTTCAACGACGACGGCGGCTCGATGTGCGAGCTCGGTCGCATGGACCAGGGCCTGCACAAGCAGCTCCCGGGCTTCGTCGTGCGCCAGATCAACTACAGCGTGATGGAACCCTTGGCGATCAAGGCCTTCCACCTGCACCAGCGCCAGACCGACGTGTGGTTCGTGCCGCCGACCGACAAGATGCTGCTGGTGGTCGCCGATGTGCGCGCTGGTTCGCCGACGGAGGGCATGGTGCAGCGCATCGTGCTGGGCGACGGCAACTCGCGTCTCGTGCGGATCCCGCCGGGCGTCGCGCATGGCGTCAAGAACCTGCGTCCCGCGACCTGCGGCCAGATCATCTACTTCGTCGACGTGCAGTTCTCGACCGACGAGCACTGCGACGAGGGTCGCTTGTCGTGGGATCACTTCGGCACGCAGGTCTGGGACGTCGAGCGCGGTTGAGAGCGCGCCGCGCCCGCGCGCCAAGGACGCCGCGCGCGACGACGCGTGGCCATCCAAGCGAGCACTTGGCATTCCCTGCGAACGAGTGTCGTTCCAAACGAAGACGGGCCGGGATGCACTCCCGGCCCGTCTTCCTTCCATCGCGGCTGGCGCCGCGCGCGCTCAAGGCGCCCAGGTGATGCTGTAGCCGTTCGTAAGGTTGAACGTGCTGGCCGTGCAGAACGCGGCGGCGTTGCGGTACCAGACCTGGTAGTTGCGCGTGGCGCCGGCCGTGACCGCGCCGCGCACCGACACCGACTGGTCGGCGCCCGTCGGATACTGCGAAGCTCCGCCCGCGTTGGTCTTCGTGCCGAGGCGGATGACGGTGCCCGCGGCGCAGCGCAGGCCGTCGCCGAAGGCCACGCCCAGCCCGGCGCCCGACTGGCTCGAGCCTTGGAAGTACAGCGCGCTGCTGTTCGGCATGCCCGAGCCTTGGAGGGCGACCGTGTCGTTGGCGATGCTGGCGACGCCGGAGCCGACGAGCAAGGCGCCGTTGCCGAGGCTGCTCAGGCAACCCGTGCCCGCGCCCACGGCCGCATTGTTGCCGCACGGGCAGGCCGTGCTGGCGCCATCGCCGAAGCAGAACCCGGCGCCCGGAGCGGTCGGCGCACCGACGATCTGGAAGCCGTTCACCGTGCCGTAGTTGGTGCCCGGAGTGCCGAGCGTGTCGGTGATGACCGTCAGGTTGGCGCCGGCGGCGATCGAGACGGTGTGGCGCTGGTAGGTCACGCCTTGGACGTGGGGCGAGCCGTTCCAAAGCGCCGGACCGACTTGCAGTTGACCTTCCGCCGAACCGGTGACCGAGACCTTCGTGTAGTAGGTCTGCGGGAAGTCGGGCGCGATGGCGTAGGTGTAGACCGTGTAGTTGCCGGCCGCGAGACCCGCGACCGTCCAGGTGATCGAGCCGCCCGGCGAACCGAGCGAAGTGTTGCCGACATCGGCGGCATCCTCGAGGAGCAGGTCGTCGTCGCCCGACCAGTTGGGGTTGTTGATGGCGAAGTCGCCGAAGCCGCCGACTGGCGTGATCGTCACGGGCGTGGTGTTGCCGAGGATGTCGACCAGCGCGACCGCGAGTTGGGAAGTCGTGCTGACGCCGTTCCACACGCCGGCTTGTCCGGCGGCGGCACCGTAGGTGGAGGAGGGCAAGGGGTGCGTCTGCTGCGCGCCGCAGTCGATGTTGAACGACTGGGCTTGAGCAAGGGAGGCGAGGCCGCAGGTGGCCACGGAGATGAGGAGGCGCATGGTGTACCTGTGTAGGTGTTGGAGAGCTGCTGGTGGACGATGTGGAAGCCGCGCCCGAGAGAAGGGCAGGCGGTGGCCACGCAGGAAGGCCACTACGCACACCATCATGCCATCGAGAGGCCGGGAAGGTAAGTGAGGAAGTTGCAAATCGGTGTGCGGGCTCTCGCGAACGGGACCGCGCCGGCAACTGGTCCAGCCCGCAGCGGCCCAGGCGGGTACCGCCGCCTCAAGTCGTTTGGCTGTCGCCCTCTACGATCGCGATCATGCGTTCCAAGCTGAGTCGCGCCTGTGCCGCCAACTCGCCGCGTTCTGCTTCACCCAAGCGCTCGCGGCGTCCCGTGGATTCGTCGACCACATCGCCCGCCAGCACGCGATTGGCCGTGGGGGGGCGTCCAAGGCGCAGCAGGTCGAGCATGCCGGCGAGGTGCGGCGGATCGTTGCGTGCCATTGTCGCGCAGCCGCAACCCGCGGCCGGATAGCCGGGTTCGGGAATCTCGGTCAGGTGCGCGATGGACACGCCGCGCGCGGCGGCTTGCTGGCGCGCGTTGCGCACGAAGTGTCCTTCGGTGCCGATGGCCAACTTGTCGCCGGGCTTGGCATCCATCACGGCGCGCCACAGGTAGTCCGTCGAGCCCGATCCATCGGCGGCGACGACGGTCTCCAACGGCGATTCCGGGTGCACCAATACCTGCCAGCCATGCCGCTTCCAGTACGCGACATGCTCGGGACGGAAGACGGTGTGCACGCCGCAGAAGCTGCCCCACAAGATCATCTGCGCGCGATCGAGCGCCGCGAATCCACCCGCGGTGTCGCGGATGGTCGCGCCGGCGGCGAGTTGCTTGGGATCGGGCAGTTGCACGACGCGCGCGGGGTCGAGCCCGAGCTTGTGGCCCGTGTTGCGGCCCAAGTGGTGGTCGGGGACGAAGAGCACCTTCTTGCCGCGCGAAAGGGCCCACGCGACGACCTTGTGCGCGTTCGAACTCGTGCAGACCGCGCCGCCGGTGCGCCCGGCGATGGCCTTCACGCGGCCGCCGGTGTTCATGTAGGCGATCACGCACAACTCGTCGCCATAGCGAGCGACGAGGTCCTCGGCCACGGGCGCGACCATCCAGTCCTTGGCCAGCATCTCCATCGTGCAACCGGCCTTGGGGTTGGTGATCCACACGCTCTGGTCTTCGCGCGCGAGCAGCGCGATCGACTCGGCCATGAAGTGCACGGCCGATTCGACGATGTGCTTGGCGTCGGGGTTGCGCGCGGCCGACAGCGCCAGTTGGTAGCTGTCGGCGATGCGGCCGCCGTAGCGCTCGACGAGCTTGACGATCTCGCCGCCCATGTAGAAGTGCGCCAGGAGCAGGAGCGACGGACCGAAGTGGTCGACGGCCGGGATGGCGTAGCGGTCGAGCCACGGCAGCACCGTGCCGGGCTTCCTGTCCGGCAGCGCGAGGTACTCCTCCGCGTAGGGCTTGAACTCCTCCTGGTACCAGTCGAGCGGCAGGTCCGTCTGGCACAGGGGGATCTCGGGACGCAGGACGATGCCCGAGGGGCGCGGTCCGGAGGTGGTCGAGGCGCTGCGCATCGTCGCGACAGTCTAGCGGCGGACGCGTAGGATGCGCGCATGCTGGTGGTGGTCGCGGCGAGCATGGCGTGGTTCGCGTCGGCGTTGGCGTGCGCGGGACAGGATCCCTTCGCGGCTGGAGCCGTGGAGATCCGCGCGGAAGCCTCGAAGCGGGAGACGCGGCTCGTCGGGGACCATGTCGTGCAGGGCGAGCGCGCGGCGCTCGTCGTGTCGGGAGTGCGCGACGCCACGCTCGACTTGTCCGGACTGGTGCTGCGCGGCGCGGTCGAGGGCACGCCGCGCGACAGCATGGTCGGCACCGGGATCCTGCTCGAGGACTGCGTGGGCGTGACCATCAAGGGTGGCGTGCTGCGCGGCTACAAGGTGGCGCTGCGGCTCGAGCGTTGCGTGGGCGTCGAGGTGGCCGGGCTCTCGGTGCCCGAGGGTTGGGCGATGCGCCTGCGCTCCAGCGATTGCGCCGAGGATGGCGCGGACTGGCTGTGGCCGCACGAGAACGACAAGGACGAATGGGCTCGCGACTACGGCGCGGCGGTGAGCGTGGTGGACTCGAGCGGCGTCAAGCTGCACGGCGTGCGCGTGCGCGGCATGCAGAACGGCATCCAACTGGTGCGCAGCCATGGTGCGCTCGTGTGGGATTGCGACGCGAGCTTCCTTTCTGGTTGGGGCCTCGCCCTGCACCGCTCCAGCGGCAACATCGTCGCGCACAGCCGCTTCGACTGGTGCGTGCGCGGCTACAGCCACGACCGGTACTGGCGCGGCCAGGACTCGGCCGGGATCCTCTTGTTCGAGCGCAGCAGCGACAACCTCGTCTGGCGCACCTCGGCCACGCACGGTGGCGACGGCGTGTTCCTCTTCGCGGGGCGCGACCTCGTCGAGGGCCGCGCGGCGTCGCGTGGCGAGGTCGATCCCGGTGGCTGCGACCGCAACACCTTCGCCGAGTGCGACCTGTCGTTCGCTGTGGCGAACGCGCTCGAGTGCACCTTCAGCGACGACATCTGGGCGATCCGCAACCGACTGGACGGTGCGCGCATGCACGGCGTGTGGGGCGGCTACTCGCGACGTCTCGTGGTGCTCTCGAACTCCATCCAAGGCACGCGTGGTCCTGGCATCGCCGTCGAGCATGGCGTCGACTGCGCGTATGCGGACAACACCCTGGAGGACAACGAGAGCGGCCTGAAGCTGTGGTGGGACGAGGATCCGCAGTTCGTCGACGGGCCCTTCGGCAAGGCGCGCGACACTCGTTCCATCGGCGCCTTGGTGCTGGGCAACCGATTCCGCGGCAACCGGCTCGACTTGGATTGCACCAGGACGCAGCTGGCCTTCGCCGGCAACGAGTACGAGCGCGAAGACCGCGGCGCGCCGTGGTTCGAGTCGGCGGCGATGCATCTGGGCCGCGGCGCGCCGAGCTGGCGCGACGACGGCTGCGCCGCCAGCCGATTCGAGGGAGTCGAGCCGCAGTGGCTGCAACGGGCGCGCGCGTGGACGCCTCCAGAGGGCTTGCCTGGCTCGCCGCGGCCCAAGACGACGCGCGAAGGCCTCGACACGATCGTCCTCGGGGAGTGGGGCCCGTGGGACTTCGAGTCCGGCGCGCCGCGGCCGCCGCCGCGCGAATCCGGCGGCTTGCTGCGCGGCATGCAACTCGACGCGCGCTGGTTCTCGTGGCAGGACGGGTCCGACCCGCGCGAGGATCTGGTCGGCTGGAGGCGGCTTGCCGAGCAGCCTGCGCTCGCCGCGCGCACGACGTTGTCTTGCGACCTGACGGCCATGCCCGAGGTGCGCTCCATCGTCGGCCGGCCGCGCTGGGGCCTCGTCGCCAAGGGGCGCTTCCGCGTGCCCGACGAGCGTCCGCGCGTCCTCGCCGTGACTTCCGACGATGGCGTGCGCGTCAAGATCGATGGACGCGTGGTGCTGGAGGACTGGTCGTGGCACGCGCCCAAGACCGACGAGGTCCCGCTGGAGCTCGAGGCGGGCGAGCACGAGCTCGAGTTGGAGTACTTCCAGATCGATGGCGCGCAAGCGTTGCGACTCGAGCTGCTGGAGCGCTGAGCATCCCGCGCCAGTCAGGTTCGCTTGACGCAGGATTGATCGCGAGGGGACGGAGGCGCATCCTGCGCGTGGCGTCGCGGGCCTGTCCGCCACGCCGCACCAAGGCTCCCCCCCCCGGAGACGGACGCATGGCCTCCTCTGTCGTCGCCCAGCAGGGCGACTCGACCTCGGCGCACGATCGGCTGCTGTTCCTCGGCTGCTTCGTGGCTTTGATCACGACCTCCTTCGGCTTCATCCTGCGCGCCATGACGCTCGAGGAATGGGGCGTGCAGTTCGCCTTGACCGAGACGCAGAAGGGCGAGATCTTCGGCGCCGGCTTGTGGCCATTCGCCATCTCGATCGTGCTGTTCAGCCTGGTGATCGACAAGGTGGGCTACGGCAAGGCCATGGTCTTCGCCTTCCTGTGCCACCTCGTGTCCATCGTCATGACCGTGCGGGCCCAGGGCTACTGGGACCTGTACTGGGCGAACTTCGTCGTGGCCTTGGGCAACGGCACGGTGGAAGCCGTCATCAATCCCGTCGTGGCCACCATGTTCCGCCGCGAGAAGACCAAGTGGTTGAACATCCTGCACGCGGGATGGCCGGGTGGCCTCGTGCTCGGCGGGGTGGTGGCCATCGCCCTGCAGGACATGGATTGGACGACCAAGTTCTGGCTGATCCTCGCGCCCACCATCGCCTACGGGTTCATGCTGGCGCGCGTGCGCTTCCCCGTGCAGGAGCGCGTGGCCGCCGGCATCGGCTACGTCGACATGTTGCGCGAGCTCGGGGCGCTCGGCGCGTTCGTCGTGCTCGGACTCGTGTTCGCGGAGCTCGGTCGCGTGTTCGGAGTCGAGGCCAGCCACGCTTGGATCGCCGCCGCCGTCGCCAGCGCCGCCTTCGGCTTCTTCGTCAAGTCGCTGGGACAGCCGCTCTTCTTCCTGCTGCTGCTCGTGATGCTCCCTCTGGCCTCGACGGAGCTCGGCACCGACGGCTGGATCACCGACCTGATGGGACCCGAGATGCGGCACATCGGCCTGAACGCGGGGTGGGTGCTGATCTACACCTCGGCCATCATGATGGTGCTGCGCTTCTTCGCGGGGCCCATCGTGCATCGCTTCTCGCCGCTCGGCCTCCTGATGGCGAGCTCGGCGGTGGCCGCCGTCGGCTTGTGGTGGCTGTCGGGATCCGCGAGCGCGGGCATCCTCGCCGCCGCGACGCTCTACGGCGTCGGCAAGACCTTCTTCTGGCCGACGATGCTGGGCGTCGTCGCCGAGCAGTTCCCGAAGGGCGGCGCCTTGACGCTCAACGCCATCGGCGGGGTGGGCATGATCGGAGCGGGCATCGTGGGCAACGCGCTATTCGGCTTCTGGCAGGACACCGGCAACGCCGAGCACCTGCTCGCGGAGCATCCCGCCATCCATGCCGCGGCGACTGTCGAGAGGGACAGCGTGTTCGGCTCCTATCTAGCGCTCGATGCCGGCAAGGTCGCCAGCCTGCCGGACCTCGAGCGCCAGCAGATCGAGGACACGGGCGTGATCGTCAAGAAGGAGACGCTGGGCAAGGTCGCGTTGCTCCCGATCGGGATGCTGATCGCCTACCTGCTCCTGTGGCTGTGGTTCCGTTCGCGCGGCGGCTACAAGCCGGTCGAGCTCGGCGCGGATCGAGCGCACTGATTCCGTGCGCGAACCGCCTGCAGTCGCCGCGCCCGGATTCAGCTCAAGGCCACGGGCGCAGCGATTTCCAGGGTTCTTCCGCGTGCATGTCGACGACCGCGGGGCCGTCGAACTTGTTCTCCGACAGGATCGCCAGGAAGGTCACGGGCTCGTCGAAGCAGTTGTAGGAACCGTGGACCTCGTTCCGCGGCACGTGCGCCAGCTCGCCGGGCCCGAGGATGCGCTTCTGGCGGCCGACCCACTGCTCGACCTTGCCGTCGACCACGTAGAGCAGCTCCTCGAAGCACGGGTGGCGGTGCAGCCTGTGCGCGCAGCCGGGTGGCATCCGCACGCGCACGAGTTGCAGGCGCTCGGCTTCGACTAGCCCCGGGCGCGCCAGCCATTCGTGCGGGCCCCACGGCTGGTGCTCGACGATCGCTTCCTTCGAGGTGACGAACCGCAGGCAGGCTTCGGTGCACATGGGGCGTGTCCGGTTCAATTGACAGGTGCCAGGCGCAGATCCATGAACTTGCGGGTCTGGTCGCGGATGGCGATCTCGGTCGGCAGGCGTTCGGTCGAGCTGGCGCCGTAGAAGCCGTCGCAGGAGGGCGTGGCCGAAAGCACCGCTTGCGCATCATCCGGCGAGGAGATGGCGCCACCATGGCACAGCACGAGCACGTCGGAGCGGCGCGCCTTGGCCGCCGTGGCGATGCGCGCCACGCGCTCGGCGCATTGGTCGAGCGGCGTGACCGACTTCGGTCCGATGCTGCCGCCGGAAGTGCAACCCATGTGCGCCACCACGATGTCGGCGCCCGCGTCGACCATCGCCAAGGCCTCGCGCTCGTCGAAGGCGTAGGGCGTGGTCAAGAGGTCCATCTCGCGCGCCATGCGCACGATGTCGACCTCCTTGTCGTAGCCCATCCCGGTCTCCTCGAGCGCCGCGCGCAGCTCGCCCGAGATCAATCCCACGGTGGGGAAGTTCTGGATGCCGCAGTAGCCGAGTTCGACGAGCTCGCGCAAGAAGAGCTTGGGCAGCATGAAGGGATCCGTGCCGCACACGCCCGCGAGCACCGGGGTGCGCTGCGCCACCGGCAGGATCTCGTACGCCATCTCCTTCACGATCTGGTTGGCGTTGCCGTAGGGCATC
>SXXH01000317.1 GCA_005789645.1 Planctomycetia bacterium
CACGCCCGCGCTCGCCAAGGCGGGCACGGGCGACATCTTGGCCGGGTTGGCTGGCGCGCTGTTGGCGCGTGCGCGCAGCTTGCCGCGGCCGGGCTTCGACGCCCACGCCGCCGCTTGCCTCGCCGTCGAGCGGCACGCCATCGCCGGCGAGCTCGCCGAGGCGGCCCTGTCCCGGGAAGGCCTCGTGGCGGGGGACCTGCTCGACTTCCTGCCGGCCGCCGAGCGCGCGCACGGCTGACGCCTGTCCCCGTCCGTGCCGCGCGCGAACGACGGCCCAAGGCGCGGATCGGCCGCGTGGAGGTGGGAGCGCGTGGTGGTAGGTGCAGGCCGCGGCGAGGACTACACTCAGGGGTCATACGCCATGGATGCCACCACCACGAGCTTGCCCCCGGGCGCCATCGAGACCCTCGACGACGGCATCGGCTTCGTCGCGCTGGTCGACCGCATGCAGACCGACCCCGCGTTGAAGGTCGTCAACGCCGCGCGCATCTCCTACGACAAGCAGAAGGCGTCCTTCGACGACAAGGACAGGAAACTGTGCGAGTTCCTGTGGGCCCACGGCCACACTTCGCCGTACCGCCACTCGTTCTTCACTTTCCATTGGAAGGCGCCGCTCTTCGTGTTCCGCCAGGCCTTCAAGTACCAGGTCGGCTCCGGCTGGCGGAAGTACGAGGTCGACGGCGAGCCCGTGTCGCTCGAGGTGTTCGATGTGCTGTTCGACACCGACAAGGGCTGCAGCTGGAACGAGGTCTCCGGCCGCTATGTGCAGTGGGGGCACGAGTACCACATCCCCAAGGTCATGCGCGCGAATCCGCCGCACGGCAACAAGCAGAGCTCGCAGCCGCTTCCCGCCAGCTTCGACCACGAGCATGAACGCGGTTTGATGCGCGCCGAGTGCGAAGAGGCCTTCCGCCTGTACGAGGAGCGCATTCGCCGCGGCGTCGCCAAGGAGATCGCGCGCATGTGCCTGCCGCAGAACGTGTACACGCAGGCCTACTGGACGGTGAGCCTGCAGGGCGTGCTGCACTTCCTCGAGCAGCGCCTCGAGCCCGACGCGCAGTTCGAGATCCGCCGCTACGCGCAGGCGGTGGCGACTCTGGTGCGTCCTGAGCTCGAGCGACTGGGCGTCGGCCAAGTTCCAGCGGAAGGCTGATTCGTGGGCGCCAAGCAAACCAACATGGGCGCCCGCGTGGTGCTGCGTGGCGCGGCGCTGGCCGCGCTCTTCGCGGGTGGCTGGGCGCTCGCCGGATTGGCCAGCGGCGAACCGCGCCAGGTCGAGGCGGAGCGCGCGGTCGAACCGCAAGGTGCGAGCGAAGGACAAGGTGCAGCCGAGGCGCGCGCGCAACTCGTGTCCGCGCTCGCCGCGCAATCCGTGCGCATCGACTTCGACGCCGGTTGGGCCGCCATTCCCTGCGAGGTCGTCGTGCGCGGCGATCTGCTCGAGTACCTGCTCGTCAACCGTTCCGGAGCCGCGCACGAGAGCATGTTCGCCACCGCGGTCACGCCCAGCGTGCTCAACGCGGCCCTGCTCGCCTTGGGCGCGGCGCCGGGCGCCAACGCGCGTTGGGTGCCCAAGGATGGCCCCGAGGGCCGTCCGCTCTTCGACATCGTGCCGCCCTCGGGCGACGGGTTCTACTTGCATGTCGCCTGGCGTCGCGGCGAAGAGCTGCACTTCCACCGCCTCGAAGATTTGGTGCTCGATCGGGCCAGCGGTGCCACGCTGCGTCGCCAGAAGTTCGTGTACCTCGGTTCGCGCATGGTCGCCACGCGCGAGGGAGCGCCACCCGTGTTCGCCGCCGACATCGAGGGCAACCTCGTCAATGTCAGCTTCTTCGAGGCCGGCCACACCCTGCTCACCACGGCGACTCCCGAATGCGTGCGCCAGACGGTGTGGCTCCCCAACGGCTGGCTCCTGCCCAGCCAAGGCGAGGCCGCGACCTTGCTCTTCGCACGCGCCCGCCTCGCGCAGCTGCCCGCCTCGCTCGTGGAGCAATTGGTCGATCTCGGCCCGCTGCAGGCGCCGGAGGCGCGCTGATGCGGGCTGGCGCGCACGCAGGGGCGCGCGCGCAGCTCGAGGCGCGCCTCGCGCCGTGGCGCCGAGCGGCCGCGTTCGTCGCGGCTTGCGCTTGCGTCTCCTTCGGCCTCGCCGCCTTCGTCGCCGCGTGGATCGCGCATCGGCACGACCTCGCGCTCGGCGGCGCGACGCATGAGGAGATTGGACTCGGCCCGACAGTCGTCGCCGCGGCGACGGGGTTGTGCGCCGCCACTTGCGCGTGGCTCGAGCTGGGCGCGCGCCGCCGAACCTGGATCGAGCGCCTCGATGATCGACTCGGACTGCAAGGCGCCTTGTGCGCGGCAGTCGAGGGCGTGCCCACGCGCCTGTCGGATGCGCTGGCGCGTGGTCTCGACGCGCACCTGACGCGGGCAGCCATGGCCGGGCTGGCGTGTGCCCCTCTATGGCCTGCGTCGTTCGTGCTCGCCGGCTCGGGCGCGGCTTGGCTGGCGAGCGAAGCGTGGCTGGCGCGCACCAGGGTTGGCCCGGCGAACCCAAGCTCCACGACCGCCGCGTTGGCCGATGAACTGCAGCGCGCCGCTCTCGAAGCGCGCTCGCCGGACGGGCGCGCTCGCCTCGCCAGGGCGGCTGCCTCCGCCCGCCACCTGTCCGCGGTTGAGTCCGAGGGCAACGACGAGCAGATGCGCCGCATCCGCGCGGAGTTGCTCGACGAGCTGCGGGAGTTGGAGCTCTCGGCGCGCGACGCGCCGGTCGGCGCGCAGGCGGGCTGGTCGGTCGCGGTGGCGCGCGCGCGCCAAGCGCTCGAGGCGCAGTCACAGTCCGGCCTCGCTCGAGGGGAGAGCGGCGACGCGGGCGCCAAGTCGGACGGGTCTACTTCTCCAGCTGGTCGGACAACGCCTTCCCCCGAGCATGGGGGGGAGACCAATACGGCTGGCGGGCACGCTGGCGCGCCCGGTTCCAGCCGTTCGGCCTCCGGGGCGGGGGCCACGGGGCTGGCAAGTGGCGCTCGCGGCGGCACAATCTCCACCCCAAATCCCTCCCTCGGCCCGCTCCGAGCGCCGACCATCTTCGAGACCTTGCCGGCGCACGAAGCCGCTTGGCTCTCCGAGTGGGCCCTGCGCGCGCGGGCCTCGGACGCACCCCCACGCTGATGCCCGAATCCAAGAAGCCCCACCCGCCCGCTCCGTCCCGCTTGGGCGTGTGGCTGGTCGGCGCCCGCGGCGCCATCTCGACCTGCGTCGTGCACGGGGTCCACGGTCTGCGCGAGGGGTTGATCGAACCCGTCGGCTTGGTGACCGAGAGCGCCGCGCTCGCGGGGCTGGACTTCGCGCCCTTCGATGCGTTGGTGTTCGGCGGCCACGATGTGTGCTTGCGCGACTTGTCGCGCTCGACCCTCGAGCTGCAGCGCCAACACATCCTGCCGCCGAACCTCGCGCAAAGCGGCGCCGCCGCGGCCCACGCCTACGAGTCGCGCATCGCGCCCGGCATCCTCGATCAATGCGACGTGGGCTTGGCCGACCTCGATCCGCGCAGCGCGGCGCTGTCGGCGCGCGCTCCTCGCGACCAGATCGCGGCCTTGGTCGAGGACCTGCGTCGCTTCCGCGAGTCCGAGCGCCTCGAGCGCGTGGTGGTGGTCCATCTCGCCAGCGCCGAGGCCGCGCGCCCCGCGCGTCCGGAGTGGAACGATCTCGCGGACTTCGAGCGTTCGCTGGACGCGCAGATCGTCCCTCCGGCGAGCTTGCTCTACGCCTACGCCGCCATCTCGGCTGGAGCGCCCTTCGTCAACTTCACGCCCAACCTGGGCGCGTCGATCCCGGCGCTGCGCCAATTGGCGCGCGAGCGCGGTGTCGCGCATTGCGGCAACGACGGCAAGACCGGCGAGACATTGGTGAAGACCGTCCTGGCGCCGATGTTCCGCCAACGCGCGCTGCGCGTGCTCGCCTGGCAGGGCTACAACATGCTCGGCAATCGCGACGGCGCCACGCTCGCCGATCCTGCGCACAAGGAGCTCAAGCTGCGCCACAAAGGCGAGTTGCTCAAGGAGCTGCTGGCAGACCCGTCCGTGCACGGCCATGTGGCCATCGACTACGTGCCGTCCCTCGACGATTGGAAGACGGCTTGGGACTACATCCACTTCGAGGGCTTCCTTGGCGCCAAGATGAGCCTGCAGTTCACTTGGCAAGGCTCGGACTCGGCCTTGGCGGCGCCGCTGGTGCTGGATCTCGTGCGTCTGGTCGAGCTGGCCCAACGGCGCGGCGAGGTGGGCGAAATGGCTGCCACGGCTCCTTTCTTCAAGGCGCCCTTGGCTGGGGGCAGCCATGACTTCGCCGCGCAGCACGCGCAATTGGAAGCCTGGGCGCGCCGTCAGCGCGAATAGGGCCTGCCCAGTGATGTGGGCCCCAAGGCAAGGGGGCCTTGAGAAGGGCCGCGAATCAGCGCGGGGTGGGGGGGTGGGAGGCAGACCGCCCAGTTCTCCGTGCCCCAACTCCAACTGCAGGACTGGCGGGTCTGATTTCGATTTCCAGCAACACTTCCCGCTGCTTCTCCGTATCCAAAGGGTAAGCAGGCACTAGATGACAGTGCTGGATGACTGTGCTGGTGCGATCGAGCCCGCTACGCCCTCCACGGCAGCGTTCGCTTCGCCCTGGCCCCCCTAGCCCCTGCCCCCCTAGCCCTGGCCCCCCTCTCCGACCTACTCCACGCCGCTCCATCCACGCCGCCCCCCTCGATCATGGACAGCCCGATCCTTCCCGTCGCCCACCGTGGCCTGTCGTTGACCGTCTTGGCGGTCCTCGTCGCCACTCTGGTCGCCGCCACTGGGGTCGTGGTTTGGTTCTATCTGGACGCAGCCATGGTGGTCGTGCCCTTGCCCGCCATCCAGTTCGAGGCGCAGCTGGACGCCGTGCATCCGATTTCGGAAGGCGTCACGCGCCTCTTGCACGATGCCGCGCCCGCCAACGGCCCGCGCGGCAGCTGACGCGCACGCCCGTCCGTCTCGCTCCCGTCCCGGTCGAGGGCGTTCCAGTCGGCGCTTTCCTTGGCGGTCTCGAGATCGCATCCCGGCGCGGTCCCATGCGCGCGTGCGGCTAGACTCGCCCCACGATGTCCGACGACCGTCCTTGGGAGCACAGCCGCCGCCGGCCCGCCCAGCCCCGCGATTCCGCCACACCCGCGCGCGGCGCTGGTTCCGGGCGTCCGCACTTCGGGCGCCCGGAGCGTCCGGCGCTGAAGTTGCAGACGACCACGTTGTGGTACTACCCGTCGCAGCAATATTCGGACGCGCCAATGGGCATCCCCGGCTACGCGGGCGCCACCCCGGCTTGGGTCGTGTGGAACCTGCTGCAACGCTACACGCGCGAAGGCGATCTCGTCGTGGATCCATTCTGCGGGGGCGGCACGACGCTGGATGTGGCGCGCAGCCTCAAGCGCCGCGGGCTCGGCTACGACCTCCAGCCCCAGCGCCCGGACATCTTCCGTGCCGACGCGCGACAGCTGCCGCTCGAGGACGGCAAGGTCGACTTCGTGTTCATGGACCCGCCGTACTCGACGCACCTCGAGTACAGCGGCGAGGAGGAGTGCATCGGCGAGCTCGACGCCTTCGATGGTTCGTACTTCGAGGCGTTGGACGCGGTGCTTGGCGAGGTCGACCGCGTCTTGAAGGACCGCCGCTACTTCGCGCTGTTCGTGTCCGACACTTGGAAGAAGACCAAGGGCTTCGTGCCCATCGGTGCGCGCCTGTCGGGCATGTGCGAGGCGCGCGGCTTCCGCGCCGTCGACCAGATGGCCGTGGTCCGTGGCAATCGCAAGCTCGAGAAGCCCAACTTCCACAAGGCGGCGGAGGAAGGGAACTTCTACTTGCGCGGCTTCAACCACCTGTTGGTGTGGAAGAAGGAGCGCGAGAGCGCGCGCAAGTCGGGCGGTCGCTGACGCCAACTCGCGCACCGGGAACGGAAGCGGTCCGCGGCGCGTCGGCCCCCGAGGTCCGCGTCCACACGGGCGCGACTCGTCAAGGACATTTGACGGTTGGGGGACGGCGGAGCTCGTCTGGAAACGACGCAGCCCGCCGACCCCGGGGGGATCGACGGGCCGCGCGTGCGCTCGGCGACTCAGCGCTGCGGCTTCGTTTGCCCGTCGTCGACGGGATGTTCGGGCTCGCCTTGCGGCGCGTCGTGATCGTGCCCGTCCTGATCGTGCCCGTCGTGCGAGCCCTGGTGCACCGTGCCGTCTTCGTGGACGTGCGAGCCTTCGGGGATGGCGCCCTCGGCCGGCTTGCCGCCGCCGATCTGCACCTTGTTGCCGAGCGACTCCTGATGCGCCTTGATCTGGTCCTGGATCTCCCTCGGCAGGGTGTCGGGGATGATGAACGGCTTGTCCTCGCCACCCAATCCAGACTCGAGGGGAGCGCCCTCGCCACCACCCTCGACACCACCTTGGCCGGGGCTCGGCGCGGGCGCCTTGTCCTTGAGGACCTCAGCGATCTTCTTGCCGAAGTTGGCGCGGCTGTAGCTGGAGATCTGGTAAGCCCAGCCGGAGAGCTTCTTCTGGAGTTTTTCGACCTCGGCGCGCGCCGCCTCGGCCATCTTGGCCGGGTCTTCGGGAGCAGGCTGGCCCTCTGGCGCGTCTAGAGCGGGACCTTGCGTCGTCTCGGCGGGTGCTTCGTAGCGCGCCTCGAAGCGCGCCCAGCTCTTGCCATCTTGATCCTTGGTCGTCACCTGCACGACGACGCCGTCGAAGGTGGTGAAGGTCGCCACGGGGCCTGCACCAGTCGAGAAGTCGATGCTGGCGACGGGGGCCACGTCGTCGAGGTTCACATACTCGAGGGCCGACGCGACCGAGCCCGGGGCGCCAGCGTAGCTCGGCTCCTTGCCTTCCGGGATCGCGGCCAAGGCGAAGTCCATGGTCGTCTTGTCCGGGCGCGAGATGTCGTAGCGCTCGCCATCGGGATGGACGATCTCGACCTTCCGCACGCGGTCGCGCTTGACCTCCACGATCTTCTTGTCGAGCCAGTCCGTCGGCGTCTCGAAGAACTCGGCCTTGCCGCTGACCAGCCAGCATTGATCCTCGCCCGCCAAGCGCGCGTAAGTGCGGTTGGAGGACAACGCGTTCTTCTGCTCGAGCTGCTTGCCGACGAGCACGGAGGCGAGGGTGGCGCCGCCTTGGTCGAGCAGATCGACGCGCACGCACTTGGAGCCGTCCGTCGCGGGATCGGCCAAGTCGAGCTGCGCATGCTTGGCGGGATCGGCGGTCTTCTTCTCCAGCCGCTTCATGTCGCGCAGCACGAGCAGGGCCTTCCTGACCGTCGAGGTCTCGACGGGGTGGTCGCCCTTCTCGGCGAGGCCCCAGCCGTCGCCTGTCTTCTTGAGGGTGTAGGAGCCCGAGTTGCGCACGACCCGCACCGCGGCGACGTCGTTTACGCGCCGGGCGAGCTCGGGCGCGAACGCGTCCTTGCCTTCGAGCGCCGACTCGGCGGTCTGGACGTCGCGTTGGAAGTACACCGCTCCGCCGACGAGCGCCGCGGCGGCGAGCGACAAACCGATGAGTGTGTTCTTGTCCATGTACGTGCTCCGGCGGGTCCTCAGCCTCGGCGCGCCGAGGAGCGCGCTTCCATCATCTTCTTCTGCCGCAGGCGCCATGCCAGCACGCCGGCGATGGCCACGAGCAGCGGCACGAGGGCCGCGTTGACGAGCACGAGGCTCGCCTTGAGGCCCTTGATGTCCTTCTCCAGCTCGCGCTTGACGTTGCGCAGCTCCTTGCGCGTCTTGACGCGCTCGTCGCGGAAGCGCGCGATCTCCGCCTCCTGCTCGGGCGAGAGGATCAGGGCCGAGCTGGCGTCCTTGTTGGCCTGCAGCTCGGCGATCTTGGCCTCGGCGTCCTTGAGCTTGGCTTCGAGCTCCTTCTGGCGCACGCGGAACTTGGCCTCGGCCTCCTTGCGCATGTCGGCGACGACATCGAAGGGGCGGATCGAGCGGCCGCGCGAGCGCAGGCTGATCAGGTCGGTGCTGCCGGCGAGGTTGTCCACCGTGTTGGACACGAAGGTGGCGTTGTCGGCCTGCGGCACGGCCACCTTCTGGCCGAAGAAGTTCTGCACCCGCACCCACAGGCGGTCGGTCAGCACGTCGACGTCGGCCACGACCACGACGTTGATCCCCGCGGAATCCGCGACCGACTCGGCCGGCGGCTCCTCGGAGCCGTCGTCCTTGGCCGGACGACCGTCGGGGAAGGCGCTCTTCGCCGGGCCGCTGACGCGCGCCGCCACGACCTGCGCGGCGTCCTCCGATTGGAAGGACTCGAGCAGCTCGGGGGGATTGGGCCCGAATTGCAGCTTGCTCTTCGGCACGCGCATCGAGCTCTTGGTGGTCGTCACCAAGGGCGCGATGGTCGTCGTCGCGCCATCCTTCTTCTTGAGGACGCCGGTGGTGGCGAAGTTGAGCTGGTCGATCTCCGCGGTGGTGAGATCGTCCTTGGACAAGGTGTCCTTGTCGCCGCGCGCCGACCACCAGACCACATATTCGATCGGGCCGGTTTGCCATTGGACCTTCAGCGCCAGGTCCTTGTCGGCGGCGACCTCGTCCTTGTTCATCTCGAGGCCCCACGCGCCCAGCAGGTCGGCAAGGTCGGAGGCGCGATCGGCCATCATGCCCGCCATGGGATTCGACGGATCCTCGGGGACCTGCTGCTCCTCGAACATCGGGTCGACGAAGACCAGGGCCTTGCCGCCCTTCATGACATGCTGGTCGACCGCCCACTGCGTGCGCTTCGACAAGTTCTGCGGGTGGACGACCACCAGCACGTCGAGATCGGCGTCGAAGGTCTCCGAGCCGGCGGGCAGCATGCGCACGTCGAACGACTGGCGCAGGTACTCGAGGATGAACCACGGGTCGTTGGGCGCGCGAGGGTTCGTGAAGCGCGCCATGGGATCGCCGTCGAGAGGCAGCGCCGTGAGGATGCCGACGACCTTCTTCTTGGGCTTGGCGAGGTTGTGCACCAGGCGCGTCAGGTCGTACTCGAGGAACTCCTCGCGGCTGTCCTGGAAGAACTCGACGACTTCGGTGCCGTCGGTCGAGTTGGTGCCCACCAGGCCGAAGTACAGCATGTCGCCGGCGCTGGTGGCGGGGACGCCCTTCAAGCCGGAGGCCACGGCTTCGTCCTCGGTGTCGGAGAACGGTTCGGGGTCCTTGACCTCGAGCGCGAGCTTGCCGCGACTCTCCGCCTCGTACTCGCCGAGCAGCTCCTCGACGCGCTGGGCGTAGGAGACGATGCCGGGCGCTTGCTGGGCGAGGCCCTTGGAGAAGTAGAACTTCAGGGTGATCGGTTCTTCGAGCGCGTCGAGCACGTTCTTCGTGCCTTGCGAGAGCGTGTAGAGCCTGTTCTCCGTCATGTCCAGACGCGCGCTGGTGAGCGCCGCGCCGGTGAACAGGTTGAAGCCGAGGAACAGGACCAGGACGACGACGAGCCCGGTCGCGGACATCAGGTTCTTCATGGTGTGGTGTTCCGGTGCCTCAGTCGGCCTTCTTGAGGTCGAGCACGATGGCGCTGGCGAGGAGCGAGGCGCCGATCAACGAGCCGAAGTAGGTCAAGGCGCGCATGTCGACCAGTCCCGAGGTGATCGTGTTCATTTGCGAGAGGAAGCTGAACGAGCGCACGGCGTCGACCAGCGAAGATGGCGCCGCGGAGGCGAGGGGATCGAGCACGACCGGCGTGCCCGCCAGCACCAGCACCAGTCCGACGACGAAGGTCAGCACGAAGGCGATGACCTGGTTCTTCGTCAACGCCGAAAGGAACGAGCCCACCGCGAGGTAGCCGCCGGCGAGCAGCAGGCTGCCGATGTAGCTCGCGAGGATCACGCCGTTGTCCGGGTCGCCGAGGTAGTTGGTCGTCATCCACATGGGGAAGGTCAGGAGCAGCGCGATGCCGGCGAAGGCCCACGCGGCGAGGAACTTGCCCAGCACCGCCTGGCCCATGGTCACGGGCAGCGTCATCAAGAGCTCGATCGTGCCGCTCTTGCGTTCCTCGGCCCAAAGGCGCATCGACAGCGCCGGAATGAGGAACAAGTAGAGCCACGGGTGGAAGGCGAAGAACGGCTGCAGGTCGGCCTGCTCGCGCTCGTAGAAGCCTCCCAGGCCGAAGGGCAGCGCGCCCATCGCGACCAGGTAGAAGAAGATGAACACGTAGGCGACCGGCGTGGCGAAGTAGCCGGCGAGCTCGCGCTTGAAGAGGACGATGGTGTTCTTCACGGCGGGTTCAGGAGGCTTGGGCGACCTTGTCGCCGGTGGTGATCGAGCGGAAGACGGAATCGAGCGGGCCGCGCGCGGCGAGCTCCTGCGGCGTGCCGTCGAACAGCACGCGTCCCTGCGCGATGATGATGGCGCGCGTGCACACCGCCTCGACTTCCTCGAGGATGTGCGTCGACAGGACGATGGCCTTGCCGGGCGCCATCTCCTTGATCAGCGAGCGCACCTCGTGCTTCTGGTTGGGATCGAGGCCGTCGGTGGGCTCGTCCAGCACCAACACCTGCGGATCGTGCAGGATCGCCTGCGCCAGTCCCACGCGGCGCTTGAAGCCCTTCGACAAGGTCTCGATGCGCTGGTGCAACACCGCCTCGAGGTTGACCTTCTTCACGACGGTCGCGATGCGCTGCGCCTTGTCGGCGCCGGCGAGTCCGCGGATGTCGGCGATGAAGTCGAGGAACGCGGCCGGAGTCATGTCGCCGTAGGCCGGCGCGCCCTCCGGGAGGTAACCGAGCGCGCGCTTGGCCTCGAGCGGCGACTTGGCCACGTCGTGGCCGCAGATGGCTGCTCGACCCGAAGTCGGGGCGAGGAAGCCCGTCAGCATCTTCATCGTGGTCGACTTGCCGGCGC
>SXXH01000031.1 GCA_005789645.1 Planctomycetia bacterium
CCGGCTCGGGGTCTTGCCCGCGCCGTTCTGGCCGAGGAGGCCGAACACCTCGCCTTGGCGGATGGCGAGATCGACGCCGCGCACCGCTTCGACGCGTCCGCGCTTGGGATCGTGGTAGCTCTTCTTGAGGCCGACGGCCTCGATGGCGAGGTTGGAGGTCATGCTGGCATCAGGCGGCCTTGCCGCGACGGAACGCGAACCACGGTCGACCGCCTTCTTCGCGTTGCAGGAACCAAGTCGCTCCGCGCACGGCGAGGAGCGCCAACACGAGCAGCGACGCGGCCGCCAGCGCGTACTCGAGGGGCGCCACGCGTCCCTTCAAGAGGTCGCGGACGGCGAGCACGACGTTGACCACCGGCACGCAGGCGAGCGCCGGCGTCAACGCCAGGCCAGGCAGCGCGCCCGCCATCGCCGGCAGGTAGAAGAAGAGCTGCAGCGGACCTAGCGCGGCTTGGCCTTCCTTGAAGGTCTTGGCGCGCGAGGCGAAGACCATCATCGTCGCGGCCACGAAGAAGGCGAACAGCAACGCGAGGGGGGCGATGGCCACGAAGGCGGTCCACGGCACCTCGAACTGCAGGTCGGCGCCGCCACCCTTCAGCATCCCGAGGAGATGCCCCACCGACAGGCCCATCGCCAGCACGTTGAGCAAGGTCGCCAGCATCGCCAGCGCCGCCACCGCCAGGATCTTGCCCTGCAAGACGGTCGAGCGAGCGACCGGCAGCAGCAAGGTCGTGTCGTGCGTGCCACGCTCGCGCTCGCCGGCCGTGGCGTCGATGGCGGGATAGAAGGCCCCCGAGAGCGTCATCATCACCATCAGCATCGGCAGCAGGAAGCTGAGCAGGAAGGCGGCCTTGTCCTCTTGCGGCGCCAGATCGCGGCGCGCCTCGACGATCAGCGCATCGAGCGCGTCCGCGCCCAAGCCAGCGTCGCGCGCGCCTTCTTGGCGCAAGTCCTCGGCCAAGTCCTCGAGTCGCGGCAGCAGCCGGCGCACGGCCAGTTCGCCCTTGCCCTTGGTCGAGTCGAAGACGAGCACTCCGCCTTCGGCGCGCGGGCCCACGAGCACCGCGTCGGGTCCGTCCTCCTCGGCGAGCCACGCGCGCGCTTCGACTTCGCCGCCTTGGCGCGGTGCCAGCAGCTCGACCGGTTCCAACGCTCGCCCTCCGGATGTCGAGCCGGAGTCGACGTCGGGCCCCGTGCCGGGCCTGCTGCCGGAGTTCGCGTCGCCGCGCAAGGCATCCGCGAGGCGCTCTTGGCCGGCCGGCGCGGCCCCGGAAGATTCGATCAGGCCGACGCGCACCAGCGCGTGTTGTTCGCGTCCGCGCACGACGAGGAACACCTGCAGCACCACGAACAGCAGCACCGGATACAGTGCCAGCGGCAACAGCACCGCGTAGACCATCGTCATGCGGTCGCGCAAGGAGGACAAGAGCTCGGCGTGCGCGATGCGCAAGCTGGCGGAGAAGGGGCTCATGCGGGGACGCGCGCCCCGCCGCTGGCGACGGGGCGCCGAGAGGATACGGCCCCTGGCGCGTTCGATTCGACAAGCGCAGGCGAAATCGCGCCCACGCGGCCGTCGCCCGCGGATGTCAGGGGGCCTCCCAGTCCTTCGGCCAAGTACCGAAGTGGTCGGCTCCGCCTTCGACCACGACCACGATGTCCTCGAGACGCACGCCAAAGCGGCCCTCGCGGTACACACCCGGCTCGTCGGAGAAGGTCATGCCGGGCTCCAACACGACTTCGCTGCCGCCGTCGAAGTATGGATCCTCGTGGCCTTCGACGCCGATGCCGTGGCCCAGTCGATGGGTTAGCGCTTCGTAGCCGCCGCCGAAGCCGGCGCGTTCGAGCGTCGCGCGCGCGGCGGCGTCGACATCCTTGCAGCGCGCGCCCGGCTTGATCGCGGCGTAGGCCGCTTGTTGGGCGTCGCGCGTCGCCACCCATGCGCGTCGCGCCTCGTCCTCGGGTTCGCCTTCGACGCACCATGTGCGCGTGTGGTCGCTCTGGTATTCGAGGAGCGTCGCGCCCGTGTCCACGAGCAGCAGATCGCCGCGCGCGATGGGGCGCGGCGAGTTGTCGCCGTGCGGCAGCGCCGCCCGCTCTCCCACCAGCGCCAGGCACCACGAACCCTTCATCGACAACGCCGCGTGCGCCGCGGCCATGCGCGCCGCCACTTCGTCGCCGGAGAGCCCTGGCCGCAGCGTCCGGGCCACGGTGGACAAGGCGAGCTGCGTCAGTTCGTTGGCGCGCCGCAGCAAGGCGAGTTCGTGCGCGTCCTTGCGCGCGCGCAAGTCCACCAGCCACGCATCGCCGAGGGCGATGCGTCCGTTCCACTCGCGCGCGAGGCGGCCCGCATGCACGTGGCGCACGGAGTTCTCCACCAAGAGCACGCCGACGCGGCGCCGCTCGAGCTCCGCCGCCAGCGGCCGCGACGGATGTTCGTGCTCCTGCCACGCGACGATCTCGCCGCCGCACTCGGCGATCTTGGCGCGCACGCGCGAAGCTTCGAAGGCCGGGCAGATCCACGCCTGCGAACCATCGGCGCACAAGAGCAGCGCGAACAGTCGCTCGCTGCGTCCGAAGGAGACGCCCGTCAGCCACGACATGGTCGCGCCCGGTTCGACCAGCACGGCGTCCGCGCCATGCGCCGCGAGCAGGCGCGCGGCGCGCGCGCGCCGCGCCACCCGCTCCTCGGCGGCGATGGGAGACTGCCCATGCGCGACGCCGCGCAGGTGCGAAAAGAGTTCCGCCCGTGCCGCTTCCGCGTCGGTGGCTCGCGCTGCGTCCTCCTTCCTGCCCACGGCGCCGCAGGCGGCCATCGTGGAAGCCGAAGCGAGGAGCAATGCGCGGCGGTCGAGGGGCGAAGGCATGCGGCAGAGCCTAGCGGCGCGCGCTCTCGGCCGCCAAGTCGCCGACTCGAGCAGAATCGTTGGCTTTCCTTCCATTTTGCATTTGTGGGACTCCGATTGACCCAGCCATGCAAGGAGAAGCGCAGGAGCAACTCGTCGAGCAGCCCGTCGCCGGGCGCTCC
Source organism: Planctomycetia bacterium (assembly GCA_005789645.1). Classification (GTDB taxonomy): domain Bacteria; phylum Planctomycetota; class UBA1135; order UBA1135; genus SXXH01. The sequence continues at coordinate 3,026 of SXXH01000031.1, forward strand.
GTGGAGGCCCTGTGGACAGGAGCCAAGGCGGGGGCGCTCCTCGTGGCGCTGTACATGTCCTTGTTCCATGTCTCCATCGTGCGCGGCGGCTCGATGTCGCCGGGCATCCACGATGGCGATCGCATCCTGGTCGACCAGCTCGGCCCGCTGTTGGGCTCGGTGGCGCGTGGCGACATCGTCGTGCTGCGTTGTCCGCTCGATCCGCGCTACGACTACATCAAGCGCGTCGTGGCGCTGCCGGGCGAGACCGTCGAGGTGCGCCACGGTCGCGTGTGGATCGACGGCTTCGAGCTCGACGAGCCCTACGTCGAGCGTCAAGACCCGCGCAGCGCGTTGCGCATGGTCGTGCCGGACGACTCGTACTTCGTCATGGGCGACAATCGCCGACACTCCTCGGACAGCCGCGAGTTCGGCGTGGTCGCCGGAGAGCAGCTCGTCGGTGTCGTGGGCGTGCGCTTGTGGCCGCTGGAGCGCGCCGGCGCGTTGCCCTGAGCGAGGCGGCCGCGCGCCTCTTGTAGGATGGGCGCATGGCCCAACCTCCCGTCGTGCTCGTCGTGGGCGCCTCCCGCGGCATCGGCGCCGCCTGCGTGGACGAGTTCCTGCGCCTCGGAGCCGTCGTGCACGGCACTTGGCGCAGTCCGGGCGCCAACGCGGAGCACTTGCAGTCGCGCCTTGGCGCGCGCGCGCGTCGTTGCGACCTCGGCGCGCCGGCCGACGCGCGCGCAGTGATCGAGGCCGTGGTGGCCCTCGACGGCCGGCTCGACGCGCTGGTCGTGGCGGCGGGCGATTACTTGCCCGGGACGCTCGAGGACCACGGCAGCGCGAGCATCGAAGCGCAGCTCGCCGCGCAGGTCGTGGGGCCGGCCCGCGCCTTCGAGGCCGCGCGCACGCACCTGCGCGCGGCGCGCGGCGCCGTGGTCTTCTTCGGCGTGGCGGGACTGGAGGGCCTGCGCGGCCGGCGCCGCAGCGCCGCCTACTGCGCGGCGAAGAGCGCCTTGCTCGTCCTCGTGCGTTCGTGGTCGCTGGAGGAGGCGACGCACGGAGTGCGCGTGAACATGGTCTCGCCCGGCGTCGTGCCGCACCCCGACGCCGATCCCGAGACGCTCGACCCGGCCGTCCTCGCCAGGGTGCCCTTGCTCGGCGCCACGACACCCGGCGACCTCGCCAACGCGGTGCGCTGGCTGTGCTCCACAGAGGCGCGTCATGTGACGGGCGTGGACTTGCCGGTCGCCGGCGGCTTCGCCCTCTAGTCGCGCCGAGGCTCGTCGTTGGCCTGGAACTTCCTTCCAGAGGAGTGGATCCAGCCGGCATGGGAGCGCCTCAAGGGTGCTCCGCCCGCCTGCCGATGCACGGACGTCGGCGTCCATCAAGGAAGGTCTTGCCGCGCGCGAGGTTGACTCGCGCGCGCCCGGTCCTGACCATGGCGCCGCGACGAACATGGTTGACTACGGCGGCGTGCGCTTCGAGGGCGACGACGGTGGGCTCTTCGGGCCCGCCGAGATCGAGCATTTCCTGCGCACCGAGCATGAACGGGCCCGGCGCTACAAGTACCCGGTCGTCTGCAGCGTGCTCTCCATCGACCGCCTCGACCAGTTGCAGGACCTCTACGGCTACGAGGCGCGCGAGACCATCGTCAAGAGCGTCGTGCGCGTCGTGCGCGCGGCCATGCGCGACTCCGACCTGCTCGGACGGCTTGCCGGCGATCGCCTGCTCGTCTTGTGGTCGCACACGAACAAGGAGACCGGCGCGTTGCTCGCCAAGCGCCTGCTCGCGGCCGTCAAGCGCCAGTCGTTCGACCTCGATGGACGCATGCTGAAGGTCACCGCCTCGGTGGGCGTGTCGCACAACGGCGCGGAGGACGCGCACTCGTTCGACACCCTCGTCGCAGTCGCGGAGGAAGGCTTGCTCGTGGCCCAGAAGGCCGGGGGCGACCGGCATGTGGAGACCGAGCTCTACCGCCTGCACGAGTCGCGGCGTCGCGGCGTCGAGGCGCCGCCGGCGCCCATCCCGGCCGCGTTCGTCGCCCCTTCCGGGCCGGCTCGCCCGCGGCCCAGCCTGTCGGACGAGCTCGTCGAGCGCGACTTGAAGATCGAACTGCTCGAGCGTCGCGTCGCCAAGTTGATGGCGATGCTCGACGTGTCGGAGGAGGAGCTGCGCCGCGTGCGCTCCGCCCGGCAGGTGGACGTGGGCGTGCCCTCGATCTACCGCGAGGTCCAGGGACTTTCGTCCGACGAGGCGCAGCACGAGAGGAAGCGCGAGATGATGCGCACCATCTTCGAAGCCAACCTCGCCTTGCGCTCGAAGGCCAAGGAAGGTGGCGCCGTCGGGGACGGGGCGGGGACCTGAAGCCCTGTCGCGTCCCAGCAAGCGCCAGCTGCTGCTAGACTTCCACCCACCATTCACCCAAAGCCCGAGAGACAGCATTCCGCCATGACAATCCCCGACGCGAAGGACAAGGGCGTCCTCTACCTCGGCATCGACCTCGGCACGTCGCGCACCTCCGTCGCCGCCAGCAACGGCGTGCGCGAGACCGTCGCTTCCTACGTGGGCTACGCCAAGGATCCGGTGGCGTTGAAGAAGCTCGGGAAGGAGACGCTCTACGGCGACGAGGCGATCGCCAACCGTCTCTCGTTGAAGCTCTACCGGCCGCTCGCGCACGGCGTGATCCAGGCCGATTCCGACCCCGAGGGCAACATGCGCGCGGCCATCGACTTGATCAAGGAGATCATTCGTCGCGCGCGCCCCAAGGCGGACGAGCTGGTCTACGCCGTCATTGGCGCCCCGGCGCAGGCGTCGATCAAGAACAAGCAGGCGATCCTCGACGCCGCGCGCTCGACCGTCAACTCAGTCATGCTGTGCTCCGAACCCTTCTCGGTGGCCTACGGCCTGGACATGCTGGACGACGTGCTCGTGGTCGACATCGGCGCCGGCACCACGGACATGTGCCGCATGCATGGCACGATGCCCGAGGACGCCGACCAGATCACCAACACCTTCGCCGGCGACCATGTCGACTCCAAGCTCGCGGAGTTGATCAAGGCGAACTGCCCCGGAGCTGATTTCTCCAAGGAGATGGTCAAGGCGATCAAGGAGAAGCACGCCTCGGTCCTCGACGAGATGCCGCGCGCCCTCGTCAAGCTGCCCGTGATGGGCAAGCCTACGGAGTTCGACCTGACCGAGCAGGTCAAGGCCGCTTGCCGCAGCATCGTGCCGCCCATCGTCGATGGCATCCAGCAGCTCGTGGCTAGCTTCGACCCCGAGTTCCAGGAGCGCCTGAAGGGCCGCGTCCTGCTGGCCGGCGGCGGCAGCCAGATCAAGGGCCTCGACCACGAGGTCGAGCGGCAGATGCACGAGCGCCTCGGCTCCGGCCGGGTGATCCGAATCGAGGAGCCGGTCTACGGCGGGGCCAACGGCGCGCTCAAGCTGGCGCACGACATGCCAGCCGAGTACTGGGAGCAGCTCAAGTAGGGCCAGGCGGGCCGTCGAGCCCTCGGCCAAGCATCCAAACAGGCGGCGCGGTCGGATCGCTCGATCCGTCCGCGCCGCTTGTCAATTGCACTTGACGGGCGCGACATCGCCGCGCGCGGGTCACTGACCGCGCACGCAGCTTCCCAGCGACAGCAGCGCGTAGCTGGTGGCGAGGATCGGGTTGCCTTCGTACCAGCGTGGCGAGTTCTCGTTCAGCCACGAGCCGTCGTCCTTCCTCTGGATGGCGACGAGGCGCCCGGCGAGGTCCTTGCGCCACGAGCGCGACTCGCCGCGCGCGTCGATGATGTTCGAATCGCCCGCCAATTCCAGCGTGCGCGCCATCGTCGAGAAGTAGTAGTACAAGCCCTGGAAGGCGGCCGACGGGTCCTCCGCGGCCTCGAAGCCCGGGTTGACGTCGAGCGTGTAGTTGCGTCGCAGCCACTCCTGGGCCGCCTTCACGCGCGGATCGTCCTTGGGCACGCCGGCGAAGATGTAGCTCTTCAAGAGCGCGTAGGTCATCGAACCGTAGCTGCGCGGGATCTTGCGGCCGCCGTCGAGCTCGATGTAGCCGGCCATGCTCTGGCCCGGCGCGTAGGCCGAGCCGCCGTCGTCGCCCGACACGACGACCTGGCCGCCCTCGGGGATCCGCACGTCGTTGCGCTCCGATCGATTTTGGCAGCGCTCGAGAAAGCGCAAGCTGCGCCGGAAGGCCTCGTGGTCCTTGTCGAGGCCCGCCACCGACAGCGCCTCCAGCGCCATCTGCAGGTTCGACAAGTCGGGCCGCTCCGACGAACCATAGCCGATCCCGCCGTAGTAGGGATGGTCCTCCGCGTAGTTGTCCTCTGGGCCGAGTTGCAGCGCCACGAGCCAGTCGCGCGCCCGCAAGAGCGCCGCGCGGTGCGCCTCGCGACCGTCGGCTGCGAGCGCCATCACGGCCGCCGAGGTGACGTAGTTCGCGACCTTGCCTTGGTGGATCGAGCCGTCGGGCTGCTGCAGGGACACCAACCACTGGAGGCCGGCGTCGATGGCCTTCTGGATCGGCTCTTCGCGCGGGGTCGGCGTCGCCAGCAACGCGCCCAACGCCATGGCCGTCACGCCCGCGTCGGGCTTGCCCGGTTCGCCCCACCTTCCGTCCTGCGCGATGGAGACGAGGAAGCGTGCGCCCCGCGACATGGAAGCCAGCGCGGCCTGCTTGTCGGCAGGCTCGAAGGCCGGCAAGGGCTTGGTGCCCTTCGGACCCGCGGCCGTCGGCTTGAGCAGCGGCGCGGCGCGCACGAGCAACACCGCGGCATCGGCCGTGGCGCGCACGGATCCATCCCAGGATCCATCGCTCTTGCGCCTCGCCAACAGGTCTGTGGCGAGCTTGCGCAGCGCGGGCTTCGACTCCGGCAAGGGCTGGTCGCTCCATGGGTCGCCGGACGAATCGGCGCCAAGATGCTTGAGCGCGGCTCCCAAGGCGGCCTTGTTGGATTCGCTGGCGTGCAGCGTCAAGGCCGCCGCGGCGAGGCGCGTTTGGCGCACGCGTTCGGCGCCGCTCGCGCCGGCATCGGCGATCGAGCCATCCTGCACTTGCCGCGCGAGGAGGTAGTCGAGGGCGCGTTGCACGAAGGGACCATCGATCGCCTGGTACCTGCGCGGCGACTCGCGCAGGGCGCGCAACACCAGCGCCGTGGTGGCGACATCCGGCCCGTATCCGCCGCTTTCGCGGTCTTGGGCGTAGCGTAGCCAGCGCAGGGCCTTGTCGATGTCGGGCCCGAGATCCAGCGTGGATTCCGCGGTCGCCTGCGCCGGGCCGACCGTCGTGGCGGGCGGGAGAGCTTGCGGGGCGACTTGCACGGCGCGAGCCGTGGTCGCGAGGCAGGCGAGGAGGGCGGGGACGAGCAGCTGGCGGAGGTTCGACATGGCGTCCAGATCTAGCCTCGCCGCGTGCGGCGGGGCGCGCCGATTCGGCAAGACTTGTGCAGGAGACAGGTTAGTCCGTCGGGATCCGGCTGCAAGCGCCCGGTGCGGACGCCTTTTGGCGGGAGTCCGCGAACCCCTTGTCGCCGGCCGGGAACGAGATGTCGTGGGACACCACCCCCTTGGATGTCCACCCCGCGCCATGACCACGCAAGCCGCCGCCCGTCCCGCCCCCGTCCCCGTCACCGTCCTCTCGGGCTTCCTCGGGGCTGGCAAGACCACGCTCCTGAACCACGTCCTGCGCCACAGGCACGGCCGACGCGTGGCCGTGATCGTCAACGA
>SXXH01000032.1 GCA_005789645.1 Planctomycetia bacterium
AACGGGTTGATGCCCGTGCGCGCCTTGGTGGCGGGCTTGCGCGTCACGGTGACCTTCATCAGGCCGGCGATGTTCAGCACTTCCGAGCCGCCCTTGGCCAGGTCGGCGGCGATGATGCGGCCCATGGTGTCGAAGACCGAGGCGACTTGCTTGCGGGTGAGCTGGGTGTGCTCGGCGATCGTCGTGTAGAAGGCGCCCTTGGTGCGCGGGCTGCCCTTCTTGGCGGGGGAGATCTTGGCGGGCGCCTTGGCGGCGGCCTTGGTGGTTTTCTTGGCCATGGATTCCTTCGGTGAAGGAGTGGATTCTCTTGTCGTTGGACTGGTTTTCACCGGCAAAAACCGGTGCACTAGTTCGTGATAGCAGTCCCCGCGAGCGTGTCCAAAGAAAAAAACTGCGTTTTCAAGCGGTGATTCTCGCCTGTTTCCGGCGCCTACTCAGCCCAGCGGCAACTCGAGGCGGCTGGGCGGCATGGTCTCGAGGGGTGTTTTTCCCGGGAAAAACAGGCGTGCGCCGCTGCTGCCTTCCAGGTGGACCGCCCCTCCTTCAATGCGCAGCCAAGCGCCCTCTCGCAGGCCGACCACCGGACGGCAGTTCACTTCGTGGTACTGGCGCAGCCTTTCCTCGCGGGTTTCGCCCATGTGCGTCGAGCCGGGCACCGGATCGAGGTAATGCGGGTTGAGTTGGAACGGCACGAGCCCGAGTGCATCAAAGCCGCCCGGATCGACGATGGGCATGTCGTTGGTCGTCATGATGGTGGCGCAAGCCACGTTCGAGCCGGCCGAAGAGCCCATGTAGGGCGTGCCGGCACCCACGGCATCGCGGATGGCGGAAAGCAGGCCTTGGCGCCGGAGTTCCGCCAGCAAACGGAAGGTGTTGCCGCCCCCGACGAAGAAAGCCTGGGCTTCGGCCGCGGCCGCGCGCGGATCGGAGGCTTGGTGCACGCTGTCGAGTTGCAGGCTCAACGCCTCGAAGCGCGTCTTGGCCTTGGCATGGTAGGCGTCCCGGTCGGCCAAGGCGTAGGGCACGAAGAGGACGCGGCGCACCTCGGGTCCGAGGAAGGCCCGCATGGCTGCAGCGCAATGATCGAGGTAGCCCTGCCCGTGCAGAGTGGAGTTGGAGACGAGAAGCAACTTCATCTCGGCATGGTAGCGGCGCGGGCGCCGCCCCAAGCCTCGGCGCCGGCCGGGGACTTCCGTTGAACGGAGTCCCCGGTCGGCGCCGGGGGCGCGGTGCGACGGACGCCGAAGGTCCAGCCACGCCGCGGAAGATCGCAGGCTCAGCCCGCCAAGGACTTGGGCTTGCGGCCGCGCGGCATGCTGGCCTTGGGCAGGCGGATGCCTTGGCCCTCGAGGTAGTCGCCCAGCGGCTTGCGCGCCGCGGCGAGCCCGTGGCGCACTTCGTGGCCGGCTTCGTTGGCGGCGACCAAGGCGCGGTCGAGCGCGCGCAGGATGGTCAGCGCCTTCTTCATGTGCGGGTCCTTCTTGGCGGAGGCGGACTCGGCGCGCTGCTTCAAGAGTTCGATCTGCTGCTGCAAAGCAGCCACTCGTTCGTCGATGCTGCGGCGTTGACGACGTCCCGCCTTTTCGCCGCTGGTCTTCTTCTTGGCCATGGTGCTTGTGTGTTCCTATTTGCCTTTGGATCCGGTTCGCGCGCTGCATGGATCGGCGCCCGGCGATCTTTCAATGGCGCTCAGCATGGCGAACGCGGTGGCAAGAGCGCAAGGACAACCCGCGGACATTGCGCCTGTCCGCGGGATCAGGATTGGTACTCGCCCGGCTTTGGCATTCGCCGGCGGAGTCACTAGACTTTATCTCTCCCATGGGCCTGCAATCCGACTCCATCGCCACCATCGAATTCGAGATGAAGGACGAGGAGGGCACTTTGCTCGACGCCTCCCCTCCTGGTCATCCGCTGGTCTTCCTAATGGGACGACGCACGCTGTTTCCTGCGCTGGAAGAGGCGCTGATCGGTCTCGAACCCGGCGAGGAGCTCGTGGCCAAGCTCCCGCCATCCGAGGCCTACGGCTTCCACGATGATCGCTTGGTGCAGCGCATTCCGCGCGAGCGTTTCCAAGGAGATGTGGCGGTGGGAATGCAGTTCGAAGCGCGCAATGAAGCAGGTCGTCGGCATGTGGCGCGCGTGCTGGCGGTGGAAGCGGAAGTAGTGTTGCTCGACGCCAACCACCCGCTGGCTGGACGGACCTTGCATGTCGTGGTGCGCTTGCTCGATGCGCGCCAGGCCACCCCCGAAGAGCTGTCGCACGGCCACGCGCACGGTCCGGGCGCGCACGCCCACTGAAGTCGCGGCACGATCACAACGCCGGAAATCCAGGTGGTTGCTCCAACCTCCCGCGCCGCAAGCGCCTCGCCTCGAAGGAAAGCACTAGCATGCAACGCCTGAACCACGCCTTCCTCTGGTTGCTCCTGCCCTGCCTCTGCGCGGCGACCACAGCGACCAGCTTCCACGATGGCCCTGGCGCCCACGCCTCCGCCTCTGCTTCTCTTCCTGCTCCCGCCAACGACGACGCCATCGCCAAGGGGCTGCGCGACGGCAAGGCTTGGAGCTATCTCGAGGAGTTGTGCCGCGTCGCGCCCCACCGCCTGTCGGGATCCAAGGGACTCGACGACGCCCTCGACTGGGGCGAGCGGATGTTGAAGGCCATTCCCGGCGCGCAAGTGCGCCGCGTGCCGTGCCTCGTTCCGCATTGGGAGCGTGGCGCGATCGGGCGCCTGCAGATCGTCGGCGAACAGCCCGAGGCGCGCACTCCGCTGCCGATCCTCGCCTTGGGAGGCAGCGTGGGCACCCCGGAAACCGGCATCGAAGCGCCGGTGGTGCGTGTCGCGGTGCGCGAGGACCTCGCCAAGCTCGGCGAGGGCGCCAAGGGTTGCATCGTGTTCTTCGACGAGCCCTTCGACGCCGCGCGCGCCTCGACCGGCGAGGCCTACGGTCGCGCGGTGTGGCAGCGTGCGCGCGGAGCCTCCGAAGCCGCCAAGCTGGGCGCGGTGGCGGTCATCGTGCGCAGCGTTTCGCCGCGCCTCGACGACCATCCGCACACGGGCGCCATGCGCTACGAAGAGGGCGTGGCGCGCATCCCCGCCGCCGCCGTCTCCACCTTGGGCGCCGATCGCCTCGCGGCGGCCTTGGCGCGCGGACCGCTCAAGCTCAAGCTCGAACTGTCGTGCCGCAGCCTGCCCGACAAGCCCTCGGCCAACATCGTGGCCGACTTGCCGGGCTTGGACCCGGCCGCCGGGGTCGTGCTCTTGTCCGGCCACATCGACGCCTGGGATGTGGGCCAAGGTGCGCACGACGATGGTGCGGGCTGCGTCCACGCCATCGAAGCCCTGCGGCTCGCCGCACGTGATGGGTGGAAGCACAAGCGCGGCCTGCGCGTCGTCCTGTACACGAACGAAGAGAACGGCGTGCGCGGCGGCGAAGCCCAGCGCGACGCCACGCCCCAAGGCGAGGTGCGACTCGCGCTCGAGTCCGACAGCGGCGGCTTCGCGCCCATCGGCTTGTCCATCGATGGTCCCGAGGCGCTCATCGCCGCGCTGCGCGACGCGGGGCGCGCGCTCGAGCCGATCGCGGCCGGGATGGTGATCAAGGGCGGCGGCGGCGTGGATGTCGGGCCGTTGAAGGAGCGTGGCGCCGCCGTGGGCTTGCTGCTCATCTCCGGGGCGCGCTACTTCGACTACCACCATGCCGACAGCGACAGGCTCGAAGCGGTGCATCCACGCGAGCTGCAGCTCGGGGCCGTGGCGTTCCTCCACTGGGCGCGCGTCGCGGCGGACCTGCCCGAAGAGCTCTTCCGCTCCGTCGAAGCGAAGGCTGGGCGCTAGCGGGGCGTAGGCCGCGCCTCGCGACACTGGACGGACTCAGCCCAGCGCAGCCTCGCGACGCGCTCCGCCCGCCGCGAGCGCCTCCTTGTCGTCGCCGTGGGCTTCGGCCGCCTCGACCAGGCTGCGCAAGCTGCGGTTGTGGGCGGAGTCCGCCCTCTCGTGCAGCAATGCCTCCAGCCGCCGGGAGAGCTCGTGGTCCAGCGCTTCAGCGCGAGGCGGACGCGTCAGGCCACGTTCGTCGATGGCGTCGAGCACGTCCGCCAAGCGCACCGCTTCGGCGTCGCGAGCCAGCACCCAGCCGCGCTGCGCGCCATCGACCGCTTCGCGCACGAGTCCGGCTCGGGCGCAACGACGCAGGACCTCGTCGAGCAAGCCGGGATCGACCGAGAGTTGAGCGCCCAGATCGGACGCAGTCCGCAACGGCCCGCCGCGCAGATGGTCCGCGGCGAGGCGCGCCATGGCGCGCAGTCCGGCCATCTGGCGTTGCGCCGCGCCCACCCCTTCCGAAGCCGGGCCGCCCCAGGCAGGCTCGATGGCGCGGGCGCGCGCGACTTCGGCGCCCATGAGCACCGTCGTCCAGCTGATGTGCACCCACAGGAGAAAGATCGGCAGGGCGGCGAAGCTCGAGTAGATGGCGTTGTGCTTGGCGATGCCGATTTGGAACTGGATGTGCGCCAAGAGCACCAGCTGCCACAGGGTCCCCGCCACGATGGCACCGCACAACGCGTGCAGGAACCGCACGCGCGTGTTCGGCATCGTCATGTAGACGAAGGTGAAGCCGATCCACAGCGCGAAGACGGGCGCGAACTTGATCGAGGCCTCGAGGAACGAGCCGAGCCCCAAGTCCACGCGCAGGAATTCGACCAACGAGCTGTTGGACAAGGCCGTGGTCGTGCCCGCCGCGGTGAACACGAAGATCGGCGCGACCACCACCAGCGCGAGGTAATCCGCGATCTTGCGCACCCAGGTGCGCGCGCGGGAGACGCGCCAGATGTCGTTGAAGCCGACCTCGACTTCGGAGAGCAGCTTGACCACCGAGTAGAGCAGCAACAGCAGTCCGAACAAGCCGAGGCCCGACACATCGGTGCGCTCCACGAAGCGCAGGACCTGCTCGATGGCCACGCGCATCTCGTGCGCGCCCGCCTCGCGCACGACGAGCGGAGTCGTCTCCTGCAGCGGGCCGAAGGTGCGGTCGAGGAACGGTCCGATGCTGTCCTCGAGCAACGCGCCGTAGAACCCGAAGCCCTTGGCCACCGCGAAGGCCAAGGCGAGGAGCGGCACGAGCGACAGCACCGTCGTGTAGGTCAGCGCCGAAGCGCGGAACAAGCACCTGTCGGCCACGAAGGCGCGTCCCGCCAGCAAGGCGGTGCGCAAGGACGCCGAGAGCCAGCCCGGACGCCCTTCGCGCTTGGCGACCCACGACTCGAGCCGCCGCAACGCCCCATCGCCGTGCCGCGCCTCGCCACCATCCATGCCTGACTTGCCGTGCATCGCCGCTCCTCCGTGCATCCTCGTCTACACGAAGCGCGACCCTTCGGGAAGGGGGCGAGCGGACGCCGACTCCCCGGTCACAGCTGGGCCACGTCGACGGCGGACACGGCGCGCGGCGTGAAGGGCGGGAGCTTCGACACGTCGTTGAAGTCCGTGTCGTAGGTCCAATTGCGGTTGGGCGCCGTGTAGCGGTTCCCGCCGTACACCCACTGCCCGGTGGCGTGGGCCGAGTTCCAGGTGTTGACCAAGGAACCCTTGATGTTGCAAGCCTTGCCGGTCCAATTCTCGTGGAAGCGCGGCAAGTTCTCGAGGCCGCCGTTGTAGGTCGAACCGACGGTGTCCTGGTTGCCCGAGATCATCGCCATGTTGTAGGTGGTCGCCGTCGCGGCCGGCAGACCGCTCGAGTGGGTCTTGCTGTCGTTCCACGAGTTCGACAACAGGTTGATGGCGTCGCCGATCACCGCGGCTGGCTTCTTCGAGACGCTGGCGCTGCCCTTGTTGTAGTCGCCCTTGATGTACATGGCGTTCTCGCTCGCGACGGTCAACTTGTGGGGCAAGGTCGTGCCATTGGACAAGCGCACGCCCTTCGAATTCACGCCCGTAGTGGCCCCCTTGTGGGCCGCGTACAACAAGCCGTTGGCCGGCCACTTGCCCGAGGCATTCAGCTTCTGCATGTCGATGTCGAGCACGCGCACCGTGCCGGCGACACCATTCGCCTGGCGCGCGTCGTAGATGTCCTTGAAGGCGATCGCGCCGGCGGCGGAGATGCTGGCGGTCACCTCGATGCCGTGCTGGTCGAAGGCCTTCCAAGTCGTGCCGTTGGGCTCGACCACGATCGAGAGCCCGGCGTTGTCGTGGTAGAAGCCCTTGGAGTGCGTGCCGGTCCCGGGACCTCCTGGCGCAGGCAGGTGCGACTGCGACGCGGCGTCGTAGATGAAGTCGCCACCCGTGGCTTCTTCGTACATGGCGATCGAGCCGATGCGCGGCACGACCGCCTCTCCCACGTCGTGGTCCGAACACTGCACGGTGTTGCCGCCGCCGCCCGCGTAGCCCTCGGGTGGCCCCCAGTACTCGAGCGCGCCCGGGCCGAAGGGCAGCAAGTCGCCATCCTCCAAGAAGGAACCGTCCAACTCGGCGTCGTGACCGAGCGTGAAGGCGCTGTCGAAGCCGCTCGTGCTGGCGATGCCCATGCCCGACATCTGGGACTTCGACCAGAGCGTGTAGTAGGAAAGCGGCTCGGCGGCGCTGAAGGGATCGGCCACCCACTGGCGAATGCGCACCGTGCCGCCGGTGTTGTTCGGATCGTCCTTGCGGTGGCGCCGGATGTCGCCCACGGCGCGCACGTAGTTCGTGTTCAGCGTCAGTGTCGCGCCATTGCTGGTCAGGTGCATGTCTCCATTCGAGTGCACCCGCCCGTTGATCGTCATGTTGGCGCCGGGGTTCACCTCGAGGTCGTTCGTGTAGAACACGGCGAACTGGAAGAGCGGCGTGATGCGCGCGTTCATCCAACGCAGGGACTCCTGCGTCGTGCCGTCGACTTCGGCTCGCGCGCGCACTTCGTAGCCGACGACCTGGGTCTGGATGCCGGATTCGTCCTCCTCCACATGGTCGTAGCCCGTGGGCCGGACCGCCCAAGCGACCGAGCGACCATCGATGTCGACCTCGCCCGAGGTGGGGACATCCTCCCAATTGGCCAGAGCCTGTTGGATGGCCTTCTTGGCGGCCTCGGTGCCGCCCTCCGCGAGGAAGCGCGCGGCTCCGTGCTCGCGTCGCGCGTCGGCGGTCTTCTTGGCCGACAACGACAAGCTCAGCGTGGTGGCCACGAGTCCACCAGCCAGCAACGCCCCGAACGCCGCGTAGATCAGCGCCGCGCCGCGGCGGGAGCGTCGCGCGCCCCTCGGTCCATGTCCTAGTTCCATCTCGAATCTCCCCTCGTTTCCCTTGCTCGCCCCACGATCAGTCGTTCCTCAGGTGAATGACGCTCTCGCCCCTCCAACGCTGCAGTGCGCCGGTCTCGTCGCGCGAGCGCAGCCACAGACGCACGCGCACGGCGCCCACGGGCACGCCCACCGGGTCGGTCGCGCTGGTGTCGCACACGATGCGCTCCACATCACGCGCGAGGGTCTTGGTTCGCACGCCGGCGACGCGCAGCTCCAGCGCATTGCGCCCGCGTGCATCGGGCACGACCGCGAGCGACGCCAGTTCGTCCGACCAACGCACAAGCCCCGTGACGGGGTCGATGTAGGGCGCTTGGTAGATGCGCGCGAAGTCGCCAACCGCTTCGTCCGGATCGTGGTACATGTCCGGGTCGAGCTCGTCCTCGTCGCAGTCGAGGCAGTAGTTGCGACCGTCCGCGCCCTCCGCGAGTCGTCGCATCTGTGGCATGGCGAACGCCAGCTCCACATTGGGGCCATGATCAGGCTCGCCGATCTCCGCGTGTTCGATCGCCCCTTGGTGGGCCAGGTAACCAGGGCCTGCACCAGGGTCGCCATCGACGCAGAGCAAGGGGTATTCGACGCCGTCCACCCATGTGCGCGCCGAGCGCCGCAACTCGTCTCCCACGGCCTTCAGCGCGCTCGTGCCGCTGGCATGCAACCGCTCGCCGGTGCGCGCCACCAAGGCCACGCGTCGCGTGGACTCCAGTTGCTGCACCAAGGCGGCGGTGATCAAGAAGAGCACCGACGAAGAGATGGCCACTTCGAGCAGCGTGAAGCCCGCGCGCGCTCGGCCGCGAGGATGGGTGAAGTGCATCATCGCGTCTTCATCCCCCTCAGGATGTCGCGCCGCTCCTGTCCGCGCCGGTCCGTCCATGTGGCCGTGACGACGATGGTCAACGGATCGGGCGGCTCTGCGCCGGTGGTCCACCCGGGGTAGGTCGGCACGATCCGCAGATCAGCGATGCCGGGCGCGGCGAATCCAGGCATGGGTTGGTCGGCTGGATGCGCCGCCTGCAGGTCGTCGAGACTGTGGGCCAGGATCGACTCCATGGCGGACTCGAGGGCGGCGTTGGCCCAGGTCGTCTCCTTGGCGCCCTCCTGCAGGCGCAGGGCGGACAACTGCGCCACGCCAGTCGAGAGCACCGCCACGAGCAGCACGGCGATCGCCACCGTCAACTCGATCAGGGTGAACCCGCGCGCGCCACGGCGCCTGCCCGGCGCGTTGATCCTGGCGACTAGACTCTCCAACTGCCCTCCGTGCACACCGCGCGGCCTGCCAGCCGCGGTCGCGCCTGCCCGGGCGACCAACGATGCTGGCTACTATGTCGCAATTGCGAGACAGCTGACTTGAAACCGAACTCGATTCGTGGCGAGCTCGAATGGCCGGGTGGCTTGGTGTCCGGACGGTGCGGCTCGGCTACCATCCGCCCGCCGCGGCGCCTTCTTGCGCAGTGCGGCGCCGAACAATCCCATGAAGACCACCCTCATCGCCGTCGCGGCCCTCGCCGGGATCGCCGCCGCCACCTACACCTTGGCCCAGAAGGACTACACGAACCTCCCGCCCACGCCCGCCGAGTTGTACCGCCTGACCGACGCCGCCAAGGTGAACCTCGCGGACGCCTCGGCCAGCGCCGCGAAGGCGGTCAACGGCAAGGCGGTGCGCGCCGCCTTGGCCCTCGAGGACGGCAAGGCGATCTACACCGTCGAGTGCGTCGGTGGCGACAAGGCCTGGACGGTCCGCGTCGATGGCGAATCCGGCGCCGCCACGCCGGTGGAGATCCCGACTTGGACCGCGCCCGGCGATGCCATGTCCGGCAATTGGACCACGACGGCCTCGGGCTTGAAGTACCACGACCTCAAGGTCGGCGACGGTGCGCAGCCGGCCAGTTCGAGCTCCACCGTGCGCGTGCACTACTCGGGTTGGCTGCTGGACGGCACCAAGTTCGACAGCTCGGTCGATCGCGGCCAACCGGCCGAGTTCCCGTTGAACGGCGTCATCAAGGGTTGGACCGAGGGCGTCGCCACGATGAAGGTCGGGGGCAAGCGCAAGCTCCTGATCCCCCACCAACTCGCCTATGGCGCCGGCGGCCGTCCGCCCGTGATTCCGCCCGCGGCGATGCTCGTGTTCGATGTCGAACTCGTCGCCATCGTGCGCAACTGAGGTCGGCGGCGGTCGACCACGCCAGCAGCGAGACTTGGACCATGGCGCGCCTTCGTGCTCCTGATCCGGAGAAGGAGGCGCGCCTCGCGTTGCTGCTCGAGCAACGCGGGGCCGACGCGGTGGTGCTGGCCGACAGGGCCAACATCGCATGGCTCGCCGAAGGCGCCGATGTGCACTGCGACTTGTTCGGCGCGCAGGGCGTCGCGCGCCTGTTGTGGTCGCCCGGTCGACGCGTCGTCCTGACGAGCGTGATCGAAGCCGCGCGGCTCGCCGACGAGGAGTTCGGCGAGGCATGGGAGATCGCCAGCGGACCCTGGTGGCGGGAAGGCGAGCTGCCGCGCGATCTGCGCATCTTGTCGGACCTCGAGGGCGACCCGCTGGCGGAGGTGCGCGCGCCACTCACCGCGTCCGACGAAGCACGACTGCGCGCCTTGGCGCGCGACGCGGCGGAAGCGAGCGCCGAGTCGTTGCTGCGCACCCGGCCCTTGGAGCGCGAGCTCGACATCGCGGCGCGTTGGGTGGGAGCGCTGCGCGCACGCGACATCCATGCGCCCGTGTGCCTCGTGGCCGCCGACGAGCGCGCCTTCCTCCATCGCCATCCGATCCCGGGTGAAAGGCGCGTGGGGCGGAACTTGCTGGCCGGGATGTGCGGCACGCGCCACGGATTGGTGGTTTGCCTATCGCGCCTCTTGACGGTCGGCGAGCCCGACGCGGAGCTGTCGCGCCGACATCGCGCCGTGTTGGAGGTCGAGGCCGCCTTGCACGGCGCCACTCGGCCGGGCCGCACGCTGGGCGAGGCCCTGCAGGAAGGCGTCGACGCCTACGCGCGGGCGGGCTATCCCGACGAGTGGCGCAGGCACCATCAAGGCGGCTCGATGGGCTACCGCACGCGCGAGCGCATCGCCACGCCGGGCGATGCCACGCCGATCGTCCAAGGCCAGAGCTATGGATGGAATCCTTCGATCGCGGGCGCCAAGGCCGAAGACACGCTCTTGTGCGGCGGCGAGGTGTTGACGCGCCTGCCGCATTGGCCCCTGCAAGCGGGGCGGCCCGACATCCTGCGGATCTGAGGCGCCAGCGGCCGGACCGTCAAGTGAACTTGACGAACTGCGACGCACTCGCGCTCAGAATCCCTCGTCGTCCTCGCCCTCGGAGTCGCGCCTGCGCCGAGCCTTGCCTCCACCGTCGGACCAGCGATCGCCACGCTCCTTGCGTTCCCACGGCTTCTTGCCGCCCGTGCGCGGACGATCCGGCCCGGGGGCGCCAGCGGGTGGCGAGCTGCGCGTCGGCGTGTTGGATGCACCGAAGGTTGGACGCGGAGCATCCCCCATGGGACGCGCTCCAGCGGAGCCGGGAGATGGAAAGGGACGTCCGGGGCCGCCTCCGCCGCTTGGGCGCGGAGGACGATCGCCTGGCTGGCGCTCGCGCGCCTCCGACACGGTCAATGGTCGTCCGACCACGAGGTGTCCGTTCATCGCCTGGATGGCGAGCAACATGGACTCGGTCGACGCGAAGTCGACGAAGCCGAAACCGCGCGAACGCCCCGTGTCCCGGTCGATCACGATCGACGAACCGGTCGGGGCGTGCGCAGCGAAGAGCTGCTTCAAGTCCTCGGGGGAGCAAGTGAAGGGCAGGTTGCCCACGTACACGCGATGCGCCATGGAAAGCGTCGGGCCGGACTAGGGACGAGTCCGCGGTCGGGAGCTCTCGGGGGGGGGGCGAGAGCTCCACCTCGGACCGCCTCAAGCATAGCGCAGTCGGCGCGGAAAGGTTGCAGCCTCGTGCAGGCGACGAAATCAGCCTTCCAGCACGCCAACCAGTTCGATCTCGACGAGCAGGCTGCAACCGGCCAAGGGATGGTTGCCGTCGAGGACCACCTCGCCGCTCGAGACCTCCTTGACCCAGACGGTCATCTCGGCGCCATCCCTTTGGGCCTGCAGCGTGTCGCCCACCGCGACCTCGAGGCCCAGGTGCTCGCGCGGCAAGCGCGCGACCAGATCCTCGTCCCGCGACCCATAGGCGTCCTCGGGCGCGAGGGCCAGCAACTTGATCTCGCCTTGGGTCATGCCCACCACGGCGTGCGACACGCCGGGGATCACATCGTCGCCACCCGCCTTGAAGTCGAGGGGCTGCGCCTGCCGTGAGTCCATCCAAACGGATCCGTCGGCCAGGCGCGCCACCACATGGGCGCGAACGAGATCACCCGCGGAGGCAGTGCGCATGGCAGCGAGCTTACCCCCGGTCGTGACCATCGCAAGGCGCTTGACCGCCGCGGACGGCCGAACGGCCCCGTTCCACATCCACGAAGACGAGCAGCACCGCGCCAACCACGAAGAAGCCAACCACGCACAGCAAGGCGGCGTCGGTCGAGGGCAGGAGCGCGAAGCTGAGGGGGCCGAGGATCCCCGCGAACTTCTCCAGCGTCGCGAACAGCCCGAAGTACTCGGCTTGACGATCGGCCGGCACGAGGCTGGCGTACAGCGAACGGGACAGCGCCTGCGCCCCGCCCTGCACCAGGCCGACCAGGAGCGCCAGCACCCGGAAGTCGTCGGCGTCCTCGAGGCCGCGCGCCTGCAAGGCGGCCAGGATGTAGGCTCCGATCGCGCAGTGCAGCGCGGCCTTGGGGCCGAGCAAGCCCGCCAGGCGACCGAAGAGCAGCGTGGCCGGGATGCCCACCACTTGCACGAGCAGGATGGCCTCCAGCATGTCGGCGGTGGAGAGTCCCTTCTCCTCGCCGAACGAGGTGGCCATGCGGATGATGGTGCCGATGCCGTCGTTGTAGGCGAAGAAGGCCAGCAGGAAGAGCCACGCGTCGCGGCACCCGCGCAGCTCGCGCCACAGCCCGAACATGTCGCGCACCGACGCGCCCACCGCCGAGCGCAGCCCGCAACTCGAGGCCGGACGTCGGGTTTCCTTGACACGCAAGAGGATCGGGATGCTGAAGAGCGCCCACCAACCCGCCACGAGAAGGAAGCCGGCGCGGATGGCGAGGTCGGGGTCCTGCTCCGATCCAGGCAACGGATGCTGGAGGATGAGCACGGCCACCAGCGCCAAGGCGAGGCCGCCGCCCAGATACCCGAGCGCGTAGCCCGAGGTCGACAGGGCGTCGTAGTCGCGCGGCTCGGCGACATCCACCAACATGGCGTCGTAGAAGACGAAGCTGCCCACGGCGCCGAGGTTCACGCCGAAGAACAGCGCGCAACCGAGCAGCCACTGACCGGGCTCGAGCGTGGCGAGGGCGGCGCAACAGCCGACGCCGAAGGCCAGGAACGCTCCGAAGAAGCGCTTCTTCGCGGCCAGGCGGTCGGCCATGGCGCCCAACACGGGCGAGGCGAACGCCGCCAGCACGAGCGCTAGCGTGGTGGTCCAGGCGAAGGTCGTGCGCTTGGCGTCGTCGTCGAGGCCGGCGGCGATCCGGCTTCTGTACCAGACCGGGTAGATCGCGGTGATCACCACGGTGTACATGGCGCTGTTCGCCCAGTCGTACAAGGCCCAAGCCCGCGCATCGGCGCGTGCCAAGCCCAGCCGCGCGAGGATGGATCGGGCCACTGGCCAGAAGCTACCGCTCCACGGCGGTCGGGCGGTAGTCTCTCGCCGTGACGATCCTCGCCTCGGTACCCCCCGCTTGGCTCCAGGAGGCGGCCCGGCAGCCGTTGTCGCCGACGGTGCTCGAAGCCGGCGCGATCCTGGCGGGTGTGCGCTTCAACGCCGCGGAAGTGCTGCAGATGCAGCGCGCGGTGGCGGAGAACGCAGCTGGCTACGCGCGTCTGCAGGCCTTGGGCCTGCCGCACGAGTTGGCTTCGCCGCTGGTCTTCCAACCACTGCTGCCCGGTCGCTCCATCGCGGCCGCGAAGCTGGAGCTCGTGCTTCCCGCCGCACCCGCCGTGGTTCGTCCGGTCGAAGACGAGGACCTGGCCTTCTTGTCGCTCGCGGAGCTGGCGGTGCTCGTCAAGACGCGGCAGGTGTCCTCTGTCGACCTCGTGCGCCTATGCCTGGCGCGCTGTCGGCGCCTAGACGAACGCCTGCGCTTCGTCGTCAACCTGCTCGAGGAACAGGCGCTTGGCGAGGCGGCGGCGTTGGATGCCGAACTGGCGGCCGGACGCTGGCGTGGTCCGCTGCATGGCATTCCCTATGGCGCCAAGGACTTGCTGTCGGCGCGCGGGGCGCCCACTACTTGGGGCTCGAGCTTGCATGAGCAGCGCGTCATCGACGCCGACGCCACCGTCGTCGAACGGCTGCGCGCCGCAGGCGCCGTGCTGTTGGCGAAGACCAGCCTCGGCGAATTCGCCTACGGGGACTTGTGGCACGGTGGACGCACGCGCAACCCTTGGGATCCCGAGCAAGGCAGCTCCGGTTCCTCGGCGGGCTCGGCCGCGGCTGTCGCGTGCGGCGCCTTGCCCTTCGCCATCGGCAGCGAGACGCTGGGTTCGATCGTCTCCCCCAGCGCGACCTGCGGCGCGTCCGGACTGCGACCGACCTTCGGCGCCGTGTCGCGCCACGGAGCCATGTGCTTGTCGTCCAGCATGGACAAGATCGGGCCCATCGCGCGCGGCCTCGACGACTGCGCGCTCGTGTTCGACGCCATCCGTGGACCGGATGGCAAGGACTCGTCCGTGGTCTCCGCCTCCTACGCGCGCGGCCGTGCCGTCGATTTCTCGCGTTTGGTGGTGGGCTACCCGCGTGGCGCCTTCGATGAAGCTCCGGGCCATGGCCATGTGCTCGACCAGCTGCGAGCCATGGGCGCCGAGGTGCGACCCGTGGACCTGGACTTCGGCGTGCCGTTGGGCGATCTGCTCGTCGTGCTGGTCGTCGAAGCCGCCTCCCAGTTCGACGAGCTGACTCGCTCCGGCGACGACGACGCGCTGGTTTGGCAGGACGAAGCCGCCTGGCCGAACACCTTCCGCGCGGCGCGACTCGTGCCCGCCGTCGAGTATCTGCGCGCGCAACGCTTGCGCACGCGCGTCATGCAGCGCATGGCCGAGCTGCACGACGAGGTGGACGTCCTCGTGCACCCGAGCTTCGCGAGCGATCTGCTGCTCGCCACGAACCTCGCCGGCCATCCTGCCGCGTGCTTGCCGGACGGCTTCGACGCACGCGGCCTGCCACGTTCCATCACCTTCTCCGGCCCGCTCTTCGGCGAGTCGGATCTGGTCGCCTTGGCGAGCGCCTGGCAATCCCGCCATGGCGCGCTGCCGCGGCCTCCCGTGCGCTGACCCGCTCGGCGCGCACACCCTCGCAACTCCCATGAAGATCCGACTCCACTGCGTCCTGGCCGCCGCCTTGCTGGCGGCCTGCGGCGCGCCTTCGAGTTCCCGCGTGACCAACTATCCCGCCTACGCCAAGGACCCCGTCGTCGACGACTACCACGGCACCCAGATCCCCGATCCTTGGCGCGGCTTGGAGGACCCCGACAGCGCCCCCACGCGCTCTTGGATCGACGCCCAGAACAAGCTTACGCGCGAGTGGATCGACGCCACGCCGCGGCGCGCTGCCATCGAAGCACGCTTGACGCAGCTGTGGAACTACGAGCGCCATGGCGCACCCTTCGAGAAGAAGGGCCGCTTGTACTTCTGGAAGAACGACGGCCTGCGCAACCAGTCGGTGCTGCATGTGCAGGACTCGCCCGACGCCGAGCCGCGCGTGCTGCTCGACCCCAACAGCGTGCGCGCCGACGGCACTTGGGCCGTCGGCCAGGTGCAAGTCTCGCCGGATGGCGAACTGCTCGCGTACGCGGGCAGCGAAGCGGGCTCGGACTGGAACACTATCCGCTTCAGGCGCGTGGGCGATGGAGTGGACCTGCCCGATGTCGTCGATTGGGTCAAGTTCTCCGGACTGGCGTGGAGCAAGGACTCGGGCGGCATCTGGTACAGCACCTATCCCGAGCACGACACGAGCGGCAAGAAGTCGCTCGCGAACCACCAGCTGCGCCACCATCGACTGGGCACGACCCAGGCGCAAGACCTGCTCGTCCACGCGCGGCCCGACCAGCCCGAGTGGGGTTTTGGCGCCACGACGAGCGACGACCACGAACTGCTGGTCGTCTCCCAAACGCAGGGCACCGAGCAGAAGAACCGCGTGTTCCTCCAGGCATTGGGCGGAGCCCTCGACGCACCGCTCGAGCCGTTGTTCGACGCCTTCGACGCCGAGTACGAGTTCCTCGGCAAGCGCGGCCAGCGCCTGTGGTTCAAGACGGACAAGGATGCACCCCGCGGTCGCATCGTCGCCATCGACCTCGGCGCGCGCGAGCGTCTGATCGAGATCGTGCCGGAGGGCCGCGACACGCTCGAGTCCGCGTTGCTCGCCGGCAACCGCCTCGTCGTCTCGCGCATGGTGGACGCCGCGAACGCCGTCCAGGTGCACGAACTCGACGGTGCGACCGTCGGCTCCATCGTGCTGCCGGGCCTCGGTTCGGTGGGTGGCGTCTGGGGCGACTTGGACTGCCCGCGCCTCTACTACACCTGGTCCGGCTTCACCTCGCCCGGCGAAGTGCACAAGGTCGACATGGCGAGCCTCGCGTCGAAGGCTTGGCGCAAGCCCGAGCTGACCTTCGATCCGGCGCTCTACGACACCGAACAGCACCGCGTGAAGAGCAAGGACGGCACGGAAGTCCCGCTCTTCCTCGTGCGACGCAAGGACGCGCCGATGAGCGCCGACACGCCGGTGCTCCTCTACGGCTACGGCGGCTTCAACATCCCCATCAAGCCCGCCTTCTCGCCCGCCATCATGGGTTGGCTCGAGATGGGCGGAGCCTACGCCAGCGCGAACGTGCGCGGCGGCGGCGAGTACGGTCGCGACTGGC
>SXXH01000318.1 GCA_005789645.1 Planctomycetia bacterium
GCGCCGCGCCTCGTCGCGCGCGGCCGCGACGACTCCGCGTCGATGCGAAGGCCCACCCACGCACACTGGCCGTCCGGCGAGCGCGGGGTTGTCGCGGATCTCGATGGACGCGTAGAACGCGTCCATGTCGACA
The DNA here is from genome assembly GCA_005789645.1 of Planctomycetia bacterium. Taxonomy (GTDB): domain Bacteria; phylum Planctomycetota; class UBA1135; order UBA1135; genus SXXH01. The sequence continues at coordinate 134 of SXXH01000318.1, forward strand.
TGCAGGCTCGGGGTGGGGGCCGCCACTGCAAGCTCGATCTTCGCAGGGATGCTTCGAATCCGTCAACCCGGGACGCGCTGGCGAGGTCGCGCGGGCCGATCGCGCGTCGTGCTCAGGGAACCAGGGTCGACCGGAACGCGAGACGGCGGGAGTGGACAAGCGGAGTGGACAAGCCACGCGGCGAACGGTGTCCTGTGCCTCCCCCATGCGCTTCACGAAGGTCCGCCTCGAGTCCATCGCCGCCCACTTGCCCGAGCGCGTGGTGTCGTCGCTCGAGCTCGAACAGCGGCTCGCGCCCGTCTACGAGCGCCTGCGACTATCCGCGGGACGCCTGGAGTTGATGACGGGGATCCGCGAGCGGCGCCACTGCGCAGCGAGCACGCGTCCAAGCTCGCTCGCCATCGCGGCCGCCGAAGAAGCCCTGCACGGGATCGATCGCTCCACCATCGGAGTCGTCGTGCACGCGTCGGTGTGCCGCGACTTCCTCGAACCGGCCACCGCTTCGGTCGTGCAAGGCGCCCTCGGCATCGGCTTCCATGCCTTGGGCTTCGACCTGTCCAACGCCTGCCTCGGCTTCGCCAACGCCATGTGCCTGGTCGCATCGATGATCGAGCGCGGCGAGATCGAACGCGGACTCGTCGTCTCGGGCGAGGATGGCGCGCCTCTGGTCGAAGCCACGATCGCCGACCTCCTGGCGCGTCCCGACGCGACGCGCGACGAACTGAAGCGCGCCTTCGCTTCGCTGACCATCGGCTCGGGTGGAGCCGCGTGCGTGCTGTCGCGCGCGGAACTCGCGCCCTCGGCCGCGCGACTCGTCGGCGCCACGCAGCGCTCGGCGACCGAGCACAGCGGACTGTGCCAAGGTGGACGGACCGTCGGCGCCGACGGACCCTTGATGCACACCGACAGCGAGGCGCTCTTGGCGGCGGGCAACACGCTCGCCGGACGCACCTACGCCGAGTTCCTGCGCGAGCACGCGCTCGAGCCGAGCACCATCGAACGCTTCGTCACCCACCAAGTCGGCGTGGCGCACCGCCGGCTGTTGCTGTCGACCCTCGGACTCGACCCTCGGCGCGACTTCCCCACCGTCGAGACGTTGGGCAACATGGGCAGCGCGTCGTTGCCGGTGACCTACGCACTCGCGCGCCAAGCGGGGCACATCCTGCCGACGCATCGCACTGCTCTATTCGGCATCGGCTCGGGCTTGTACTGCTCGATGTTGCTGCTCGAATCGCCCGATTAGCGCAATCGAAAGCGCCCCAATGCCTCTCACGATAGAGCCTTAGGGATTCGGCGGTACAAAATCTCATTTAGGCCCTCAAAAGACCGCGCGGATCCCATGGACAGACCCGCAGCGATATGGGAAACAGGCATCGCAGATTTCAGAAAAGTCTGAAATCTGCAATACCCCCACCCGCGTACTTGTCGGCGCCCATGTCGAGCGAAAAGGCCCCCGCGCCCACCAAGGAACTCGAGTCTCTGGACGAGCCGTTGATGGCCCAGTTGCCGTCGTTCGAGCTCTTCTTCAAGACCTTCGGCTTCAAGCGCGTCCACGGTCGCGTCTGGGGCTTGCTGGTACTGGCGGGACAGCCGCTCTCCTCGAAGGAGGTCATGCACATCCTCGAGCTGTCGCAAGGCGCGACCTCGACCACGCTGCACGAGCTGTCCGAGTGGGGAGCCATCACGAGCGAGTTCGACCCCGCGCGGCGCTGCCACCTGCACGCGCCGATGGGCAACACGCTCTCCATCGTCGCCACGGTCTTCCGTCGCCGCGAGCAGGTGGTGTTCGGCAAGTTCAAGCAGACCGCGGAGGCGACGCTCGAGTACGTGCGCGGACGCTTCGGCGAACGCGATCCGCGCGTGGCGTCGCTGCGCTCGATCATCACGAGCTGCGAAATCGCCGAAGCGGTCATGCAACTGGTGTTCTCCTCGGTCGAGCGCGCGCTGGGCGACAGCCAAAGCCTGCTGTCGCGTGCCGTCAGCACGGCCCTGAAGGTCGGCGTCAAGGTGCCGGCGAAGCTCGTGGCGGGCGCGGACGACGAGCGCTCGCGCGCCGAGTTGGCGCAACGCCTGCTCGAGCGCATGCCCGCCACGGACCTCGACGACGACGACGACGACGAACCCGAACGTCCGCGCAAGGACCAGTCGGCCGGACACCGGACCAGGGAGGCGAAGCATGCCTGAGCTCTCGCGCATCGTCATCACCGGGATCGGACTGACGAGCCCCAACGGCAACGACCTGGCCACGTACCGCGCCAACCTGCTCAACGGCGTCTCGGGCGTGCGCAAGTGGACGATCCGCCACGTCGGCGAAACCAACGCCGGCGTGTGCGACTTCGACGCGCTGCGCTACCAGAAGCGCAAGGAGCTGCGTCGCGGCACGCGCGCGGGCTCGATCAGCATCTTCTGCGCCGGCGACGCCCTCAAGGACGCGGGCATCGACCTCTCCACCCGCAACCGCTCGCGCGTGGGCATCTACATCGGCACCACCGAGCACGGCAACGTGGAGACCGAGAACCAGATCCACGAAGTGGCGCAGTACGACTACGACCTGGCGTACTGGTCGCACCACCACAACCCGCGCACCGTGGCCAACAACCCGGCGGGCGAGGTGGCGCTGACCTTCGGCATCACGGGTCCGGCGTATTGCGTGGGCGCCGCCTGCGCGGCGGGCAACGTGGGCCTGATCCACGGCATGCAGATGCTGCAACTGGGCGAGGTGGACCTCGCACTCGCCGGCGGAGTCAGCGAAAGCATCCACACCTTCGGCATCTTCGCCAGCTTCAAGGCGCAGGGCGCGCTGGCGGCGCACGACGATCCGACCAAGGCCTCGCGACCGTTCGACAAGGGCCGCAATGGCATCGTCGTGTCCGAGGGTGGTTGCCTGTACGCGCTGGAACGCCTCGAGGACGCCCAACGCCGCGGCGCGCGGATCATCGCCGAGGTGGTCGGCCATTGCATCAACAGCGACGCCGCCGACTTCGTCCTGCCGCTCGCCGAGCGCCAGAACGAGTGCATGCGCGGGGCGCTGGCGCGCGCCGGCGTGGCGCCCACCGAAGTGGACATCGTCTCCTCGCACGCCACCGCGACGCCCATGGGCGACCAGCAGGAGTGCGAGGCCGTGCGCGCCGTGTTCGGTGACAGCGCGCGCACGCACGTCAACAACACCAAGAGCTTCATCGGCCACTGCATGGGCGCCGCCGGCTCGCTGGAACTGGCCGGCAACCTGCCTTCCTTCGACGACGGCTGGGCGCACGCGACCATCAACGTCGACGACCTCGATCCCGCCTGCGAGGTGCGCAACCTCGTGATGAACGCGCCCAAGCGGCTGGAGCGCGTCGACCACGTGCTGAACCTCTCGTTCGGCATGCTCGGCATCAACTCGGCCGTGCTGGTGCGCCGCTGGCGCGGCAGCTGACCATCCCCCCCCCCTCGTTCCGCCAACTCTCCTCTCCCCCGCCCCGACCACGACCATGAACCGCGAAGAGATCATCCTCGCCATCAAGGACATCATCCAGACGATCGCTCCCGACGAGGACTTGTCGGAACTGAAGACCGACGTGCGCCTGCGCGACCAGATCGAGCTCGATTCGATGGACTTCCTCGACATCGTGATGGAGCTGCGCAAGCGCTATGGCGTGCAGGTCCCCGAAGAGGACTACAAGGAGCTGGCCACGCTGGACGGCTGCGTCGCGTACCTCGCGCCGCACATGCAAGGCAAGACCCTCAAGGTCGGCGTCTGAGGACGCGCGCCATGGCGAACGAGCGGTATGACGCCGTCGTCGTCGGCGCGGGCATGAGTGGCCTGGCGGCCGGCATCCGCCTCGCCCAATACGACAAGCGCGTGGTCGTGCTCGATCGCCACGCGCTGTGGGGCGGCCTGAACAGCTTCTACAAGCGCGGTGGCCGGCGCTACGACACGGGCTTGCACGCGTTGACGAACTGGGCGCCGCCCGGGGAGAAGTCGACTCCGCTGCCCAAGCTCCTGCGGCAGCTGCGCATCCCGCGCGAGGAGCTCGACCTCGCCGAGCAGGGCTTCAGCGAAGTGCGCGTGGGCGGCGCGCGACTGACCTTCGGCAACGGGTCGGCCAGCATCGAAGAAGCCGTCGCGCGCGCCTTCCCGAGCGAGATCGACGGCTTCAAGCGCCTTGTGCAGGCCGTCAAGGAGCACGATCCCTTCGGCGCGCGACCCGACGGCGGCGCGGCGCGCGCGCGACTGGCGCAGTGGATCCACGACCCGCTGCTGGTCGAGTGCCTGCTCGTGCCGGTCGCCTTCTACGGCTCGGCGCGCGAGGACGAGGTCGAGTGGGACCTGTTCGTCGTGCTCTTCCGCAGCATGTTCCTCGAGGGCCTCGCGCGCCCGGTGGGCGGCATCAAGACGCTGCTCGACGCGCTGCGCCGGCGACTCGTCGAATGCGGCGGCGAATTGCGCATGCGCGCCGGCGTGGCGCGCATCCTGCTCAACGAGCGCCAAGCGGCGAGCGGCGTGCTGCTCGATGGCGGCGAAGTGCTCGAGTGCGAACGGGTGTTGTCTAGCGCCGGACGGGTCGAGACGCTGCGCCTGTGCGGACTGGACTCCCCCGCCGAGCACCTCGGCCGCCTCTCCTTCTGCGAGACGACCAGCATCCTGGCGCGTCCGACGGCCGCGCTGGGCCATGGCGCGACCATGGTGTTCTTCGCCCTCGACGAGCGCTTCGCCTACCGCCGGCCGAACGGACTCGTCGACGCCACCAGTGGCGTGGTGTGCGCCTCGGACAACTACCAGCGCCACGAGTACGGCGACGCCGGCGTCTACCGCGTGACATGCCTCGCCAACCACGACCTGTGGTCGGGCTTGCACGACGAGGAGTACGCGGCCGCCAAGCTGCGCTGCGCCGACGAGATGCTGGCCGCGGCCGGCAAGGTGGCGCTGGATCCGCGCCCGCACACGACCGCCTTCGACATGTTCACGCCCAAGACCATCCGCCGCTACACCGGCCCCCACGGCGGCGCGGTGTACGGCTCGCCCGCCCAGGCGCGCGACGGCCACGTGGGCGTCGAGCGACTGCACCTCGTGGGCACCGACCAGGGCACGCTGGGCCTCGTCGGGTCGCTGCTCTCCGGTGTCGCGGCCGCCAACCGCCATGTCTTGATGGCTCCCACCACCTGAGCGAAGCACGCAAGTACTTCAAGGGCTCGACCGACGGCAAGGCGCCCTTCCACGGCGATCCGCTGGAGGGAGTCGCGTCGGCCTACGACGTGGTCGTGGTGGGATCGGGGCTCGCCGGACTGACGGGCGCCGTCGTCCTGGCGCGCGCCGGGCGCAAGGTGCTGCTCGTCGAGCAGCACTACAACCTCGGCGGCCTGGCCACGTGGTTCAAGCGGCGCGGCGGCCATGTCTTCGATGTCTCGCTGCATGGCTTCCCGGCGGGGATGAAGAAGACCTGCCGCAAGTACTGGTCGAAGGAGATCGCCGATTCGATCGTGCGGCTCGACGGCATCCGCTTCGACAACCCGCAGTTTCGCTTCGACACCGAGTTCACGCGCGAGGACTTCGTCGCCAAGTTGCAGTCGGTGTTCGGCGTGGAGCCGGCCGCCATCGAGCGCTTCTTCGCCGAGCTGGCGCGGATGGACTTCTACTCCGACTCGGGCGAGACGGTCGGAGAGCTCTTCGAGCGCCACTTCCCCGGCCGCAACGACGTGCACCGCCTGCTGCTCGAGCCGATCAGCTACGCCAACGGCTCGCACCTCTCCGATCCTGCCATCGCCTATGGCATCGTGTTCGGCAACTTCATGGCTTCGGGCGTGTACACCTTCTCGGGCGGCACCGACAAGCTGGTCAAGTCGATGAAGGCCGAGCTCGAGCGACTGGGCGTCCACATCCGGAATCGCGTGCAGGTCGATCGCATCCTCGTCGAGCGCGGCCGCGTGCGCGGCGTCGAGGCGCATGGACGCGTGATCGCCTGCGGCGCGGTGCTCTCGAACGCCAACTTGAAGGCCACCGTCGAGCGCCTCGTGGGCCGCGAACACTTCACCAGCGAGTACGCCGAGTCGGTCGCCAAGGTGCGCCTCAACAACAGCTCCTGCCAGGTCTACATGGGCCTGCGCGAAGGCGAGTCGATCCCCTTCGTGACCGACCTGCTGTTCACCTCGACGGCCTCGCGCTTCGACTCGCTCGAGCTGTGCGAGATGGACACGAGCAGCCGCACCTTCAGCTTCTACTACCCGAAGACGAGGCCCGGGCTGGAGCGGTACGCGATCGTCGCGAGCACCAACGCCCACTGGAGCGACTGGAACCTCCTCTCGCCGGCGGAGTACGAATCGCGAAAGGCCCTGCTCGTGGAGCGCACCTTGGAGTCGGTCGAACACTACGTGCCCGGCGTGCGCGGGAAGATCGAGCACGTGGAAGCCGCCACTCCGCGCACCTTCGAGTTCTACGTGCAGTCGCCCGAAGGCACCTCCTTCGGGACCAAGTTCGAAGGACTCAAGCCCAGCATGACGCTGCACGAGCAGGTGCGCGGCCTGTTCCACGCCGGCAGCGTCGGCATCATCATGTCCGGGTGGCTCGGAGCCGCCAACTACGGGGTCATCGCGGCCAACAAGGTCGACGCTTGGCTCCATTCCCTCGTCGAGGTCGAAGCATGAGCCAATCCGGCAAGTTCGCGGGCCAATGCGCCGTGGTCACAGGCGGCACGCGCGGCATCGGCCGCGCCATCGCCAAGGCGTTGCTGGCGGAAGGCGCCAGCGTGTGGGCCACCTACCAGGGCAACGACGCCGCGGCGGAGGCGCTCATGGCCGAGTGCGCCGCGCACGACGGCCGCCTCAAGACCGCCAAGTTCCCGGTCGGCGACTACGCGGCCTGCGAGCGCTTCTGGAACGAGCTCGAGTCCGCCGCTGCCGGCGGCGTGCAGATCCTCGTCAACAACGCCGGCATCCGCCGCGACCAGATCGTCGGCATGATGACCGAGCGCGAATGGAGCGAGGTGCTGCAGACGAACCTCGCCGGGTCGTTCCACATGAGCAAGTTCGCCGTGCTGTCGATGATGCGCCGCCGCTACGGCCGCATCGTGATGGTCACCTCCCCCGCCGGCGCGCACGGCTTCCAGGGACAGGCGAACTACTCGGCCTCGAAGGCCGGGCAGATCGGCTTGATGCGCTCGCTCGCCCGCGAGGTCGGCAAGCGCAAGATCACGGTCAACTGCGTGTCTCCGGGCTTCATCGAGACCGAGCTGATCGCCGACCTGCCCGAGGAAGTGCGCAAGGAACACCTGTCGATGGTGCCGGTCGGCCGCTTCGGCTCCGCCGACGAGGTCGCCTGGGCGGTGCTCATGCTGTGCTCCAGGGAAGCGTCGTACGTCCATGGCACCACGCTGGAGGTCACCGGTGGCATCTGAAGCGATCGTCATGGACCGCGCCGCCATCATGGCCGCCATCCCGCACCGCGATCCGTTCCTGCACGTGACGCGCGTCTTGGCGCGCGAGGCCGACTCGATCGTGTCCGAATGGGACGTGGCGCGCGAGCTGCCGGCCTTCCAAGGCCACTACCCCGGCCATCCGGTGCTGCCCGGGGTGCTCGTGTGCGAGTTCACCTTCCAGACGGCCGCGATCCTCTTTTCCGAACCAGGCTCGAGCGCCGTCACCGGCGCCGCAGTGCCGGTGCTGACGAAGATCGAGGATGCGCGCTTCAAGAGCATCGTCAAGCCGGGCGAGACGCTGCGAGCCGAGGTGGTCGTCGAACAGCGCTTGGCGAACGCGCGCTACTGCAAGGCATCCGTGACGAGCGGCGGACGCCTCGTCGCGCGCCTGCGCTTCGTGGTGGCCTCGGTGGCGGAGGTCGCATGAACGAGTGGCTCGGACTGGAGGGCCGGACGATCCTCGTCACCGGCTTCAAGAACAAGAAGAGCGTCGCTTGGCACGTGGGTCGCAAGCTGCGCAAGGTGGGCGCCAAGGTCGTGTGGACCGTGCGCGCGCCCGAGCGCAAGGCCGAGCTCGACAAGCTCGCGCCCGGCGATCCCGTGCGCATCTGCGACGTGGCGCGGCAGGAATCGATCGACGCGCTGGCCGCCGGACTCGAGAAGGAAGGCCTCGTCCTCGACGGCCTCTTGCACTCGATCGCGCACGCCAACTACAGTCCCGCAGAGGATGGCGGGCCGCGGTCGTTCCACGCCACGCGGCGCAAGGACTTCCTGCAGGCGATGGACGTGTCCTGCTTCAGCCTGATGGCGCTCTCCAACGCGCTTGCCAAGCGCTTCTCGCCCGGTTCGTCGGTCGTCACCTTGTCCATCTCGACGACGCGCATGGCCAGCGAGAACTACGGCTACATGGCCCCAATCAAGGCCGCGCTCGACTCGTCCGTCGTGTTCCTGGCGAAGAGCCTCGCCCCGCAAGGCGTGCGCTTCAACGCGCTGTGCGCGGGCCCGCTGAAGACGTCGGCTTCGGCCGGGATCCCGGGCTACCTCGAGAGCTACCTATACGCCGAGGCCGCGACGCTGCGCAAGAAGGCGTTGGCCACCGAAGAGGTCGCCGATGCCGCCGTCTTCCTGCTTTCGCCGCGCAGCAGCGGCTTCAACGCGCAGTCTTTGGTGGTCGACGCCGGGATGGGCGTCAACTACTTCGACAAGGACATCGTGCATCGCGCCGTGCGCCTGGACGGGGCTTGAGGGACGCGGCGTGAACCTGTGGGTCCGCATCCTGCGCGCCGAGCCCGCCATGGGCGACGCGCTCGGCCGGGAAGGCGTCGAGGCGCGACGCGCCTTGTCGCGGCGCGCGCTCGCGCTGGCGGCGGAGGCCATGGGCGCGCGCCTCGGCCCCGAGCGCCATGGCGAACACGGCCAGCCGCTGCCCGACGGGGATTGGCACAGCTCGCGCTCTCATGCGCGCTCCTGCGCCGCCGCCGCCTGCGCGCCGTTCGCGCTCGGCGTCGACGTCGAAGAGGTCCTGCCGCGGCGCGACGAACTAGTCCCGCGCATGTGCTCGCGCGACGAGCTCGACCTGCTCGGCGGCTTCACCTGGGAGCGCGCCTTCCGCATCTGGACCGCCAAGGAAGCGGTGCTCAAGAAGGCCGGAGTCGGACTGCTCGAACTCTCCGCTTGCCGCCTCACGGCGGTCGACGGCGATCGCCAAGCGTGGATCCACCACCGCGGCCGCCACCACAAGGTCGAACAGCTCTCGCGCGACGGCCACTGGGTGGCGATCGCCCACGATGGGCCGGAGGAGACGGAGGTGAAGTGGCGATGGAGCGCGGCGTGAGCGTCGACGCGTCGTCCGCCGCGTTTCGCGCGCGGGCCGAAGCGCTGCTCGCGCCGCATCGGCGCCTGTGGCCGCATGCGGTGCGCGCCTTCCGCGGCGAACATGGCTGGCAGCACTACGCCGACGAAGGCCCGCGCGACGCGGCGCCCATCTTGTGCGTGCACGGCAACCCGACTTGGGCCTTCCTGTGGCGGCACGTGATCGCCGCGCGCACGTCCGAGCGGCGGGTGGTCGCGCTGGACCACCTGGGCTGCGGCTTGTCGCAGCGCAGCGCCGCGTTCCCCGCGCGTCTGGAGCACCACGCCGCCAATCTGGCCGAGCTGGTCGAGCAACTCGACTTGCGCGACATCGTGTTGGTGGTGCACGACTGGGGCGGCGCCATTGGACTTGCGGCGGCGCGCCGCGCGCCGTGGCGCTACGCCAAGCTCGTGCTGACGAACACCGGCGCCTTCCCCTCGAGCGACATGCCTTGGCGCATCGCGCTGTGCCGGGCGCGCGCCGGCATCGGCCCGTTCCTCGTCGAACGCTGCAACGCCTTCGCTGGCCTGCTGCCTTGGTTGGGCGTCGCCGATCCGCGCGCGCTGTCGAGCGCAGCCCGCGCCGCGTACCTCCTGCCTTCGCGCGATCGCGCGGGACGGCGCGCGGTGCGCAAGTTCGTCGAGGACATCCCGCTCGACGACGCCCATCCGAGCATGCCCGAACTGCTAGCGGTCGAGCGTTCGCTGGACGATTGGCGCTCGAAGCCGGTCGCCATCGCCTGGGGCGAACAAGACTGGTGCTTCACCCCGCGCTTCCGAGCCGCGTTCGAATCCCGCCTGCCGCACGCGCAGGTGCATCTCGCGCCGCACGCCGGCCACCTCCTGCCGGAGGAATCACCCGCCACGGTCGAGGCCGCGCTCGACGCCGTGCTCGGCCCGCGCAAGGCACGCGGCGCGCGGTGAGCACTCTTCCACCATGAAGTCGATGCCGCGATGAGCCGAACAGCTCGCATCCGCGGTTCCGCGCTCGCAGGCGCGACGGCGCGTGTCGACTTGTCGGCCTCGCTGCGCGAACATGCGTGCACCGCTCCGATGCGCCGTGCCGTCGTCGAGCACGATGGACGCGCCACGAGCTACGGCGAGCTGGAGGAGCGCGTGGCGCTGCTCGCCGGAGGATTGGCCGCCGTGGGCGTGCGTCCTCTCGACCGCGTGGCCGTGTTCGTGCGCCCCGGCGCCGAGTTGGTGGCCGCGATGTTCGCCTTGCTGCGACTGGGAGCGCCACCGGTGCTGATCGACCCGGGCATGGGGACGGGGCGCGCCATGCGAGCCTTGGCGCAGGCGCGACCGAGGTTCCTGCTGGGCGTGCCCGAAGCCGTGCTGGCTTCGCACCTGTGGCGGGGCGCGCTCGATTCCATCGAGCGACGCTTCGTCGCCGGACGACTGCCGTTGCATGCGTCGCTGGGCGCTCTGCGCGCCCTTGGCGAGCACATGGCACCGGGAGACGGCCACGACCCCGAAGCCGAGGCGGCGGTGCTCTACACATCGGGCTCGACCGGGCCCGCCAAGGGGGTGGTCTACACGCACGGCAACTTCGCGGCGCAGTTGGCGGCGCTGCGCGACTTGTACGGCTTCCAACCGGGCGAAGTCGACCGTGCTTGCTTCCCGCTGTTCGCGTTGTTCGATGCGGCCTTGGGCACCACCAGCGTCTTCCCGCCAGTCGATCCGTCGCGTCCCGGGCGCTGCGATCCGGCGCTGGTCGTGGCCGCTGCGCGCGCGCACGGCGCGACCTACGCGTTCGGCTCGCCGGCCGTGTGGGCGCGCGTGGCGCCCTGGCTCGCGGCGCGCGGCGAACAGCTCGAAGGCCTGCGCCGCATCCTCGTCGCCGGTGCGCCCATCGAGCCCGCGCTGGTCGAGTCGCTGGCGCGCGTCGCTCCCCAGGCGACGACGACGACACCCTACGGAGCCACCGAATCCCTGCCAGTGGCCACCATCGACGGCGCGGAGATCCTCGCGACGCGCGCGCAAGCCGAGGGCGGCGCCGGGACCTGCGTCGGGCGCGCCGCGCCAGGCATCGAGATCGCCATCGTGGAGCCGCGCGCAGGAACGCTGGCGCGCTTCGACGCTGCACGCGTGCTGTCGCGGGGTGAGCTCGGAGAGATCCTCGTGCGCGGCAGGCAGGCGACGCGCGGCTACTCGGCGGCGCCCGAGGCCGATCTGCGCTCCAAGGTGCACGACGAAGGCGGCACATGGCACCGCATCGGCGACCTCGGCTGGATCGACGAGCAAGATCGCTTGTGGTTCTGCGGCCGCGTGGCGCACGCGCTGTCGACGCGCTCCGGACTCGTGCCATGCCTGCCGCACCAGCTGCGCGCGCGCCGCCATCCGGCCGTGCGCCGCGCGGCGCTGGTGGGCGTGGGCCCGAGCGGCGCCGAGGAACCAGTGCTCGTGCTCCAACCGCGCGACCAGCGAGTGCGGCGCGCGGAGGCTGGGCGCGAGGTGCTGGCGGCCTGCGCGAGCTCCGGCGGCCACGCGGTGGCACCGTGGCCCGCGCCTGTGCGCGTGCTTTGGAAGGACGAGTTCCCGCTCGATGCGCGCCACGAAGCCAAGATTCGCAACGAGGACCTGCAGGCCTGGGCGCGCAAGGAGCTCGGCGCTTGAAGTACCTCGTCACCGGCGGCGGAGGCTACCTGGGACTCGCGCTCGTCGAGGCCTTGCGCGCTCGCGGCGACGAGGTCGTCTCGTACTCGCGCTCGCGCCACTACCGGGTGGAAGCGTTGGGCGCGCGCTGCGTCGTCGGAGACCTGATCGAGGCGGATCCGCTGCGCCGCGCGCTGGAGGGCTGCGATGGTGTGTTCCATGTCGCCGCCAAGGCCGGCGTCTGGGGCGCGCGCGCCGAGTACGCGCGCGTCAACATCGACGGCACGCGCCATGTCGTGTCCGCGGCCTTGGCGGCGGGGGTGCCCCGACTCGTGCACACTTCGTCGCCCTCCGCCTGCTTCGATGGCGCAAGCCAGGTGCGGGCCTCGAACGATCTGCCCCTCGCCACCTCGTTCTCCGCCCACTATCCGTGGAGCAAGGCGCAGGCCGAACGGATCGCGCTGCAAGCCGACTGCGCGGCGCTTTCCGTCGTGGCACTGCGACCGCACTTGATCTTCGGCCGCGGCGATCCGCATCTCCTGCCGCGCGTCGCCGCGCGCGCGCGCCGGACGCCTCGTGGCCGTGGGCGATCGCGCGAACCGCGTGTCGTTGTGCCATGTCGCCAACGCGGCGCACGCCCATGTGGCCGCCATGGACGCGTTGCGACCCGGAGCGGCCTGCGCCGGCACGGCCTACTTCGTCGCGCAGGAGGAGGAGGTCGTGCTGTGGGACTGGCTCGACTCCTTGTGCGACGCGCTGGGCTGGCGCCGCTCGCGCGGACCTCTGCCGTTGCCGTTGGCGCGCGTCCTCGGCGCCGGCTGCGAAGCGGCGTGGTCGCTGGCTCGCCTGCCCGGCGAGCCGCCGCTGACGCGCTTCACGGCCCTGCAACTGGCCTTGTCGCACAGCTACGACATGGAACCCGCGCGCCGCGACTTCGGCTACGTCGAGCAGATCGACCTCGCGCAGGCCACGGGCGAGGCGATCAACTGGCTGCGCGAACTGGAGGCGGCGCGCCCTTGAGGCTGGTTGCTGTCAAATTAATTTGACATGCGCGCGAGCGGCCCCGATGACCGCCCGCGCCTGCGCAGCCCGCCCTGCGCCCCAGGAGGCCGCGGCCCTCGAGACCGCGCCCGCTCAACCCTGTGGCTTGGTGGCGGAAGCCGGCGCCGGCCCGAGGTCGAGCCCGCGGCCGTCGCGCAGGCGACGAGCCAACGCGAGGAACTGCTCGAAGGGGACGGTCTCCTGCTCGCGCGTGTCGCGACGACGCACCGTGACGGTGCGCTCGGCGGCTTCGCGCTCGCCCGCGACCAGCATGAACGGGACGCGCTGCTTTTGCGCCTCCTTGATCTTGTTGTTCATGTGGCTCGGCTCGAGCATCGCGTCGACGCGGAAGCCCTCGGCCTTGAGGAGCGCCTCGAGCTCGACGCAATATGGCGCGTGATCCTCGCGGATCGGGATGAGCGCGACCTGCACCGGCGACAGCCAGAACGGGAAGCGTCCGCCGAAGTGCTCGATCAGCACGCCGACGAAGCGCTCCATGCTCCCGAAGGGCGCGCGGTGGATCATCACCGGGCGATGCTTGTGGTTGTCCGCGCCGGTGTAGGTCAGGTCGAAGCGGATCGGCCCGTTGTAGTCGACCTGCACGGTGCCGAGCTGCCAGCTGCGGCCGATGACGTCGCGCACGATGAAGTCGATCTTCGGCCCGTAGAAGGCCGCTTCGCCCGGGACTTCCTCCCACGGCACGCCCAGCGTGCGCGCGGCCGCGCGGCAAGCCTCCTCGGCCTTGTCCCAGTTCTCCGGCGAGCCCACGTACTTGGCGCCGTCGGGGTCGCGCAGGCTCACGCGCACGCGGTAGTCGTGCATGCCCAAGGTCCCGAAGACGAGTTTCACGAGGCTGAGGCAGCCCAGCAGCTCCTGCGCCACCTGGTCCTCGCGCACGAACAGGTGCGCGTCGTCC
>SXXH01000319.1 GCA_005789645.1 Planctomycetia bacterium
GCCGCCGGATCGGCGTGTTCGTGGTCGAACGTCACGACGTCGACGCGCGACGCCAGGCGCACGAGATCGTCGAGGCGGCCCGCGTCCCCGGCCACGAGCCGGGCGCCCGCTGCGGCTGCCTTCGTCGGTGTCGAAGCGCAGCGGATCGCCCTTTCGCTGCGGGATCTCGACCGCGAAGATCTCGTCCTTGAACTTGCCGGCCGACTGCGCCGCGCCTGCGCGCTGGTGAGAACGCGCGGCGTATTCGTCCTGCATGCGGCGCGTGATCTCGTGCTTCTTCGCCACGAGCTCGCCGGTGTTGCCCATGTGGAAGTCGTTGTAGACGTCCCACAGGCCGTCGGCGACCATCGAGTCGATCAACTTGCCGTGGCCGAGTCGCACGCCGGCGCGCGCCTCCGGCAGGAGGTACGGCGCGTGGGTCATGCTCTCCATGCCGCCTGCCACGACGATCTCCGCATCGCCGGCCCTGATGGCTTGCGCGGCGAGCATCACTGACTTGAGGCCCGAGCCGCAGACCTTGTTGATCGTCACCGCCGCCACGGTGTCGGGGCAGCCGCCCTTGAGCGCCGCCTGCCGCGCGGGATTCTGGCCGAGGCCCGCCTGCAGCACGTTGCCCATGATGACCTCGTCCACCAGCTGCGGATCGAGGCAGGCGCGGCGCATGGCTTCCTTGACGGCCAGCGCGCCCAGTTGCGGCGCGCTGAAGCCCGCGAGGCTCCCTTGGAATTTCGCCACCGCGGTGCGGCAGGCGCTGACGATCACGACTTCGGTCATGGCGGTCTCTCCGGATCGGCTCCACGCCGCCTGGGCGCAGCTCCGTTCGGGAGCCGGCGCGGCGGCGATTTTGGCGCGCGATGATAGTCGAGGGCGGGCGACCCGCGGCCACCGATTCCAGCCTTCCTGCGCCCGCTCGCGCGCCATCCGCTCCCGCGGGGGCGGCCATCCGGGCATCCTTGCGCGTCCTTGATCGACGCTCGTCCCCCCGCCGGACCGTCGCCGCGGCGCGAGGGCCGGATTCAGCCCAGCGCCGCGTACACGCGGTGGCAATCGTCGTGGTCGTCGATGGCGCGCAGGAACGCCACGACCTCGGCGCGCTGGGCCTCGTCGAGGGCCACGAGGTCCTTGGGCTTGTACCCCATCTCCGCCTTGGTGACGGCCCACCCCGACGCGCGCAGCGCCTTGGACACGAGGTCGAGGTCGGTCGGCGAGGTGTAGAAGCGCCCGCCGCTCGTCTCGTCGTCGAGGTCCTCGAGCTTCTCCACGTCCTGGGCGCCGGCCTCGATGGCGGCCTCCTCGAGGTCGCGGCCCTCGCCCTCGCGCGTCGCCTCGATGAGCCCCATGTGGTCGAACAGGAACATGACCTTGGAGCCGAACTGCCCGTCGCGGAACAGCATGCGCATGTCGGGCGCGGTGCGGTTGCGGTTGTCGGTCAGGCACTCGACCACGACCGGCACGTTGTGCGGCGCGTAGCCCTCGATGGTCACGAGCTCCATCTGCGCCGCGTCGGCGCCGCCGCCCGCGCCGCGCTTGATGGCGCGCTGGATGACGTCGTTCGACACCGACTGCTTGCGCGCCGCTTCGACGGCCACTTCCAGGCGCGGGTTGTGCGCCGGGTCGGGCACGCCGGTCTTGGCGGCCACGGTGATCTCGCGCACGAGCTTGGTCGTGATCGAGGCCCGCTTGTTGGCGGTGACTTCCTTCTTCGCGTGCAGCCACTGGCGTCCCATGCGCGACATGGTAGCGCATGCGCGGCCCGGGCGACTCTTTTTTGACTCGTGCATCGCACCGCCAGCCCTCCGCGAGGGCTGGCAGTGGAAGCAACAGCGCGGGCGGCCGTGCGCGACGAGGGATGATTGGACGGATGTTTGTAGTCCAATCGGCATTCGCGCACAGCCGCCTTGCTTTTCAACGTGTCGAGCCCGTCAATTTAACTTGACAGGTCGACAGCCTCGACCGCAGCCACCCAGTACGAGCTCGACTGGGGGCTCCTGACCCACTCGGCCACCAGCTCGAACACATGGTCCGAGAAGCCGCCAAGGTTCAGGACATCCGGCCGGTCCAGCACCTGCACCGAGCCGTAGGGCTGCAGGTCGATGCAGATCAGGCGGACAGCCGGACATTGCTCGCGCAGACGCAAGTACGCCGCGTGAGCCGGGTGAGCCGAAGTGACTTGGCCCGGTTCGGCCAACCACTCGTCATAAGCTGCCTCATAAGCTGCGTACATCCGCGCATGGTGCTCCTCGCTCTCGGCCAGCATCTCCATGCACCGCGCGCGGTGCACTTGCGCCGGCGTAGGGAACGGCCCCATTTTCGTCCCCAGCATTCCGAGACGACGAAGGTCATGCAGCTCAGGGTCCGGCTCAGGGCCGAAGAGGCCTTTGACTCTCGCTTCCTCGAGCGGAGGCAGCGACGGGTCCGGACCGGCAGCCATGAGCTGTTCGATCCTCAAGCTCTCATCCCAACCACTAAACACGATATCCAGCTCTCCCGGACCCGGAAAAGGCGCAGCCGTCCACGTGCCCCTCCACGTGTCCATCCACGACTCGTTGTCGGAGAGGAACACCACGGTGTCCACGCCAGAGCCACGCGAAGCGCGTTCCGCCAGCAGGTTCAACGGCAGGGAGCAGTCCGTGCCGCCTTGACCGAGCTCCGCCAGGCGCCGCGACGCCTCGAATACGCCCTCGCCGGGCGCGAGCTCGAAGTCGTGGCACGTGTCGTCGAACGGCACGATCAAGGCGTTCGGGTTCTTGCGTGCCACCGCGCACGCGTAGAGCGCCGCGACGTCCACACAACGCACCTTGGTGGACGCGCCCGGCTTACGGCCGGTCAACGGACTCTGCATCGAGCCCGAGACATCGATGCACACCGCCACGCGCCCAGGCAGCTCGGGCACGCGCTCGAGCGACGCCTCAAGTGCGTCTTCGAGCGCTGCACGCACCTCCTGCGGGGCGTCGGCCTCCAGCGAACAGCAAGCGGCCAGCATCTGGTACGGCATGACGCCGGCCTTCCGCTGCGCCTCCTTGTCGCGCAGGCGCGCCGCCACGAGGCGCGCCATCTCTCCTTGTCCGGCGTCCATGTCCGGCTCCTTTCCCCTCGCCTGCGCGAGGACTCGAGGTCTGTTCCATGTGGAGGGCGCGCGCCCCCTGCCGTGCGGCATGGACCCGGCGCGCGCCTTCCATCTCCTCCACGCATCACGACTCCACGGGGCCGAAGACCCCGTGGCGCACGAACGTGTTGAGGTTCATGCGCAGCTGCTGCCACGAGCAGCGCCGCGCCAGTTCCGACCACTCGTCCACGCTCAAATCGAGGCCGAGGGTCATTTCGAAGGGCACGCGCGGCAAAGGCTGCGTGGGGTCCGCGAGGCGCCGCTGGTAGGCGCGCACCTCCTCGGGCAACAGGCTCTCGTCGTGAGGCTTGCCCAGCAGCCAACCGTAGAAGGCCCGTCGCGCATCCGTCGCCGGACGCGGGTGGACCATCGCCACGATGTCCGCAAGCGACGGGTCGCCGCCCACGGATGCGTGGAACAGCTGCACTTCGCTGCGTTCCGCCAGCCAACGCCGGATGGCGCGCTTGATCGCCGAACCAAACGAACGGCGGCCGGCTTGCCCCGAGCGCACGAGCTTGACGAACGTGCGCAAGAGCCGCGGAGAGTCGATCACCTGCGGGAACATGCGCTCGAAGAGCGCGCGATCCCGCCGCGAGAGAACCACCAGCAAGAAAGCCGGCATGTCCTTCATCAGCCCGCACCGACGCGCATAGAGCGCGACACGGGCAAGGTAGTCAGGTTCCACCTGGTCGGCGAGGACGAGGACGGCGCGCGCCTGGTCGGCGTCCGAGGCGTAGTAGGTGCCGGTCAGGCAACCCGTGGCCGCGTACTGCGCCAACTGGTGGCGCGCGCCGGGGTCGTAGCCGAGGCCACCGGCCTCGTTCACCACCAACCCCGTTCCTCGACCCTCGTCCGGCGAGCCGGAACCGCAGAGTCGCCGAGTTGTCATAGAGCCTTCCTGTCACCGGCACTCGCCGGCGACGACGAACCGAAAGGCACCCGGCATGCCAAGGACGACGAAAAAGCGACCATGAAATCACTTAAAGTGTTGCGCTCAAGATATTTGCAGCGATATCTGGTCACCGGAAACGCCGGTAGACACCTAGGTAGCCATGGGCAATGACTTATTTTTTTAACTAAAGTCTATCTCTATGGCTAAGGCGCGTAAACCGCTGGTCGTGATCGGGTTCCTAGGCATCACGCTCGATCAAGGGACCGGCAAGCAGCGCTGGAACAAGTGGCGGCCGACCCTGCATGCCTGCGGCATTCCGGACCTGCCGGTGGCGCGTCTGGAACTCTTGACAACCGGCTCGCATGCGGCGCTCGAGGCGCAAGTGCTGGCCGACCTCGCCGAGGTGGCGCCCGCGATGGAAGTGCGCCTGTCGCGCTTGCCGGTCGAGAACCCCTGGGACTTCGCCGAAGTCTACGCGGCGCTCGACGATTGGTCGCGCGCGCACGCGCCTGACCGCGAACGCGAGGACTGCCTCGTGCATGTCGCCACCGGCACGCACGTGGCGCAGATCTGCCTCTACCTGCTGGTCGACACCGGACGCTTGCCGGGGCGTTTGCTGCAGACAGCACCCCCCGCCATGCCGAATGGCGCGCGCGGCGAGCACGCCATCATCGACCTCGACTTGTCGAAGTACGACCGCCTCAAGACGCGCGGCGCCAAGGACCAGCGCGAGCACCACGCCTTCCTCAAGCAAGGCATCCGCACGAGGAACCGCGCCTTCAACGACCTCATCGGCCGCATCGAGCGCGTGGCCCTGGCCTCGGACGAGCCCATGCTGCTGACCGGCCCCACCGGCTCCGGCAAGTCGCAGTTGGCGCGCCAGATCCACCTGCTGAAGCGCCGCGAGCGGCGCCTCGCCGGTCCCTTCGTCGATGTGAACTGCGCCACGCTGCGCGGCGATGGAGCGAAGAGCGCCTTGTTCGGCCATGTGAAGGGCGCCTTCCCCGGCGCCGCGTCCGACCGCGCCGGACTGCTGCGCTCGGCCGACGAAGGCCTGCTGTTCCTCGACGAGATCGGCGAGCTGGGCCTCGACGAACAGGCAATGCTCCTGCGCGCCGTCGAGGAGAAGAGCTTCCTGCCGGTGGGCTCGGACAAGCCCGCGTCCAGCGCGTTCCAACTGCTCGCCGGCACCAACCGCGACCTCGAAGCCGAGGTGCGCGCGGGGCGCTTCCGCGAGGACCTCTTGGCGCGCATCAACCTGTGGACTTTCCGATTGCCGTCCTTGGCCGAGCGACGCGAGGACATCGAACCCAACCTCGACTTCGAGCTCGAGCGGTTCGAGGTGGCGCGGGGCCGGCGAGTCTCCATGAACAAGGAGGCGCGCGAGCGCTTCCTCGCCTTCGCCACCTCCGACGAGGCGCGCTGGCCGGGCAACTTCCGCGATTTCAACGCGACCTTGGTGCGCATGGCGACGCTGGCTCCCGCGGGACGGATCGACCTCGCCACCGTCGAGGACGAACTCGATCGCCTGCGCGGCTCCTGGCGCGCGTCAAGCAGACCGGACACGCACGCCGCTTTCCTGGGCGAGCTGCTCGGCGCCAAGGTCGACGATTTGGATCGCTTCGACGCGGTGCAGCTCTCCGAGGTGGTCGCCATTTGCCGCGCCTCGCGCAGCCTGTCGGAAGCCGGCCGCGCCCTCTACGCCGCCTCCCGCCGCAAGAAGAGCTCGACCAACGACGCCGATCGCCTGCGCAAGTACCTCGCCCGCTTCGGCCTCGACTTCGAGCGAGTGCGCGGCACCTGAGGATCGGATCGCCGCTTGCGCGCCTCCGCTGCGCTTGGGATCCTCGGCACCCCGTACACCTCGGCACCCCGTACACATCCCGCGCAGGAGCCCGCATGACCCGCTTGCACGCCGTCGCCGACCTCGACTCGGTCCTCTCCAAGAAGCACAGCCACGACTGCCTCGTCGTCGTGGCGCACGACTACGCCGCGGCCGACCACAAGCTGGTCGTGCAAGCCTTCGCCGCCGCGCGCGCCATCGACGCCAAGGCGGCGAGCGCCTTGTCGCTCGTGCCCGTGGCGGGCGCTCCGGGCGGGCGCGTGGTGCTCGCGCCCACCGGTCCGGTGCTGCGCGACCACGACGACGTGCGTCGCTACGCCGAGGCCGCGAAGAAGGGTGTGCTGCGCGCGCGCGACGCGGGCTCCATCGAGCCGCTGGTGGTGCTCGTGCCGCCGCCCGCCGATCCGCGGCACCTGCACGCCGCGCGCATCGCCGCGCTGGGCGCCATCGGCGGCTTGTGGGAGCCGCTCGAAGCGCGCGAGGCGTTGGGGGCGAGCGTCGAGCCGGTCGTCTCCATCGGTTTCACCGTGCTGGGCGGCGGCTTCAAGGCTGCGGACGCCGCGTGGGTCGAGGCGACGGAGGCTGGACTGCGCCTGGCGCGCGACCTGTGCGGCACCGAGCCCGAGCGCATGGCTCCGCCGCGCTTCGCCGAGCACTGCGTCGACGCGTTCAAGGGCACCGGCGTGAAGGTCTCGGTCGTCGACCAGCCGAAGACCTTGTCCAAGGACTATCCGCTGCTGATGGCCGTCGCGCGCGCCAGCATGGAGGTCGA
The DNA here is from genome assembly GCA_005789645.1 of Planctomycetia bacterium. Lineage (GTDB taxonomy): Bacteria > Planctomycetota > UBA1135 > UBA1135 > SXXH01. The sequence goes on from SXXH01000319.1 coordinate 6,614, forward strand.
ACGCCATCGTCCGTGCGTCGTGCGCCTCGAGTACGCGCCCAAGGGCAAGATCGCGCGCACGTTGCTGTTCGCCGGCAAGGGCCTGACCTACGACACCGGCGGCGCCGACCTCAAGGTGGGCGGCTTCATGTCGGGCATGTCGCGCGACAAGGGTGGCGCCGCCGCGGTCGCTGGATTCATGCTGGCCGCCGCCAAGCTCGGCCTGCAAGGCGTCAAGATCGTGGCCGAGCTGGGCGTGGTGCGCAACTCGATCGGCGCCGAGAGCTTCGTCACCGACGAGATCATCAAGAGCCACGCCGGCGTGCGCGTGCGCATCGGCAACACCGACGCCGACGGCCGCC
>SXXH01000320.1 GCA_005789645.1 Planctomycetia bacterium
CGGGCGCAACGCGGGATTGCTCGCGGTGCGCATGCTCGCCGCCCACGACGCCAAGCTGCGCGCGCGCTACGAGGCGTGGATGCGCGCGCAAGCCGAAGTCTCGCGCATGAAGAACGACAAGCTGGTCGACTTGCTGCGGCAAGGCTGAGGGAAGGCAGCTCCATGGATCCCGCGCAAGGAACGACCGCAGCGGCGCTGGCGGTGCCGGGCTGGCTGCTCGCCATGGCGTTGTGCGGCTTGGCCGCCGCCGTGGTGGCCTTGGTCGTGGCGTCGCGCTCGCCGCGCCTCGCCGGCCAAGGTTGGCGCCTGTGGCTGGCGCCGGCGCTCTCGGCCGGCGTGGGCGCCTTGTACGGCGTGCTGCTGCGCACCACGTTCAGCAACGGCGAACTGCTGGCCGTGATGACGCTCGCGTTCCTGTCGGGCGTGCCCTTCGCCATGGGCGTGCTGTCGATCGCGCTGCTGCGTCCCGCGCCACGGGCGGCGTGGAGCGCGTCCGAGCCTGGCGAGCCGCCGCCGCGCGAACATCCGAGCTGGTCCACCGCCTTGCTGCTGCCGTGGGCTTCGGTGGCGATCGCCGTCTCGATCACGCTGTTCACCGGGCACGAAGGCGTGATCTGCGCCTTGATGGCGCTGCCGTTGATGCTGGGCTCGGCCTCGGCCGGCGGAGCGCTGGCCTTGATCGCGCGCTCCATGTCGAGCCGGGCCATGGGAATCGCCGCCGTGGGGTCCGCGCTCCTGCCGTTGGGAGCGGCGCGCCTGGAGCAGTCGACGCCGCCGCCGCTCGAGTTGCGCACGACGCGCAACACGATCGACATCGAGGCGTCCAGCGCTGCCGTGTGGCGCGAGATCGCGCGCGTGCGCGCCATCGATCCGGCGGACCTGCCGTGGCGCGTGTCGCACCTCTTCGGGTTCCCGCGGCCGATCGAAGCGACCCTGTCCCACGAAGGCGTGGGCGCGACGCGCAAGGCGAGCTTCGAGCGCGGGCTGGTGTTCACCGAGACGGTCACCACGTGGGAGCCGCTCGCGCGCCTCGCGTTCACCATCGTCGCCGATCCGGTGCCGCCCGAGGCGCTCGACGAGCACGTCACCATCGGCGGCCCGTACTTCGACGTGCTCGAAGGCGAATACCGGCTGGAGGTCCTCGCGCCGGACCGCGTGCGCTTGCACTTGTCGAGCGAGCACCGCTTGTCGACGCGTTTCAACGCCTACGCCGGATGGTGGTCGGACCTCGTCATGTCCGACATCCAAGGCGCCATCCTCGAAGTGGTCAAGGCGCGCGCCGAGGCGCGCTGACCTTTCAGGGCGCGTCGCCTAGCTCGCGCGACGGCGACGCGCGAGCCGCGCCACGAGCACCGCCGCGGCCACGAGGCTCGCCGTCCCGAGGATCGCCCCAGTCAGCCGGAACACCAGGAAGGTCGTGGTCTCCGTGGTGGGCTCGAACGTCGCGAGGAAGCCCTGCAGGCAGAACAACGCGGCGCAGACGAGGATCGTGGCGCACGCCACGACGAGGATCGCGGGTAGTCGCATGTCTCGTGTTCCTGCTTGGCGCGTTCTTCGTGGTGCGTGGTCCGTGGTGCGTGAGGTCGTCGCGAGATTGCCCGAGGCGCCCGCCTCTCGCCGTCGCCGCAGTCCGCGCCCTGGCCCAAGCGTGGCCGTACGGCGACTCGGGATGCATACGCGGCGGCAGGATTGTGATTTCCACGCACCGCCCACCCGGCAGCACCCCGCCCTGCCGCTTCCAAGGCACCCCCTCACTGCGGCGCGCCCGCCGGGTCCTACCCGACGGGCGCGCTGCGTTGGCGGTCGACGGGGCGCTGCCCCGCCACGCGTCACTTCTTGGCGGCGGCTTCGTACTCGTCGAGCGTCGGCTTGAGGCTCGCGTCGAGGGCCACGGCTTGCTTCTGGATCTCGATGGCCTTGGCCAGGTCGCCCTTCTTGAAGTGCGCGCGGGCCAAGGTGTCCAGCACCTGCGGATCCTTGCCCTCGGCCAAGGTGCTGGCGCGCTCGGCGATCTTGACCGCCAAGGCATAGTCGAGGCCGGCGACCTTGTGGCGATCTTCGCACATCATCCACGCCATGGCGTTGAGCGCGTTGCCGCTGTCCTTGCACGCGCCTTCCAAGGCCGACTTGGCGGCGGCGGCGACGCGAGCGGCGTCCTTGGCTTGGTACAGCATGATCTGGAACTTGATCATGGCGCCTTGCTCGACGAACTCGCCGCCCAACGCGGCCATCTCGTCGCACACGGTCGCGACGCCGTCCCAGTCCTTGGCTTGGATCTTCTGGCCCAGTGCTTGCTGCATCGCCGAGGCCTTCTGCTCGGCGATCTTCGCGGCGGCGGCCTCGGCCTTGAGCTTGGCGATGTCGTGCTTGCCGGCGATCACCTGTTCAAGGACCTTGTCGATGTTCATCGGGTGGCCGATGTAGGCGATCTTGCCCTCGCGGTCGACGAGGAAGCTGCAGGGGATGCCGCCCTGTTCGGCCGCGCGCATGAACGCGTCGTTCGTGGCGCGCTCCTTGTCCCACGCCACGGTGTAGCCCATCGTGTCGCCCTTGTCGGCGACCATCTTCTCGACCTTCTCCAGCGTGTTGCCGCGCGTGTCGGTCGAGGTGACGCCGATGGCGACGAAGCCTTGGTCGGCGTACTTCTTCTGCAGCTCGCTGATGTGCGGCATCGAGGTGATGCACGGGCCGCACCAGGTCGCCCAGAACTCGACCATGTAGACCTTGCCCTTCTCGAGCTTCTCGATGGGCTGGCCCTTGACCCACTTGGCCACGCTCAAGGCCGGCGCGGCGTCGCCCACGCCCAGCGTGGTGGCCTGCTTGACCTCTGCCTTGGCCGCGGGAGCTTGCGCGGCAGGAGCTTGAATGGCCCAGGCGGGGGCGCTCGCGACCAGCGCGAGCAAGGCGTACAGATGCTTGGCGTGCTTCATGCCCAAGAGGATAGGCCCGGCGGACCCTCGCGGCCAAGATCGGCTCGCAAGTCCCGTGTAGCCCGCTCCCGATTGGAGGGCCGTAGGACGCTCCCACCAGGGGCGAGGTCGGCCGTCGTCCACACGGCGGCCTCCCGTCCCACCGCGCGATGCCTGCACACGCGGCGCCGGGCTTGCGGGGTGCCACGCGCGGAGCGTGGACTCCGGCCATCCCCCGCCAGCCGTGCAGACCCATGCAAGCCCAACGAGCTGCTTCCCACGCCGCCGTGTCTCGTGCGCACGAGATGCGCGACTCGGGATGCCCAGCACGGGCCGGCGGCGCTTGGCCCTCTCGCGCCACGCGAGCCCGCAGGCGCGGAGGAGCATGGTCGAGCCTCAAGCCGCCACCACGGAGGCTTCGAGCCAAGCGCACCGGGTGCTGCGGACGGCACGTGCGCGCCGACCAGCAAGCATGTGCGCGCTCCATTCATCCCGAGGCGTACAGGACCTGCGACGCGTCGAAGCGGCTGCAACGGCCGGCGCCGCGGCGCGCATCGCGCATGGCGGCGCTCGCTTGCAAGGCAACGGGATTGGCTGTCCAGTATTTTTGACAAGCACCAGCCGACGCGCACCCGCCGCGCGGGCATGCATGCCGCGAAAAAGTGGCCGACCGTCAACCGCAGGGTCCTGCACCTGCGGGTGACGGTCGACCGAAGTTGCGTGCCAAGGCGGGACACCAGACCACCAAGGCCGCTCGAAGGATCCTGCGCGCGAGAGAGGCGCCCAGGTCCAGTGCTAGGCTCGCGCCATCAAGGCACCCACAACACGGACAAGCCGTTCGTCAGGTTGAAGGCGCCGCTCGTGCAGTAGTTCGCGCTGTTTCGGTACCAAACCTGGTACACGCGCGTGTCGCCCGCGGCCACGACGCCGGCGATCGACACCAGTGCTTCACCCGGGCCTGGATAGAACGCGATGCCGCTGGTGGCCATGCGCGAACCAAGGCGCACCACGGAGCCTCCGGCGCAGCGCAAGCCGTCGCCGAACACCGCGGGGACGAACTGCGTGCCTTGGAAGAAGAGCGCCGAGGAGGTCGAAGGCATGTCGTAGGCGAGCAACGCGAAGTTGTCGCTGTTGACGCGCGCGACGCCCGAGCTGCGCAGCTTGGCGCCGAAGCCGAGCGAGTTCCTGCAGCCCGACTGTTCGCCGACGGGGCTCTCGTTGCCGCACGGGCACGGGCCCGTGCGGCCGTCGCCGGCGCACACGAGTTGGCCGCCGCCGATCTCGCATTCGTCGGGGATGCCGTTGGCGTTGGCGTCCTGGCTGGCGCCCGTGCCGGTGTCGCACGCGTCTGGCAACCCGTTGCCATTGCAGTCGGCCGCACCCTCGACGATGGCGCAGGCGTCGCCCAGGCCGTCGAGGTCGCAGTCGGCTTGCGAAGCGTTGGGCACGCTCGGGCAGTTGTCGTTGGCATCGACCACGCCGTCGCCGTCCGAGTCGCCGTAGACGATCCACGGCTCGCTGCCCGCGGCCGGCGTCGAGGCGGCGAACCACAGGGCGCTGCCGGCCCGCGCGAGGTTCGCGGGCGTGCTTCCACCCGGGCCAGGGTTCAAGTCCTCGAGCGTCGCCGACGAGAGCGTGTTGCGCTCGCTGCGCCACAACTCGACGCCGTGCACGCCATCGTCGGCGCGGAAGTACAGGCGACCGTAGATGAGCGTGAACTGCTCCGGGCTCGACGAGCCGGGGCCTTGCCGGATGTCGCTGACGAGGCGCGTGCCGCCGCTCGTGCCATCGCTGGTCCATGGTTCGGCGCCATTCGATCCGTCGTTGGCGCGGAAGGCGATCGAAGAACCGCCCACTCCGGCGATGCCCGCGGGCAGCGAGTCGCCAGCGCCGGGATTGATGTCGGCCACGAGGAAGGTGCCGCCGGAGGTGCCGTCGCTGCACCACAGCTCGGCGCCCGAAGCTCCGTCGTTGGCTGCGAACCACAGCTTGCCGCTGGCGGCGACGAGGCCGCTCGGCACGGATTCGCCCGCACCCGCGCGAATGTCCTTGACCATCGTCGTGCCCGCGGCCGTGCCGTCGCTGCACCACAGCTCGCGTCCCACGATGCCGTCGGTGGCGCGGAAGTACACGCGACCGTTGAACTCGCACAAGTCGGCGGGCGTCGACGAGCCCGAGCCGACGAAGATGTCGCGCACCATGCGCGTGCCGGCTGGCGTGCCGTCGCTGCACCACAGCTCGGTGCCGCTGGTGCCGCCGAACGTGACGAAGGCCAGGTCGGAGCCCAGCGGCGTCAGCTCGATGGGCGCGGAGGACGAGGTGCCGGGCAGGATGTCGGCGGCCATCGTCGTTCCTGCGGCCGTGCCGTCGCTCGACCACAACTCGAAGCCGAAGGCGCTGGTGTAGGCGCTGAACCACAGCTTGCCGCCAGCCACGACGATCTCGCCGATGGACGAACCTTGCGCGCCGATCTCGAGGTCGATCACGAGGACCGTGCCTTGGGGCGTGCCGTCCGTGCGCCACAACTCGCGTCCGTGGACGCCGTCGTCCGCGGCGAAGTAGTAGGCGCCGCCAAGTTCGACCAGTGCCGCGATGTTGGAACTCAACGGTCCCGGCCGCAGATCCAGCAACAAGCTCGCTCCCGCCCCGGAGGCCGGGGCGATGAAGAGCTCGCGCCCGGTGGCGGGCGTCTCGGCGATGAAAAGGACCTCCGCGCCAAGCAGGGCGTAGTTGGCGGGACTCGACGAAGTGCTGCCGAGCGCGAGGTCGGCGACCTGCGACGGAGCTTGGGCATGGGCGTGCATCGCAAGCGCGAGCACACCGGCAAGGGTGTGGAGCTTCATGGCTTTACCGTCCGTGTGGAGAAGCTCGACGGGCCCCGACGGTGGGGCTAGCGATGAGGGTCGTGGTGCGGGCGACCCAAGTCGACGAGACCAACGGTAGGGGCCAGCGGGGCGCAGCGCAATAGGAAATTGCATCTTTATTGCAGGAGCCACCTGAGGTCGTTGGATGGCTGTAAGCCCTTGCCTGTTCGGGGCAAACCTAGCTGGCCCCTGTCGCTGTGCAAAGGCGCCATTAATTCGATGTCGCATTTCACGCAATGCGGACTTCATCGAGGTCTGATCTCGGGGCTGTACCGTCCTAGTCATGTTGCTCCCCCGCCTTCAGGTGCCTCTACGCCTCGCCCTCCAAGCCCTCGCCGCCGCCTGCTGTCTCGCCCCCTTGGTCGTCGGTCATGACGGCAAGACCGATTGGTCCAAGCACGCCACCCGCACCAAGCCCCATCCGGAGAAGCACGACCCGCGGCGCTTCCTGACCTCGCGCCAAGGGGCGCTCCAGTTGCCCCTGCCGGAGGAGAAGGACGCCTTCACCTTCGTCGTGTTCGGCGACCGCACCGGCGGCCCGGCCGAGGGTGTCGCGGTGCTCGACCAGGCGGTGTCCGAGGTCAACCTGCTTGAACCCGATTTGGTCATGACCGTCGGCGACTTGATCCAGGGTTACAACGAGGAGCCCGAGTGGCTGGCGGAGATGCGCGAGTTCAAGGGGATCATGGACAAGCTCCTGTGTCCGTGGTTCCCCGTGGTCGGCAACCACGACATCTACTGGCGCGGCAAGGGCCAGAAGCCCGAGGGCGAGCACGAGGCCAACTACGAGCTGCACTTCGGGCCGCTGTGGTACGCGTTCGAGCACAAGAACTCGTGGTTCATCGCGCTGCACTCGGACGAGGGCGATCCCGCGAGCGGCTTGAAGGCCTTCGACAAGCCCGCGTCGCAGAAGATGAGCGTCGAGCAATTCGAGTGGCTGGCGTCGGTGCTCGCCAAGGCCAAGGGCGCGGACCATGTCTTCCTCTTCCTGCACCATCCGCGTTGGTTGAAGCGCGGCTATGGCGACGACTGGGATCGCGTGCACGAACTGTTGAAGTCGGCCGGCAACGTCACCGCCGTGTTCGCCGGCCACATCCATCGCATGCGCTACGACGGCAAGAGGGACGGGATCGAGTACTTCACCCTCGCCACCGTGGGCGGGCACCAGGACGCGTTCGCGGCCAAGGCGGGCTTCGTGCACCAATACCACGTGGTCGTCGTGCGCAAGGACCGGCCCTTGGCGGTGGCGGCCTTCCCCGTCGGCGCGGCCATGGATCCGCGCGCCATCACTGGCGAGGTGAGCAAGGACATCGAGATGCTGCACAGGGACTTGGTCCCGCGCTTCGAGAAGCGTCCGGCCTTCGCGGCCGACGGGTCGCTCGATGGATGGACCGAGCTTGAAGTCGCGAACCCGACCAAGTCCCCCATCGAAGCGACCTTGACGCTCGAGTCGGACGACAGCCGTTGGCACTTCGAGCCCGACCACCAGCACATGGTCGTGCCCCCGGGCGGATCGACCAAGTTCGCGCTGCGGATGCGGCGCGCGGCGGGCGGCTTCGACGAGAACCTGCGCGCACCGATCGCGGTCCTCGATGTCGACTACCTCGCCGAGAACCTGCGCGTGCCCCTGCCGACGCGCGAGTGGGCCGTGCCGCTGGCGACGCGCGATGTGGCGCAGGTCCCGGCCAAGGAGGACCGGGCGCTGCGCCTCGACGGCCGCGGACAGGCCGTGTTGGTGCACACGGGGCGACTCCAGTTGCCGGATGGCGCCTTCACCCTCGAAGGTTGGATCCGCCCCGGCGACATGTCCGGCCGACGCGGACTGTTCGCCAAGACCGAAGCATCCGAATACGGCATCTTCGTCTCCGACGGCGCGCCAAGCTTCTCGGTGCACCTCGATGGTCGCTACGCCAAGGTCGATGGCGCCGCCGCGAGCCTCGCGCACGGGCGTTGGCAGCACATCGCCGGCGTGCACGATGGCTCCGAGCTGCGCCTGTACGTCGACGGCAAGCTGGTGGGTCGCGCGCCCGCCACGGGCAAGCGCACGACGAACCAACTGCCGCTCGTGCTGGGCGCCGACGTCAACCAAAGTGGACAACCCACCAGCTTCTTCGAAGGCGACATCGACGAAGTGCGCTTGACGACCGGCGCCGTCTACGCCGGCGACTCGTTCGCGCCCGCGCGCCACCTCTCCGTCGACCCTTCCACGCGCTTCCTCTACCGCTTCGATGGCGTGCTCTGGCCACTCGTCGCCGACGCCAGCGCGACGGGGCTCGACGCCGAAGCCGTGGGCGCCCCGCGCTTGGTGCCGATCGAAGCACGCTGAAGAAGGCGGCCGAAGTCCGTCTCGCGACGCACTTCGGCCGGCCATCGACGCCGTCGCGGCCCAGGCCGCGCAAGGGTCCTCAGTAGAACTCGACTTCCAAGCCGCCGCTAAGACCCACGGAGGCAGGGGCGGGCGGGTCGCGGAACAACCATTGGAAGCAGCGCTTCGTCCCGACCATCGAAGGGAGGATCACGAACGGCGCGCGCGCACCGCCTTGCGCGTCGGTCTGCACCATCGGATCGCGGACAACGCCCTGCGCCACGCACAGGGTGCCGCCATAGAAGGGCGCGAAGTCATTCCGCGTGGCACCGCTGAAGTACAAGGCCAATCGCCGCGGTACCGCATCCGCCAGCACGAGTCGGAAGTCCTGCACTTGCGACGCTGGGGGGCCGAGGTGGTCGATGCGCGGCAGACTGCCGATCGAGGACTGCAACGGAGTGCAGTACGCTTCGATGCGCGGCGGGTCGAACTGCAAGGACTGCGGGGCGGAGGCCACGAGATAGTCTTGGCTGACTCGCACATCGAAGGCGCCGCTGGCGACTGCTTCCATGGTCGCGAACGTGGCCTGCTGCACACCCGTCGTTGGATCGGTGGTCACCATGCCAGACACGGCGAAACCACCCGTTTCGATCAAGGCGGGTTGGCCGTCGCGGAAGCCCTGCACGTCGAGCACGACCAAGCTTCCGCCTTCCAAGGGGACGAAATTGGGCAGCACTTGGGCGATCGTGGGCGGCTCGTACACATACGGAGCCGCGTTCGACTGCGCGATCGCGCCATTGAGACCTTGTTGACGCATGTACACGTCGACCTGCGTGTCCGCTTGGATGGGCTCGGTGTAGGGCGGAAGCACGAAGTCGACCGTGCCAGAAGCTTGCGTGCCGACGAAGGCACCGGCCACGACTTGCCCAGCGACGACGACCTCGACTGGCAGCAAGGGGTCCAGGCCTTCGACATTGGCCAACTCGGGCCCGCCGCCTTTTTGCGGACCGCGACCGAACAAGGCGAGCGAATTCGTCGGCGGCTTGGAGAGCCAGCCACTGGACAAGAACACTTGACGCGCCGAACCGTTGGGCGGCGACTGGGAGAGGCGCAGGTCGAGCTGGCCGGATTCCGGGAGGAAGGGGACGACGAGCGAGGCACGCCCCGCGAGCAAGTCGCCCGTGACAGTCGTCGTCAACGTCGTCGCGCCGAAGGACACTTCCAGCGCCTGATCGGGTTGGAACCCGTACAAGTCGAGCTCCAACTGCGTGCCGCCGGTCTGCCAACCCTCGGACGTCGACAGCGAGGTGATCTCGCTCGGCAAGTACACGAAGCCATGCGGCAAAAGCGCGGTCTCGGCGCCGAAGGTCAAGAGCAGCGGCACGCTGCCGGAGTTGGCCTGAGGCGGAGCGAGCGTCACGATCTTCGTTTGTCCTGCGTGCACGACGAAGTACGCCAACTGCGGCGGAGCTTCGCCAAAGCGCGCGGTGCCGTAACCTGTGCTCGCCAGAAGATCTTGCACCTCGACCAGCACGGGAGTCGCGGTGGATCGCGGACCACTGCCGGGCTGAACGGACACGATGCGCGGCACGTCCCAGCGGAAAGCGTTGGGCAGCTCGAGCGTCGTCGCCGTGCCGGACGGGGTCGAGTACGCGATTCGCGCCGACGCCACGACGTCCGTCGCCGAAGGATTGGACAACGGCGGCACGACTACCGTGGCCGCATTGGAGACGACGACCGTCGGCAACTGCAGGTCGCCAAGCTCCAAGACCACGCCGCCATCGGGCACGCCAGCGAGTTGGAGCGTCGCGGTCGCTCCAACGCTGGAAGGCGCGAAATCCGGCGTCAACGAGACGATCCGCGGCTCGCACGTGTCGGGAACCAGGTTGCCGTTGAGATCGGGTGCAACACCAGCCGCGATGTCGCAACTATCGATGCGACCATTGCTGTTGCAGTCGGAGGCGTTGCCGGAGGCGAGCTCGGCTGCATCAGGGACGCCGTTGCCGTCGCAATCGGCGAGAGCGGTTTGTTGGTTGCGCACGACATCGAACGCGTCGAACACCTGTGAAGTCGTTGCCACATCCAGATCTCCATCACCATCCACGTCGCCGAGCGTCACATGTCCGGTTGTACCGAGCGAGACGATTGCATCGCGGTGGAAGTTGAACGAGCTGGTGCCGCGCCAGACTTCCGTTGCCGTGGATTGAGTCGCGACCACGAAGTCCAGCCGTCCATCCAGATCCAAGTCCCCCATGGCCACCCAATACGGTTGTGGACCGGTCGGAGAGTGCCCTTGCAAGCTGAACTGCAACGCCCCGTTGTTGCGCCAGAATTCGACACGGTTGGTGTCGCGTCGTGGCACCAGCAGGTCGAGGTCTCCATCGCCATCGAGGTCCGCGGTGGTGCACTTGATCACGATGCCGTTCACACCCAATTGGATGGGTGCTGCGACCTGCCCGCTCGCGCTGCCACGAAAGATCGCCAGCCCTGGTCCAATGCCACCCAAGCCACCGGAACCGATGACGTCGAGATGCCCGTCGCCATCCAAGTCGGCGATGGTCGCGCCGTAGGTGTCGTCGAAGCCCGAGCTCAAGGTCTGCGTGACGACGAAGCTCCCGTTGGGCTGCTGCAGGCCGACGCGCAACTTGTCGTCCGTGCCGGTCGAGCCGACGGCGATGTCGAGTCGTCCATCACCATTGAGATCCCCTAGATCGAATCCGCCGCTGAATGGCGACGAGAGCAGGTTCTCGCGACTGCCCCACGCACCGCCGGCAAGCCGTCGGCGCGCGAGCACCCAACCATCGGCGTCGCTGACGATCAAGTCGAGGTCGCCGTCGTTGTCCAAGTCGGCTGCGCGCAGCAAGCGCACCCATCCACAATCAAGCGAAGCAGACTCGGTGAACCCGCCCAACCCATCGTTGTCGTAGACCTTGACCGTGCGGCTGCCCGCGCTGGCAACCGCGCAGTCCAAGTCTCCATCCGAATCGAGATCGGCCAGCACGCTAGACGTGGGATCAAGACCGGTGGCGCGACGATCCGGCCAAGACCAGCTCAGTCCCGGTCGGATTGGCACCTCGATCAGGCTCCGCAACGGACCCGGCTCGCGGAGGTCGTTCCATTCCTCATACCCCCCAGCTTGGAACTGGGCCCAGTTCTCGTTGGTGCCGCCATCAGGCTCGCCGAACGACCAGCCCGTGAAGGTAGTCGGCTCGCCGCTGCTCCAACGCCACTGGCCCTCCGTGCCGGCATCCGTGTAGCCGATCCACGAGCCGTTCAACTGGCCCGCGAACGTATCCTTCAACCATTGGTTCTCGGCCTCATTGCGAATCGTCACCAAATGGCCCCCAAAGGTGACAGCCTGCGCCTCGGCCGCGTTCCAACCGCTGGTTCCATAGGTCAGACCAACAACCTTGCCGGACAAGGGGTTGTCGACCCAGCGCACTTGTTGCGCCGTTCCCATCGTAGTCAAGCCCGCCACGGCCCAGATCATTCCCCATGCTCGTCCGCTCGTACGCATCAGCCTTGCTCCTCGTCCCGGTTGGTCGACGGTGGACCATCCGCCGTCGCTGCATTGGAAAGTGCCCGACTCGACGATTCGTGACGGAGAAGACGGCAGAGCCCGTCGTCGGAGCCCGGCGACGAAGCTCAGCGGTCGAGATCGTCGATGGACACGCCCAGCTCGTCGAAGCGCGCCAAGGCGTGCAGGAAGTGGGCGGTGATCCAGAACACGGTCCAGCCCTCGCTGTAGCCGCCGCGCATGCGCTCGACCTGCGACATGTCGCCGGCTTGGGCGAAGTTCGTGTGCTGGATCTGCTCGCCGGCGCTGCCGGTCTCGTCCAAGAGCTGTCCGCAAGTGCGGTACATCGACTTGGCGAGATCCTGCAACTCCGGCCGGCCGAGCAAGGCGCCCATGCGCCAGATCTCGGGGGTGTACAGCACGCCATACACATCGAGATGCTGGTTCTGCGCGGACACGACGGTCCAGCCGCGCGAGCGGAAGCCGTGATCGGCCAGACGGCCGGGAGGCAAGGTCACATCCCAAGTCATCGTCCACGACAAGACGGCATCCATGGCGTGCGAGGCGCGCTCCAGCCACAGTCGCGCTTGGGCGTCGTCGCCGCGCGCGAGCTCGTGGTCGTAGGCGGCGAGGAAGGCCTGGAACGCCGCCCATGCACCTTCCTTGTCCTCGCAGCGCGCATCGAGCGTGCCGCCCCAGTACGGCTCGGCCGCACCGATGTGTCGCTGCGCGGCCTCCGTGGCGACGCGCATGGCGGCCTTGGCATGACGCTCGTCGCCGAACAAACGCGCGGATCGCAAGAGTGGCGCGACGAGGAAGCACTCGGCCGTCGAAGGTGCGCGCCAGCCGGGCTCGAGCAGACGCTCGGCTTGCAAGTTGGCCGCGCGCACGACGAACACTTCCCACTTCTTGGCGTTCATGCCCTTGGCGCGTGCCGCTTCGATGGCGCGCGTGAACGACTCGAGAGCCTGCCCCTGCGACACCGGATCGCGCTCGCTCCAAGCGCCGGACTCCACATGCAGGTGCTGCGCGAAACCCCACGCGTCGAAGGGCGCGCCACTCAAGGTGTCGAGGGCCTTGACAGCCGTGCCGCGCGCGTCAGGCCAGTCGACCTTGCCTTCGAGCTGCAACAAGGCCCACGGCACGGCCTCGGCTTGCCCGGCCCAACCGACGACGTAGTGCGTGCCCTCGACGAAGTCGGGGTACATCTCGAAGCCCGCGTGGCCTTGGCCCTCGCGCCAACGCGAGCGCGCGAAGGCGAGCTTCGAGGCGACGATGTCCCGCGCCCTTGGCAAGGCGCCGCGCTCGAAGGGTGCCGCGCGACGCAAGTTGGTGGCGAGCGGCACGCGGAAGCCATGGGCGGGCGCCGGCGATCGAGCCAACTCCAACGCGTAGTGCTTCTCGACCACCGCGCCAGGCGCGAGATCCAGCCACGCCTCGTCGTAGGCCATGAACTCGCCCTGACGCGCCTTGACCACGGCGTTGCGGCCGTTCGCGGCGCATGGACCCGACAACAACGCCAGCTCGGCCTTGTCGGCGAAGGACTCCACGCCCAACGACCACCACTGGTCGCGGCGATGAGCACCCGGCACCGGCGCAGGAGAGGCGTGCAGGGCCAGGACGCTCGTCCCCCACTCGACGCACGCGAAGGGCAACGGGTAGCGATGCTCCTCGAAGAACGACCGTTCTCCCGCGCGACCCGTCTGCACGACGGTTGCGGCGCGGATGTGCGTGGAGCGATCGGCTGGATCGACGCCGCTTGTGCGCGCGCCGCTCGGGTTCCCGTGGAACGAGATCCCCGGCAAGAACGGCAAGGCATCCGGCGCATCAAGGGCTTGCCACCTGACTGTCAAGGTGACTTGACGCAGAGGCTCGGCGCCACGCCATTCGAAGCGCCGGCGCACCTCCAACAAGCCGCCCTGCTCGCGGTACGCGTCGCGCACCGCCAACTCGCCACCCCCAAGCGCCATGGACCCGCGCAATACGGTCCAACCGCCGACCAGCTCGCTCTTGGCAGGTGCGGCATGATGCCACTCCGCGGGCCAACCGTTGCTCCAACCAAGTCCGACCGTCCACAGCCCCTCGGCGGGTGTGGCGGCGCGAACCACATCGCCGTCGACGAGCTCGACTCTGCGCAAGTCGACCACGCGCCAAGCAGCCTGGGACAAGGCCGGAGCAACCAGACAAGCAGCGAGCAGAGCCTGCGCGAGCGAGATGAACATGCGCACAAGATGCCTGTCCCAAGCCGAGCTGTCACGCCGTGCCGCGAGGACTTGCCGAGCCACAGGCGGCAAGGCCTCGTGCTCGCGCCGACAGCCCGCCGACCACCCCTTGTTTCCCAGGCATGCCGATCGGACGGCCTCAAAGCGGCTTCAACACGGGCTCCGCGAGCTTGTGCACCTTGGGACGCAGCGTGTCGCAGGGAACCACTTGCGTGGCGCTTCCCAAGTGCAACTCTGCGTCTCCAACCCACACCCTAGCCCCGGGCGGGACGCAGGGGACTGCTTGCGGTGTGTCGTCCAGTGCGCGGAGGTAGTGCCGCCAGGACAGCGCGATCGCGCCATGCTGAGTGACGACGCTCACCCACGCTCTGCGTGCATGCCTGCCGTTGTTGGGCGCGATGGCGACCATGACCTTGCTCGATGGCAAGTTGACGGGTGGAGGCAAACGTCCTTCTGCTCCGTCGACCTCGAACAAGGCGCACAGCCGTTGACCCTCGTCGTCGGGCGTGCTGTACGCATACACCACATGAGGTCCTGGCAGCCGATACGGCACGATTAGACTTGCCACACCGTCACTCGAGGATGTTTGTCCTGTGGTGACCCCGTCATGCCGCGTGACATCTTCCACTGCCGGTGCGGGCTCCAGCCGCTGCATCCAAATGGCCTCCACCTTGCGCCCGGGAAAGAAGGTGTCCGGATCAAAGCTGATTGTGCGCCCTTCGCGCACCGTGCTGTCGATCTCCAGCAGGCCCGAGACATTCTCGTGCAGGGTGTATCGCCTTTGCTCCACGCTCCAAGAGGGCTCGTAGTCTCGGTCTACCTTGGTCTTGTTCCGAACCGCAGGACGCGAGAGCTCGACATCCCACGTGCAAGTGAGCTGGATGGAGTGCAATGGACTCGCGGTCCCCGGCCCATGCGGCTCGAGTCCGGCGATGACGAATTGCCCGTCAGCATCGCAGGGCAACCTGCTGGCACTGGCTGCATGGCTCCTCACATCCAAGAGTGGTCGCAGGGCATCGATGCGCACATCCGGCGGCAGGTGCTCGGCGGGAATGAACGGCTTGCCCTCGTGATCCACCAACCTCGCTCGCACCTTCAAGATGTTGCCGTTGGGCTCGATCAAGCCGAGATCGAGATCTTGACCCTCCACGAGTTCGAACGCGCGGCCAGCGAGGATGATGCGGCCGTCGGAGCGATGCTGCGCCTGCAACTGGCGTTCACCCGCGGAAATCCAGGGGAGATGGAAGGAACCATCTGGCGCCAGAGCGATGGAGCCTTCACTGCTTCGTGTGGAGAAGCCGGTCCGCTGCGTCAACGGACTCGTGTACTTCGTCGAGATGGAGAGCCGCACCTCGATGTCGCCCGGCGCGATGCCTGCGAAGAGCACACGCCCACGCAAGCTGCCTGCGCTGCGCGCTGGCACCACGACCTCAGTTATGCGGCCGGCCTCCACATCAATCAAACCTGACACGAGCGGCCCGAACTGCGGTGGCAGGACACGGCCGTCCTGGGTGAAGGTCGGTTCCGCCTCGATGTTCTTGGGTATGACTTGCAAGGCATGCCCCGAGACAGGCCTCCAGCGATAGCTGCCGGGGCCAAGGCCCAACCATAGCCACTCGCCGCGTTCAACGTCGAGACTAGCGACCGGTGGCGCCTCGTTCCGTGTCTGAATTCGCGACGATCCCATCGGATGCAACTCGAGCCTCAGGCCAGCGAGTTGTTCGGGCGTGGCTTGCAAACGCAGCAAGATCCCGCCGGTGGGCTTGCCGCCAATCGAAGCGCGTGCTTGCTCGATCGACTGCACGGAATCGAGAACCGTTTCCAAGGGCGGAACAGCCAACTGCACCATCTCATCGGCTGCGGACGATGCAGCTTCGCCTTCCATCGCCGCCTGTGGTCCACGTCGAGATTGCGACCTAGAGAACAGCAGGATGATGGCCACCACGAGCACCACGAGCATGCTCGCGCGTTTGAGGTGCTCGAGCTTCACTACTGCAACCCGCCTTCGAACCACATGACTTCATGCATGCGGCCTTCGACCTTCAACTCGGCTAGCGATACACCACCGGAGGTGCCCACCATGGACTCGAGCATGGATGTGCGATACGTCTCAAAGGCGCTGAGTTCCCTCATGCGCGGAGCCAACTGTCCAGTCTCGTTGATCGAATGCCAACCCAAGGTGCCCTGCAGGAACTGCCACCACTGGTTCGGGACCGGCGGCACAGGGTCGACATTGACGGCGATCACCAACTTCCGGTCGTCGCCGAAGAAGGCAGGAGCACGGAACACCAAGTTGGAACGAAACTGGGCGTCGCCGGTGCCCCGCAGCTTGATACCGCCAAACACACGTCCTTCGGCGCCACAACTCACCTCTCCACGATCAGAGTCTTCTGGGTGGTCCTTCACCCAGACATAGCTGTTCACCAAGTACTCGTCGCGGCCGGAAGGAAGCACGTTGCAGCTGCCGTAGAGCACGCCGCCCGAAAGCGACTCGCCTTTCAATTCGAAGCCCTTCCCTGACTGGTAGCCGACGAAGTAGCTGAAGGCTCCGCTTTCGCGGATCTTGCGTTCACTACCGTGGCACTCCGGATCATTCCATTCCCAATGACCGGCAAAGGTCGACGGAGCGAGCAGATTCATGCCAAGAGCGACGAGAATTGCAACTAGGCCGAGTGTCAGGGGGCGCATGCAGGATGCTCCGTAGGCAAGAGGTGGAGTGAGAGCGAAGCCGAAAAGCTTGAAGACAAGATCTACGCCACACCGGCTCCAGCGCCAGCATCCCGCAAGTTCCGCATGCCCTGCAGCGCGCGGAACCTCCGTGTGCCGACTTTGCCGAGGCTAGGCGCTCAGGGAACAACCTGTCAAGTCGACTGTACGGGATTCCCGTGCGCGGCACAGAGGGGGCGCCTGCTCCACCTGTGTGCCACTCAGTCGCGGCGCACCGCAGCGAGGATGGCGCGCGTCGCGTAGCTCTTGTTGAGGGTGTAGAAGTGCAGACCTGGCGCGCCACCCTCGAGCAGCTTGCGGCACTGGCGGATCGCGTGTTCGATGCCGGTCGCCATGACGAGACCCGCGTCGTCCTTCACTCGCTCCATGCGCGCGGCGAGATCCGGCGGGATGGAGGCGCCGCACAGCTGCGTGAAGCGCTGCACTTGCGCGACGTTCGTGATCGGCATGATGCCTGGGATCACGGGCACCTTGACGCCGGCCGCGCGCAGGCGCGCCACATGCGCGAAGTAGACCTCGGGATCGAAGAACAACTGCGTGACGAGGAACTGGGCACCGTTCTCGACCTTCTTGACGGTCCAAGCGAGGTCATCGTCGCGGTGCTTCGACTCGACATGCCCCTCGGGATACGAAGCACCGCCGACCGACAGGTGCGCGCGGGGCGCGAGGTGCGCGATCAAGTCGGTGGCGTGCGCGAAGCCATCGGCGGGCGCGACGAAGCTTGCTGGCGTCGAACCATCGGCTTCCTTGGGCGGATCGCCACGCAAGGCGAGGATGTTGCGCACGCCCGCGTCCACCAGGCGGTCGACGATGCCGTCGATCTCGGCGCGCGACGAACCGACGCAGGTCAGATGCGCCATCGTGTTGATGCGCAGCTCGCTCTGGAGCTTGGCGACGATGCCGATGGTGCGCTCGCGCGTCGTGCCGCCGGCGCCGTAGGTGACCGACACGAAGTCGGGCTTCCAGACCTCCTGCAGATCGGCCACGGTCGCCAGCAACTGGCGCGCACCCTCGTCGGTCTTGGGCGGGAAGAACTCGAAGCTGAACACCGGCCAACCGCGGCCGTGCAGATCGCGCACCTTCATGCTGGCTGCTCCAGCAAGACCTCGAGCTTGGCGCGATGCTCGGCGCGCAAGGGAATGCTCTTCATGGCGCGCAGATCGGTGCACACGGTCGTCATGCGCGCATCGACGAGCACCTCGTCGTCGCGACGAAACACGTAGCGCAGCTCGATCGAGGAACGTCCAAGTCGCGTGCAAGTCACCTTGACGACAGGACGGTCGCCAAAGCGCAGCGGCGCGCGGAAGTCCACTTCGGCGTGGACCAGCGGGAAGCCCACGCGCTCTTCGAGCAGCAACTTGTCGTAGCGCACGCCGATGTGGCGGTCCCAAAGCTCTTCGTACACCTCGTGGATGTAGTCGTAGATGCGCGGGTAGTACGCGATCCCGGCCGGGTCGACGTGGCCGAAGCGGACTTGGATGATCGTGGTGAAGGAGCTCACGGGAGGCGCCCCTCGGCGCGAGCACCAGTGTGGAGTCCAAGGCGCCGCTTGGGTAGTGTGCGCGGCGAGTCGCATGCATCCCTCCTGCGCGATCGCCACCCTCCTCGCGTCCAGCATCGAAGCTGATGCGCCCAACCCGTCGGACGGGGCCACCACGGCCATCGTCGTCGCCAGCTTGCTGGCCGGCCTCGCCCTGATCGTCGCGGTGGCGGCGTGGGTGCGCGCGCTCGCGGCCAAGGGCATGGAAGAGGCGCGGCGCGGCGCGCGCGGCGCCGTGATCCTGTCCGATGCCATGGGCTCGTGGGTCGCGCGCAGCGACCGCGGCCCGGCGCAAGCCAAGGGCAACGCCGCGCTCCTGCTGTCGCAATCGACTCTGGTGTGCGTGCGCTGGGTGCCGCGCGAGACGACCGTGATCGAGCGCGGCGACCTCAAGGGCGTCCAACTCGCCAACCGCTTCGCCAGCAACTGGTTGCCGGGCAAGCCGCGCATCTTGGTGCTCGACATCGAACGGCGCGGCCCCACGGGCGGAACAGAACGCTTCCAGATCGGCCTCATGCCGCGCAAGCCGGCCCAATGGCTGGCCGCGGTCGACGAATGGCGCGACAAGCGCCGCTGACGGCCGCCGCGACGCGCACTCAACCCTTGGCGAACAGCGGTGGCCAGGTCTCGCGCGCCATCGCCACGGCCGCGTCCGCCAGCGTTTCGACCAGTCGACGACCCTCCTCGACGCTGGCGTCCATGGGCGCCCCGCAATAGGCGCGGTCGGCGCCGGCCTTGGCGAAGCTGGTCGCGCCTTCCTTCATGCGCTCGAGGAGATGGATCCGCACCTCGGGCAGGGTGCGGCGCTCCGCCTCGCGCACCGCGGCGGGATCGGCCGCCATCACGAGGCTCGTCTCGTAGCTGCCGGCGTGGCAA
Organism: Planctomycetia bacterium; assembly: GCA_005789645.1. Classification (GTDB taxonomy): domain Bacteria; phylum Planctomycetota; class UBA1135; order UBA1135; genus SXXH01. The sequence continues at coordinate 18,961 of SXXH01000320.1, forward strand.
TCGCCTGATTGGAACTCTGCTCCGAGGCGCTCGGCGAGCTTCCTGCGCGTCACATCGACGAAGATGGCGTGCATGCGCTTCTCGCCAGGCGCATGGTGGTCGAGCATCACGCCACGCAGGATCCGCACATGCGCCGGCTCGAGGTGCGCATTGACGACGATGGCGCGCTCGAGGTCTTGGATGGCGAGCGACTTCAAGATGTCGTCGACCAAGGTCCACAGCGTGCCCGGATTGAGCGAGACGCGCCCAGCAAAGCCCGCGGTGTACTCGACGAGCCCGTAGGCGAGCGGAGGCAGAACGAAGCACGGCACGCCGAGGGCGTGGAGCTTCTCCGCGGTGCGTCGCGCTTGTGCGTGCGCGATGGTCACGTCCGTATCCAACGGCAAGTGCGGCCCATGCGGTTCCGTGCTGCCGACCGGCAAGATGGCGACGGCCTTGGCGTCGAACAGCGCTTGCGCCTCGGGCCAAGTCATCTTCGCGAGGTCGTGCGGATGGCGAGCGTGCATGGTCAAGGCTCTCCTCGGGGCGATGGCGCCAATGCGTCGATGGCGATCGCGCCGATGCGCTGGCAGGACTCGCATCCGTCGGCGCGGCGCCCCGCTCGCGCCACGCATGCTGCCGCGAGGATGCGCGCGTGTTGCGCGTCGGGTCGGTTCGAGTCCGCTCGGACGAGCATCACGACGCCGGCCCGACGTAGATCACGATGTCGCCGCGCTCGCGATCGGCTTCTTGCAACTCGTCGGCCCGCTGGTCGACGAAGCTGACGACCAAGGTGCGCGTGCCCGGACGCAAGTGGCGCACGACTTGCAGCGTGCCGCCTTCGTGGTCGACATGGAAGCGCCCAACGACGAGCACGAGCGGCGTCTGCGCGCCGCGCACGGCCTCGACCACGCTCGCGCCCATCGTCCAATCCCACAGGGACTGCGAGCGGAACACGGCGTCGAGGCGCGGACGCACGTCGGCCGCGGCGGGATCGGCGCCGTTCGCCATGAACGCGTCGAAGGATTGGCGATAGCGCCCGGCGAACAACTTGTCGGGGAAGTGGAACAGGCGTTGCTGCTCGGGCGTCAACTGCGCCAACGCTTCGTAGCCTTGCGTGCGAGCGAGACGCACGTACGGTCGCGGCGCGTTGGCCGCGTGGACGGCGCGTCCGTTGGACTTGGCGGTGTGCAGCATGGCGCGATGGCCCGGCGGGTAGTTGCCGTTGGAGCGTTGCGTGCGCGCGAGGAACACCGGCTCGTCGGCCAATCCCGCCAGCCAGTCGTCGATCCGCGATTGTTCGTCGCGCTCGAAGAACTCCATCGCCAGCGTCGCCCGCGGGCGCGCGGCGACGAGATCCTCGAACAAGGCCGCGGCGGCGGCGAGTCCCAACGGGTGGCCATGGTTCTCGCCGATCAGCACCGCCTCCGCCGAGGACGCGCGCGCCACGAGCTCCGACCATGCCACGCGTTCGCCCGTGCGCCCATCCCACGCGATCACGCCGCGCGGATCGGCCGCCACCAACTCGGCCGCCACGATCGGAGACTCGGCGAGCTGCGCGACGGCGGGCTTGCCCGGAGTGGCGCAAGCGGCGCAGAGCGCCAGGGCGGCCGCAGGCAGGCAAGCGAGCGACGACGGGTTGCGAACGATGCTCATGCGGGGTCCTTCGCGGCCTGCGCGAGCCAGGCCTTCAGTTCCTTGCGCGCCACCTTGCCGCGGTCGTTCTTCGGCAGCGAGTCGCGCCACTCGAACCAGCGCGGATACTTGTACGGCGCCAAGAGCGACTTGACATGGTCCTTGAGCCGCATGGCCAGCGCCTCGCAGCGCTCGTGCCCCGGCCGCAGCACGACGAAGGCGCACGGCTTGACCAGGCGCTCTTCGTCCTCGCGGCCGACCACGCACACCTCGGCGACGCTTTCGTGGGCGAGCAGCGCGTTCTCGATCTCCAGCGGCGAGACCCAGATGCCCGAGACCTTGAGCAAGTCGTCGTCGCGGCCCTCGAACCAGAACAAGCCGTTCTCGTCCTTGCGGAAGACATCGGCGGTCGTGCACCACTCGCCTTGGAAGGTGCGCACGCTCTGTTCCTTGTCGCCGTGGTAGCAGATCGCGGTGGATCCGCCGCGCACGCGCAAGCGACCGGGCTGGCCGTCCGGCACTGGTAGACCGTCGGGATCGACGATCTCGGCCTCGTAGCCGGGCACGAGGCGGCCGAGGCTGCCAGGCACGACTTCGCCGAAGCGATTGGAGATGTAGATGTGGAACATCTCGGCCGAACCGATCCCGTCGAGGATCTCGACGCCGGTGCGACCCTTCCAGTCCTCGTAGAGCTTCGTCGGCAAGGCTTCGCCCGCCGACAAGACCACGCGCAAGCTCGACAAGTCGGTCGCGGCGAGGCGCTCGTCCTTGAGCAGGTTGTTGATCATCGTCGGCACGCCGGTCAGGAGCGTCGGACGATGACGCGCCATTTGCGCGAGAAGCTCGTCGACCGTCGCGCGTCCCGGATACAGCACGACCGATCCGCCGAAGCGGAACGGGAACATCAGGTTCGTGCCCGTGGCGTAGCCGAAGAAGAGCTTGGGCACCGACAGGCAGACATCGGACTCGGTGTAGCGCGCGATCCCGCGCGCGTAGGTCTCGATGTTGTAGGCGAAGTCGCGCTGGGCGTGGACGCAGGCCTTCGGTCGCCCCGTCGATCCCGAGGTGAAGAGCCATCCTGCGAGGTCGTCGGGGCCGGTGGGTTCGGTCTCCGCCAGCGCCGAAGCCGGATCCTCCGCGTCGAGCGCCGCATCCCACGCCGTGCGCCCGCCGGCGCCGCCCACCACGAGCACGCACGGACGGACGCGGGACCTGGCCAGCGCCTCCGACATGGCCTCCAGCACCGAGTCGTGCACGACGATGGCGCGCGGCTTGACGTAGTCGACGTACTCGACGTACTGCTCGGCGTGCAGCAGCGGATTGACCATGGCGAACACCGCGCCGGCGCGCAGCACGCCGAACCAGGCCTCGACGAACTCGATGCCATCGGGCAGCACGATCAACACGCGGTCTTCGGCCTGCACGCCGGCGCGACGCAACGCGGCCGCGGCGCGACGCGTGCGCTCGGCGACTTGGGCGTAGGTCCACGAACGATCCCCCACGTGGACGCAGGCCTTGCCGGCGCGGCCCTCGCGCAGGTTGCGGTCCAGCAAGTCGTCCGCGAGGTTGTAGCGCGCGGGCAAGGGGTGGAGCAGCGGCTGCATGCGCCTGCGAGTGTAGCGCCCGAAGGGCCGCGCGAACCGCGGCGACTCAGGATGGCAGCAGGAGGATGGAACCCGTCGTGGCGCGCGACTGCAGCGCCTCGTGAGCGGCCCGCGCCTCGACGAGCGGCCAACTCGCGGTCGCTTCGGCGGAGAGCGTCCCGTCGGCGAGCAGGCGGAACAAGTCCTCGGCCCGCGTCTCGAGCTCGTCGCGCGCGTCCACGTGGTCCCACAAGGATGGACGCGTCAGGAACAAGGAGCGCTTGGCGAGCTCGAGCACGTCGAACGGCGGGACCGCGCCTGAGGACTGCCCGAAGCTCACCAGCGTGCCGCGCGTGCGCAAGCACGCGAGCGAACGGGCGAAGGTCGCGCCACCCACCGAGTCGTAGACGCAGTCCACGCCACGCCCGTCCGTGAAGGCCTTGGCGTGGGCGACGAAGTCGGCGCTGGACGCGTCGACCACCTCGTCGGCTCCCAATCGCCGCGCGCGCTCGATCTTGGCGGAGGATCCCACCACCGCCAGCACGCGCGCGCCGAGGCGCTTGGCCCACGGCACCAGCAGCGAGCCCACGCCGCCGGAGGCCGCATGCACCAGCAGATGGTCGCCGGGCTTGGCCTTGAAGCTGTCGTGCAGCAAGTAGTGCGCGCTCAAGCCCTTCAACATCGAACAAGCAGCCTGCGCGCACGAGACGGATGCCGGCAGGCGCACGAGGCGCGCGGCGGCGAGGTTGCGTCGCGTCGCGTACGCGCCCGCGGGCGTGGCGGCGTAGGCCACGCGATCGCCGACGACGAGCCCCGCCACGCCCGCTCCCAGCTCCTCGACCACGCCCGCCGCCTCGAAGCCCGGCGTGAAGGGCGCCTGCGCCGGATACAAGCCGCTGCGCAGGTAGACATCGATGTAGTTGACGCCGATCGCGTCGTGGCGCACGCGCACCTCGCCCGCCTCGGGCGAGGCGAGCTCGAGCTCGCGCGGCACGAGCACCTCGGGTCCGCCGGACGCGGCGCACACGATGCGCATGTCGCTCGCGTCGCTTCCCACGCGCTCAGTCCGCGAGGTTCGCGGCGGCCAACGCCTCGCGCAACTGGTTCGCCGTCTGCCAACGCTCGCGCTTGTCGGCCATCAACCCGCGCGCGATGGCGATCTCGAGTCCTCGCGGCACATCGGCCGCGGGCGCGCGCTGGTTCATCGGCGGCGGACGCTTCTCGAGCTTGCTCTGGAACACCTCGAGGAAGCTCTTGCCGCGCCACGGCAGGACGCCGCAGGCGAGTTCGTACAAGAGCGTCGCCAGGTTGTAGACATCCGATTGCACGTCGGGCGATTCGCCGCCGAACTGCTCGAGCGGCGCGTAGAATGGCGTGCCGATCAAGGCGGTCTTCTCGCCCAGGTGCTTGGCGCTCCACAAGGCCGGCGTGATGCCGCAATCGACGAGCACCGCGCGCCCTTCGTCGGACACATGCACCGTGTGCGGCTTGACATCGCCATGCACGAGGCCGTTGGCGTGGATCTCCGCGAGCCCGGCGCACAACTCCAGGCCCAGCGCCACCACGCGCGCGGGCTCCCACGCCTCGCCTTCGACCTTCAGCTCGCGCAAGGCCCGGCCGAGGGGCATGTCCGTGGCGTACAGCACGCTGCCGTCCTCGTGGCGATCGACGGCCACGGCGCGCAAGACATGCGCGTGCTTGACCGGCAACCACCGCGACATCGCGGCCGCGAACTCGTCGGCGTCGCCGCGACGCTCGAAGAGCACCGTCGAGTAGATCTGCAGCTCGCGCAGCGTCCCGTCGAGGTCCTCGGCCGCGAAGGTGGCGGCCATGCCGCCCGTGCGGTTGGTGCGCACGATCTTCCAGCGATCGAGCAGCACCTTGCCCGGCGACAAGTCGAAGAGGGTCAGGGAGCGCTTCTGCATGCCGCCTAGTATGCCGTGCGGCCGGCGAGATGCTCGCGCCAGCGGCCGTTGCCCCGCAAGGCGGCCAACGCCTCCGCGAACTCGTCGAGCTCGTCCTCGAGCGTGTAGTAGTGCGGACTGACGCGGATGCCGGCCCCCGGGCGATGATCGACGAGGATCCCCTGCGCCTCGAGCGCCTTGACGAAGGCCGGCCCGTTCTCGTCGGCGGAGAGGCGCACCGTCAGCGTCCCGCCGCGCTCGGCGGCCACCTCGGGGCTGTGCAGCTCGAAGCCGCGCGACAAGAGGTCGCGCCGCAGGCGCTCGGTCAGGTGCTGCGACCAAGCGCGCACGTTCCCGGTGCCGACCTCGAGCAGCAGCTCGTAGCCCGCCGAAGCCTGCACGAAGCTCGCCACCGACGGCGAGCCGTGCAGCATGCGCTCGATGCCGCTGGCGTAGCGTTGCGCGCCGGTCTCGAAGGCGAAGGGCGCCGCGTGCGCGGCCCAACCGGTGATGCGCGGCTCGAGGCGCGGCAGCAGGTCAGGCCGCACGTACAGGTAGCCCGCTCCCGGGCCGCCGCACAGCCACTTGACCGAACCGCCGCAGACCATGTCCACGCCCGTCGCTTGCACGTCGAGCGGGACGGTGCCGAGCGACTGGTACGCGTCCAGCAGCACCAGCGCGCCGACCTCCTTGGCGCGACGGCAGATGGCCGCCACATCCTGGATGTAGTGGCTCTTGTAGGTCACATGGCTGATGGGGACGATCGCGGTCGTCTCGTCGATCGCCTCGAGCAGGCGCGCGGTGTCGACGCGGATGCCGTCGGTCGGCACGACTTGCACGCGCGCGCCGTACTTCTTCCAACCTTCCCACACGTACATGTTCGTGGGGAAGTTCATGTCGGTGTAGACGACCTTGTCGCGCGGGCCGGAGAAGTCCAGCGCGCTGGCGACGAGGCCCTGGATCACGGACACGTTCTGGTGCATGACCACCGAGCCTTCCGGCGCGTTCATGAGGCGCGCCAGCAGGTTCCCCACCCGCGTAGGCGCGTCCCACCAGCCCTCGGCCCAAGCGCGCACGCCGCGCGTCTCCCATTGGTCGCAGAAGTCCGTCAGCTTCTGGCGCGCACCGCGCGGCATCGCGCCGAGCGAGTGGTTCACGAGGTAGGTCGTGGATTCGAGGATGGGGAACTGGTCGCGCCAGTCCGCGGGATCGTGATCCGGCAAGGCCATGGCGTCAGGCCTTCCCACCGAGTCCGGTCAACTGGTCGTCGGGGATGACGAGGCGCGCGACGGGCTCTCCGCGCGCGATGTGGCTGTCGATGATCTCGTCGACATCCGCCGGCGTCACGCCGCCGTACCAGACCTGCTCCGGGTAGACCACGACCACGCAGCCCTTGGCGCACTGGTCGAGGCACAGCGCCTTGTTGGGCCGCACGACACGCTTGTAGCCGCGCGCGACGAGCTTCTCCTTGAACGCCGCCGCCACATCGTGCCCGCCCTTCCCGGCGCAATCGCCGCGCGGATCGTCCTTGCCACGCTCGTTCACGCACACGAACACATGCCGTTCGAACTTCGCCATCGCCTTCGTCCTCAGCCCAGGATCTGCTTGGCGAGCACGAGCTTCTGGACTTCGCTCGTGCCCTCGTAGATGCGCAGGGCGCGCACATCGCGCCACAGGTGCTCGACGACCTCGCCCTTCTTGACGCCCAACCCTCCGAAGTGCTGCACCGCGCGATCGCAGATCCACGAGGCGGACTCGGTCGAGTAGTACTTGGCGCGCGCCACCGCGGCCACGGCGTCGCCGCCCTCGTCGACGAGGCGCGCGGCTTCGTCCACGAGCAGCTCCGCCGCGCGCAGGCGCACGTCCATCTCGGCGATGTCGAAGCGCAGCGCCTGGAAGCTCGCCAGCGGCTTGCCGAATTGCCGACGCGCGCGCAGGCGACCGCACGACTCGAACAACGCGCGTCGCGCGAAGCCGTTGGCCGCGGCAGCCACCGAGGTGCGGAAGCGCGCCAGCACGGCCAACGCGAGCTCCGTCCCCGCGCCCACGTCCCCCAGCCGGTGCGCATCGGGCACGACCAACTCGTGGAAGCGGTACTCGCCGATCGGGTGCGGCGAGACCACCTCGAAGCGCCGCGCCTCGAGGCCGCGCGCGGAACCGGGCACATGGAACATGGTCGTGCCGCCCGGCTCCCCGGGTTCGCCCGAGGTGCGCGCCAGGACGCAGATGGCGTCGGCGATGCCGCAGTTGCTGATGAAGGTCTTGGCCCCGTCGAGCACCCACGAGTCGCCGCGACGCGTGGCGCGCAACGCGACTTCGGCAAGCGACGAGCCGGCGTCCGGCTCGGTCAACGCGAAGGCGCCGACCAGCTCGCCGCGCGCCACGGCGGGCAGGATCTCGCGCTTCAGGCCCTCGGGCCCGCCCAAGGCGATGGCATGGCTGCCGAGTCCTTGCATGACGAGCATCACATCCAGCATCGGCGAGTGCCAGGCGAGTTCCTGGCGCAGGGCGCACAAGGCCCGCACCGACACCGAGGTCGGCGCGCACAGGCCGGCCGCGTGGGCGCCGCCCCAGGCTTCGGGGACGCACCACGCGGCCAGTCCCGCGCGCGCCACGGCCGACAAGGCCTCGCGCGCGCCGCTGGTCTCGTCCAGCGCGTCGACGCGCGCCCCGTGCACCGCCCCCACGGCGCGCGCCTTGGCGCGCAGATCGTCAAGCAAATTTGACAGGCTCGCGCTCATCGCGGCGACGCCCCCCGGAAGCGTGGCGCGCGCTTTTCCAGGAACGCGTGGTGAGCCTCGGCGTAGTCGGGATCGGCCATGCACTCGGCCTGCACCCAACCTTCGGCCGCCAACGCGCGCTCGAAGTCGAGCACCGCCTCGCCGTGCACCATGCGCTTGGTCGCCGCCATGCCCAAGGCGGGGCCCGCCGCCAGCTTCTTCGCCCAGGCGAGGGCCGCCGCGGGCAGGTCGGCGTCGGGGACGAGGCGGTTGTACAAGCCGATGCGCTGCGCGTGGGCCGCGTCGATGAACTCGCCCTCGAGCAGCAACTCCTTGGCGTGGCCGAGGCCGACGATGCGCGGCAGCAGCCACGCCGCGCCCATGTCCGCGCCCGACAGCCCGACCTTGGTGAAGAGATAGGCGATCTTGGCCGAATGGGCCGCGATGCGCACGTCCGCCGCCGCCGCCATGACCGCGCCGGCGCCGCAGGCGAGGCCATTCAGCCCGCACACGATCGGCTTCTCGAGGCGCAGCATGTTGGCGATCAACTCGCAGGTCATGCGCGTGAAGGCCGCGACTTGCGCCGGGTCCGACTCGAGCAGGTTGGCGATGATGTCCTTCTGGTCGCCGCCCGAGCAGAACGCCCGCCCCGTGCCCGTCAAGAGCACCGCTCGCGCTTCGTGGCGAGAGCTCAGCCAGTGGAAGGCATCGGTCAGTTCGCGGTACGAGGCGAAGGTCAGCGCGTTCAGCCGCTCGGGGCGGTCGAGCCGCACGACGGCGACACCGTCCTCCTCGTGGTAGCGGAAGTGCTGCGGATTCATCGCCTTGATGATCGCAGGACGGATCGCCGCCTCCAAGACGCGCCACGGCGCTCTTCTGGAACGATCCGGGCGAGTCAGGCCGCGCGCAGCCTCGTTGGAGGGGACGAGAGGGGTCTCGGGGCCGCCCAGCCCCCGTGCGACTCGCGCGGCGCCGAGCAAGGAGCGCCCAAGGAGACCGTCGACCCTCCCTGCGGATGGAGGCTTGCATGCCCTCCTCGCCCTCGCTATCGTCTTCGCCTCGCAACCTTGCCGGAGGCTTCCGGCGAGACCAACACGGCGCCCACGTAGCTCAGTTGGTCGAGCAGGTGACTCTTAATCATCAGGTCCTAGGTTCGACCCCTAGCGTGGGCACCACTCCTCCCCTCCGCGGCTGATGCCCACGGAGCGCCGCGAGGACTCGCCGGACTGCGCGCCAAGCGGCGCATCGCCCGAGGCATTCCGCGGATTCCATTGGCGCGGCGAGCTTCCTTGGCACCTTGACTGTCGCGGGCGCGACCCTCCACTGCGCGACTCTCCTTTCTCCTGGCCACGCCCAAGACCCCGCCATGTTCCTGCAAGACGCACCTCAGGTGGTCGAGACCACCATCGTCGCCATCCGCTCCGAGCAGACCGTGCCCCGCTCCAGCACCTCGGTCACCGTGCTCGACGCCGAAGACTTGGTGCGTACGAACGAACGCACGCTGCCGCGCATGATCGCCCAAGCGGCGGGAGTCGGCGTGTTCCTCCAGGAGACCAACACCGGCGGCGGCGCGCCGATCCTGCGCGGCACCTTGGGCGAACGAGTGTTGATCGTCGTCGACGGCGTGCGACTCAACGACGGCACGACGCGCCAGGGGCCCAACCAATCGCTCAACACAATCGACCCCGCCATCGTCGAGCGCGTCGAGGTCGTGCGCGGACCGGCCTCGGTCCTGTACGGCTCGGACGCCATCGGCGGCGCCATCCTGATCACGACGAAGCGCCGCGCGCCGGGCAGCGCGAACCTCGCCGGGGACGAGCACGGCCTGCAAGTCGGCCTCGACCAGTCGTTCCAGACGGCCAGCATGGGTTGGCGCGGTGCGCTGCACGCCTCGGGCGCCGATGCGCAGCACGGCTGGCTCGCCAACGCGACCTTCGAGAACTGGGACGAGTTGCGCTCGGGCGATGGCGAGGTCGACAACACCGGCTACGCCTCGGACGCGCAGTTCGGCTCGTGGGTGCGCCAGTTCGACGCCCGCCGCAGGTTGACGGTCATCGCGCGCCGCAAGGTCGACCACGACGTGCCGCGCACCGACCGCATGAATGTCGGCTTCGGCCAGGCATTCCCCTCCAGCGCGGAGTTCATCTTCACCAAGCAGGACGCCAGCGCCGCCGTGGTCGAATGGAGCGACGACGGCGCCGGGATGCTGTCGGATCGCATGCAGCTGCGCGTCTACGCGCGGCGCTACGCGGAGGACAGGCGATTGCGCAGCCAGAACACGACCACCGGCGTGCCCAGCGGCACGCGCAGCTTCGAGTCGGAGGACACGCTGGGCCTGGGCTTGGGCGCCGACTGGAAGAAGGCGCTGGGCGAGGACCACTTGCTGAGCTGGGGCTTGGACTTCGAAGCCGAGGACATCGACAGCGATCGCGTCAACCAATCCATCACCACCGGCGTCGAGACTCCGGGCGTGCCGCCCTTCGCTCCCGACTCGAGCTACACGACTGCCGGCCTGTACGCGCAGGACGAGTGGCGCGCCTTCGATGCACTGGATGTCGTCATGGGCGCGCGCTGGTCCTGGGTCAGCTTCGACTTCGACGAGTTCACCAGCGGCCCGGCCGGCGGCGCGAACGTCGATGGCGAGTTCGACGACCTGTCGGCGAGCTTGCAGGTCGGCCGCGAGGTCGCGCCGGGCCTGCGCCTGTCGGCCATGGTGGCGCAGGGCTTCCGCGCGCCGCACATGGACGACCTCGCCAAGCGCAGCACGACCTACGGGGGGACCACGCTGCCCAACCCCGACGTGGAGTCCGAGGAGAGCTTGTCAGGCGAGCTCACGGCGGACTGGACGAAGGATCGCTGGACGAGCGCGGCTTCCATCTGGCACACGCACATCGGCGACGCCATCGGGGCGCGGCGCATCGACGACGGCGGCACTCCCACCGTCGGCGGCGACGACACGTACCTGCGCGACAATGTCGGCTCGCTGACCATGTACGGCATCGAGCTGCGCGTCGAACGTCGCCTCGAAGGCGCCTGGAGCGACTTCGCGGTGGCCCTCGGCGCAGCGTGGACGGAAGGCAAGCAGTACGACCCCACCGTCGACCCCGCCACGGGCGAGGCCGCCTACGGCGTCCCCGGACGGCGCATCCCGCCGCTCTTTGGCGAGTTGGCGTTGCGCTACGACCCCTCGGCGCCCCAAGGCCTCGTGCATTGGGGCGAGGTGTCGCTCAAGGCCGCCGACGAACAGGACCAGCTGAACCCCGAGGACAAGCTCGATCCGCGCATCGATCCGAACGGCACCGACGGTTGGGCCACGGTCGGCTTCGATCTGGGTGGTCCCTTGGGCGCGCAGTCGCGCTCGCGCTGGAGCTTCGGACTGCACAACATCCTCGACGAGTCCTACCGCACGCATGGATCGGGCGTGGATGCTCCCGGCATGAACGCCATCTTCGGCCTGGAGTGGAACTTCTAGCGCCTGCGTCGCGTCCATGGACGCATCGAGCTCTTCCGGCCAAGCATGGCTGGAACGCAACCGCGGTCGCGAGGCGCAGGCAAGGCGCGTCGCGACCGCGGCACCATCCAGCGAACTCGTCGAGGCGCGGTTTTCGTCGAGGCGCGGTTCTCGTCGTGTCGCAGTATCAGGGCAAGGCCGCGACGGCTTCGATCTCGACCAAGGCGCCGTCTTCGAGCAGGTCGGCGACCTGCACCAAGGCCATCGCCGGCCAATGCCGGCCCACATGGCGCTTCCACGCTTCGCCGCAAGCCTTGCTCGCGGCGAGGTAGGCGCGCTTGTCGACCACATAGATCGTCAGCTTGACGAGCTGCGCGGGCTCGCCGCCGGCCGCCTGCACCACGGCGCAGACATTCGCCAACGCCTGCTCGAACTGCGCGGCGAAGTCGCCGCGGCCAACCAGGCGTTGCTCGGCGTCCCAGGCGATCTGCCCGGCGACATGCAGCAGGCGGCCGGCGTTCTCGACCAGCACGCCATTGGCGTAGCCCTTGGGAGCCTTCCAACCAGGGGGCTCTACGACGACGAGCTTCATGCGGCGGCCCTCATGCCGTGCGCCATTGTTCGGCTTCCTGGTCGGGGATCAAGCCGCGGCCGCCGACCAGCTCGACCAGCATGCCGTTCCTGTCGCCGCCGGCGAGGCGCGCCACGACATCCGCGATCTCCTCGCACGACACCAGGCTCCCGCCGGGGTTCTCCTTGGCCAGGAAGGCGCGCACCTCGGCGGGATCGCGTCCAGTTTTCTTGACAATGCGCCCGACCGTCCCGTCGGTCATGGGCGAGTCGACGTAGTGCGGGCAAACGAGGTTCATGGTCACGCCCTTGCCCTCCAACTCGGCGGCGGCGCAGCGCGTGTAGCCGACCAGCGCATGCTTGCTGGCGACGTAGGCCGCGGCGTAGGGATAGCCTCGCAGCCCGGCGCTGCTGGCGACGTTGACGATGCGGCCGTGCCCGCGCTCGAGCATCGCCGGCGCGAAGCGCTCGATCAGGCGTCGCGGCCCGTGGAAGTTCGTGCGCAGGTGCTTCTCGTAGATGTCGACGCCCGTTTCGCGTCCATGCCGCAGGAACGGCGCCGTCTCCGCGATCCCGGCGTTGTTGACGAGCCACCAAACGCCGCCACGCCGCTCCAACTCGGGCTCGAGCTCGGCCACGGCGTCGTCGTAGGTCGCGGGATCGGTCACGTCCAAGTGCACCGCCCAGGCGAGGCCCCCTTCGGCCTTGATGGCGTCGGCGGTGTCGTGCACCGACTCCAAGCTGCGCGCCGCGCACACCACGGCGGCTCCGGCGCGCGCAAGGCGCAGGGCGATGGCGGCGCCGCTGCCGCGGCCGGCGCCGGTGACGAGGGCCACGGGTTGCATGGGCGCATCTTGCACGCCGCGCGCGTGGCTTGTCGAGCGCCGACGGCGCTTTCGCGGCCGAGCACCGCGACGATGGCGACGAACGCCCGAGGTGCGCACAATGCAGCCGCCATGCTGCTCTTCCAACCGCTTCAGCATCGCGCCCTCAGCCTCGCCACGCGCGCCTGGGTGCCCGCGATGGTGCCGTGGCGTTCCAACGAGGAGGGCGAGGCCACCGACGCGGTGCGCGCGTGGTACGGACGCTTCGCGGATGGACGACCGGGCGCCATCGTGGTCGAGGCCACCGGCGTGCGCGACGTGAAGAGCGGACCGTTGCTGCGCATCGGCGACGAACGCTTCGTGCCGGCGCTGGCCGAGGTGGCCGCGGAGGTGCGGCGCAGATCCGAAGGCCGCACGCGCCTCTACATCCAGCTGATCGACTTCCTCGGCATCCGCCGCAGGCCCGAGAAGGCGGCGTGGGTGCGACGCTTCTGGAAACCGGCCGCGCGCCACCGCGAACGGCTTTGCGCGGCCGAAGGCGGCGAAGCGTGGCTCGAGCTGGACGAGGTCGCGTTGCGCGAGCGCGCCCTGCTCTTGCCCCACGCGCGATTCTTGTCGGCCTTGGACGCGCGCGAAGTCGAGGAACTGGAGATGGGGTGGCGCGAGCGCGTGGTCGACACGCACCTCCCCCACATCGCCGACCTGCCGCGGGTGCTGCCGCCGCTCTTCGCCGCCGCGGCACGTCGCGCGCGGGACGCAGGCTTCGACGGCGTCGAGCTGCACTGCGCGCACGCCTACACGCTGGCGAGCTTCTTGTCGCGCACCAACGATCGCGCCGACGGCTACGGCGGCACGAACGAAGCGCGCGCGCGCCTGCCGCTCGAAGTCCTGCGCGCGGTGCGGGCCGCGGTCGGCGAGGACTTCGTGGTCGGCGCGCGCATCCTCGGTGAAGAGTGCATCGCCGGCGGCTCGACCATCGACGACGCCAAGGACCATGCGCTGCGCCTCGCGCGCGCCGGCCTCGACTTCCTTTCGATCAGTCGCGGCGGCAAGTTCGAGGACGCGCGCCAGCCCAAGGTGGGCGAGGCCGCCTATCCGTACACCGGACCTAGCGGCCACGCCTGCATGCCGACGATCAAGTCGCATGGCGATCCACGCGGCGCGAACCTGCACCTCTCGCGCGCCATCCGCGCCACGCTGCGCGGTGCGGGCTTGGCGACGCCGGTGGTCGGCGCCGGCGGCATCGACAGCTCGGCCTTGGCCGAGCGCGCGCTGGCGGAGGGCGCGTGCGACATCGTGGGCGCGGCGCGCCAATCGCTTGCCGATCCGGATTGGTGGTGGAAGATCGAGCACTCGCGCGAACACGAGGTGCGCCGCTGCAGCTACACCAACTACTGCGAAGGACTCGATCAACGCCACAAGCAGGTCACTTGCCGCTTGTGGGATCGCGACCACCGTGCGCACGACGCCGACGGCGCGTTGCTCTTGTCGCACGACGGCAAGCGACGACTGCTCGCGCCGCCTTGGCGCCCGCGCTGATCCGCCCGACCGCGTGGCGTTGGTTGCTCGACGCGCCTTGGCGCGATGCCCTTTGGTGCATTGCATCGATGGCCCCCTTGTCGCCTCGCGGCGGCTGCTCGATCATGCGATCATGAACCTGTTGCTTGCGCTCGCGTGCCTGCTCCCCACCGCCGAGCCGATCACCCTGCAAGCCGCGTGGACCGCCGGCGAAGCCTCGCGCATGGCCCTGACGTGGGAGGAGGCCATGGTCGCCACCTTGTCCTGGAAGGAAGACGGGCGGTCGGAGGCGGGGACCGTCTTCGAGAGCAAGCAGACATGGAAGCAAGTGCATGTCGACACATGGCTCGACCTCGACGACGGCTTGCCGGGTCGCTTGCGTCGCAACTACCTCGTGGCGCAGGGCCGCACGTGGACCGACGTGCTCGACGAAGCCGCGACGGACATCAAGTTCAAGAGCGACCTGCATGGCAAGACCGCCGTTTACGAGCGACGTGGCGGAAAGCTCGCCGGGCGCCTGGAGGACGCGTTCAAGCCGAAGGATCCCGAGTTCCTGCGCAACCATCCGCTCACGACCCAGCTCGAACGCTTGCTGCCGAAGGGACCGGTCGAGCCCGGCGCGACGTGGAGCTTCTCCAAGGAGGACCTGTTGTGCGCGGTGCAAGTGGCGCACGCCCGCAAGGTCGCCAGCAATCTCGAGGCGTTGTCCGGCTCGAAGGCGATCACCGATCCCACCACCGGCCTCAAGACCACGGAACGCGACGAGGACCTGCCTTGGATCGGCGATTGCTTCGACACCGACTACGATTGGACCTGCACGGCCAAGCTCGCCAATCCCTCGACGGAGATCGCAGGGGCGCCATGCGCCATCATCGAGCTCGAGGCGCTGGGCGCCAAGGACGTGAAGACCGCCAGCAAGCGCGACCAGAAGGGCTTCGACAACGTCTTGCAGGCGAGCATGGAGGCCAACCTGAAGGGCGAGCTCGTCTGGGATCGCAAGCGCAACCAACCGGTGCAGCTCAAGCTCTCGGGCAAGCTCTCGGGCGACTACGGCAAGAAGGGCCTGCGCAAGTCGGACAAGGACAAGCAGGAGTTGCGCCTCGCCCAGGTGACCACTTGGTCGTGCTTGATCGAGGTCGAGCCCGCCAAGCCGCAACTGGAGAAGGCCAAGGACTGAACCGCGTCGCTCAGGGCGCGGGCCCGACCTTGGTCGAGACGATGAACGAGCCCTGCTCGCGCCGCACCAACCGGTCCTTCTCGCCGAGCGGAATGGCTGTCGAACAGCGCAGTTCGCCCTTGAGCTGGAGGCTGGTGCAACTGCCGAGCTGCCTGTCGTAGACGAGCTCGCCGACGAGCGTGGTCGCAAGCGTCTCTTCGAGCGGCTCCAGCGAGCCGAAGGCGAGCCGCGAGCCAGGCTCCTCGATCGTGGTGCTCGCCGAGTCGGACTCCGCGCGCCAGACGCCTTCGCCCACGAGGCGCAGCGCGATGCGCGCCACCTTGTCGTCGGCGGACGACACGCTGGCCGTCCCGCTCCATTTGGCGGCGCGCCATGGGATCTCCGACTTGGGCGGCGGCATGGGCTCGCTGCCCTTGGGGAGCGGCATCAGGAGTTCCTGCACATCGAGCCGCAGCGCGCGCACGATCGCCGCGGGCTCGAGTTCCCAGCGTTCACCCAGCCCGACCGACCCGGGCGGCAGCAGGTCGCCGAGCGGCGGCTCGGCGTCGACGCTCGCGAGGCAGCCCGCATCATGCTCCACATCCCCTTCGAAGGCCCGCTCGAAGGCGCCATCGTCGAGGCGCTTGACGCGCGCCGATGATCCCGCAAG
>SXXH01000321.1 GCA_005789645.1 Planctomycetia bacterium
GAAGGGCTCAGCCGCGCAGGCCGAGGCGCTCGATCAAGGACTGGTAGCGCGCCGTGTCGTTCGTGCGCAGGTACTTCAGCAGCTTGTTGCGCGCGCCAACCATGACGAGCAGTCCGCGGCGCGAGGTGAAGTCCTTGCGGTGGACCTTGAGGTGCTCGGTCAAGTGGTTGATCGTGGCGGTGAGCAGCGCGACTTGGACTTCCGGGGAACCGGTGTCGCCGGGCTTGGTCGCGAACTTCTGGATGAGGGACTGCTTGGTCTCGGCCGTGATCGGCATGGGTTTCCTTTGGGCCGCCCCGCCTCGAGATCGAATCTCGAGATCGAATCGGGACCGGCGTGCCTGCTTCGAGGTGACTTGCCCTCAGCCCAGGGAAAGGTGCCCCAGGCCGGGGTGCGAACGGGTGGACGCGCCCGTTCACGCGACTCGCAGGGCTGCCCGCGAGCGCGCAGAAGATATCAAACGCGGCCCAGAAGGGCCACAAACACCGTCTGGGCTGTCGGGAGCGTCCCGTGAGGGTTCACTGCTAGGGTTCACCGCTAGGGCTCACTGCTAGGGCTGAATGCGGCCCACCACGTCCCCCAAGCGACCACGTGTGGGCGCGCCTCGCCACTGACTCCGGCTTCGCCTGAACTGCAAGACTCCCCGTGGATCTCGGCCAAGCACGTTGTGCCGTGGCGCGGGCCGGGCGAGCAGGCCGCGCGAGGCGAGCAGAGTCCAGCGCGGACTCAACCGTTGGCGTAGCCCGGCACCGGGTTGCGCGCCGGCAAGGCCTCGAGCACTTCGCCCGTGATGTACTCGCAGGCAGCACGCAGGCGGGCGGCGCTGGTCGCGTATTGATCCTTGTGCGAGCTGCAGTCGAAGCGTCGCTCGACGCTGCCGGTCCACAGCACGGCGCCATCGGCCGAGTCGACCATGCGCATCGTCATCGACACCGTGATGGCGCCGTTGGTGTCGAACAAGCTCGTGTCGAAGCGCGCGACCTTGGTCTCGAACACCGCCTGCTCGGCGAGGGAGCCGCTCTTGTAACCGGCGTCGACGACCTTCTTGTCCACTTGGCGCAACGCAAGCGGGCTGTAGCGGCGCGCGATCAAGGCCTGTTGGATCCCTTGACGCAGTTCGTCTCCGGGCACGTACGCGTCGCCTTGAACCGGGGCCACGACGACCTCCATCGGGCTGCGCGCCTCGAGCAGCGCGGACCCGCTCGTGCGCACACCACCATCGGCCGGCGGCTTGGGCAGTTGGGTGCAGGCGACGAAGACGAGGGAGGAGACGAGGAGGGCGGCGTTGAGCGGGCGGATCACGGTGGTTCCTGCGTGGCGCAAGGGGCGCGCGACCTGTTCGCGCGCGGCAAAGCGCTGAGTCGGAGGATGCACACTGCGCCACCCGCGATCAAGCGTGCAGCCTTGGACTTCACGCAAAGCCGCAATCGCGCGCCGACTACAGGAAATCGCATGCATGGCCGCATGCCCTGGGCGGCCGCGGCCCCCCTCGACGGGCGCGGGCGGGAGCTTCGCTGCCAGCTGGCTCGTCAGGGGATGGTGGTCGTGAGGGCGGACGAGCGGTAGATCCTCGTCGCTTCGCGCTCGAGATCGGCGAAGCTCCAGTTGGCCGGATCGAACAACTCCCAACTGCAGCCTTCGACCGTCACCTGGTAGCTCCCGCCGGTGCCCGGCTCGAGCGGCAAGCCCGACCCCAGCCCGATCAGCGGCAAGGGCACGCGCACCACCGATTCGCCGGCGGGCTTGACGGCCCAGATGGTCCAACCGCGCGCACCCGAACCGGCCAACTGCACGCGATGGACCTCGACCGGCGCCGTCTCGCAGGCGTAACTCAGCTCGATGGCGGCCGACAACGCTGGACGCGCGAAGGAGAGGTCCTTGTCGTCGTCGATCGGTTCGGGGAAGACCAGCGCTGCGGGTGGAGTCGAGCTCCGCGGTCGCAGCGTGGCCGATCCACCACCTGCGTAGTCGATGTCCACACGTACGAGTAGATCCGGATCGATCGCACCCTTGCCCACGAGTTCGCCGGGAGGCACCACGGCCTCCGGGTCGCTGTCGTCGCCGCCGAACGCGACACCGCCCGCGGCGCTGCGCACCGCCCAAGCGTTGGGCAGCGCGTCGAAGACCTGTCCTAGGCCCACGGCGACAGGCAGGCCCAGCCCCGGCACGAGACCCTCGACGCGAGCGCGTGGATCAGAGCTCGGCGCCAGATTGCCCGTGGCCTGAACGGCCAGCACCGCAGGTTCGAAGGCTGCGTACTCGGCGGGAGTCGCGGGATCGGCCAGCAGTGGATCCATCGACAGCACCAGCCCGGTTTGGTTGGCGCCCTGCCCGGGTGGGACCGGGAAACGGATGGCCATGCCGACGAGGAAGGCCTGGGCGTCGAACACTTGCGGCGCCAGCGCCGGCGTGGTGGCGAAGCCGCTGAGCGCGCCAGTGCGGCGCGGACGCACGGCGGTGGCCGGAAAGTTGCACTCCAAGCGCTGGTTGGCGCTGGAGAATCCACACGAAGCCACGGCGATCAGCGCGGCGCGCGGATCCTGGCGGGCATCGCGCACGGACTTCGCCACCGAGCCCGTCCCGAGCAATGGGTTCGTGCTGGTGATGGTGCCCGCGACCGTGGCGGCGCCCGGTTCCACAGGCACGAGACCGATGCTGGTGCGCGAGCCTCGCACGCCGGAAACCGTCGCGAGTCCGTAGCCAGCGGCGTCGACGGTGACGATCGAATCCGGCGACAGGAAGGCCGGCGAGACAGTCACGGCGCCGGTCGCATCGGTGGTGGTCGAGCCAGCTTGGCCGATCTCGTCGTAGCCGGAGCCGTTGTACTCGTGCACATGCACTTGGGCGCCGGGGATCGGCGCCAAGGTCAGCGCGTCGTAGACCTCCACGAGCAGCGCCTCGCGATCGGGCAGGCCCAGGCTGGCTGCGCCGCGCTGCACGAAGCTCGCCTCGATGGGCGGAGAGGCGTTGAGCGCGCGGTCGTACACGACCAGCGTGAAGGGCACTGGAGCATCGAACAGGCCCAGATCGCCGAGTCCCAGGACGGGAGCGGCCAAGAACAGGCCGGATTCGTCGGACCCGAGCACCAACGGCGCGATCCCGTCCTCGCGTTCGTTGTCGACTCCCAGCGCGGTCACGCGCGCCGCCTGCACGCTCTCGTTGGCGCGCGCCAGGACGCACAACTCGCGCTGGTCCGAGCGCAAGACCAGCGTGTTCGTGCCCGTGGCGCCGAAGCCCACGAGGCTCGGCGGCGTCAGGTCCAGCACCGGCGACTGGCGTCCCGCTGTCGTCGCATCGGTGTCGAGCAGCTCGACTCCCGTGCGCGCCGAGCCGCGCTTCACGGCGAAGGCGAAGTCGATGGCGCCCTCCTTGACGCGCGGCGTCACAGGCGAGGTGCTCGACAAGAGGCCGACTTCGGCGGCGGTCAGGGTGAAGCTCGTGAAGGGCGCCTCGAGCGGCACATCCCGGTAGAGCGAGATCAACGGCGCGTTCTCCGCCACGGCAGGATCGCGGCCGAAGATGTAGAACTCGAGCCTGTCGCCGCTCGCCGCGTCCGGGCACTCGACTTCGATGGCGAGATTCGCCGGGCCCACCAGCGCATCTCGGCCGATGGCTTCCTGCGGGAAGCTCGCGATGCGCGCCGCGCTCGGTGGCGACACCAAGGCGGTCCTGAAGTCGAAGTCGAAGGTGGCCAGTTGCGTGCCGTCCTCGTCGAGGATGCGCGCCGCGCTCGGCGACAAGGTGACGGCGACCTCGTTGTCCACGCCCAGCGAACGCGCCACGCCGTCGAGGTCGACGCTGCGCCAGCGCCACACGCGCGTGTCGGTCTGCACCCCCGCCAGCGAGACGGCCTCGGGCTCCGGATCGAAAGGCGGGTCCTGTCCATCGATCTTGACGATGAACGAGGCGTCGCCGACGGTCGCGTCGTCCAGCGGTCGCGAGAAGACGACCACGATCTCGCTCGTGGTCGGCGCGTTGGTGGAGAGATCAGCGGGATGCACGGCCACGACCTTGGGGGCGGCCGGCGCCGTGCCGGCGATGGCGAACGACCCGAAGCTCCCGCTGCTCGGCGCCTGCAGCGCTTGTCCGTTGCGGTCGAGGACCTGCTGGCCTTCGCGCAAGCGCAAGCTGAAGCCCGCGCCCAGCGTCAAGCCGCCCCCGCCCGGCAGCGGATAGAGCACGAGCACCCGGCCGTCCCCCACCACCGACGAAGCGGCGATGGGCAGCGCGGTGATCCCGTCGTCGCCCACGAGTTGGAAGGCGGTGCCCGGGTTCGCGCCCGCGACGGCCTCGCTGAAGACCAGCACGATGGGCGTCGTGGGGTCCTCGTTCTGGCCCGTGGGCAGCATGCGCTCGAGCCGGATGGGCTCGGGCAGCACGATCTCTCCCTCGGATGGCACCGTGGCTGGCGCCGTCCCGAGCGCTCCACCGCCGGCGTCCTGCGAACAGTCGCCACCGAAGACGCAGGCCGGGTTGTCGCAACCGGGCAGCCAAAGAGTGGCGGCCGCGGCCAGCAGGGTCGCGAGGAGTTGGGGACGCATGAGTCGAACTTGGACGCGCACGATGGGCCCATCTTCCCTTGGCGCGGCCGAGGATCCAAGCGCAAGCCCTACCTCCACCTGCTCCTCGCCGGCCGCGCGACCGCGGCGCGACCGGGGCGTGACCGCGGGATCGCTCCCCCCTAGCGCGTCCTCGCACCCCCTCCTCGGGCTAGAATCCCGCGCTCGGCCATGCGCGTCCCCAACCAGACCAGAGCCTCGACGCTCACGCGCCGCGAGTCGTGCCTGCGAGCCGACTTCCCGGCGGTCTTGGCGTGCACCGTCTTGGCCCTCTTCTGCTCCTGCGGCACCCCACCGCGCGCTCAACCGGCGGACGCGGCAGCTGAAGCGGAGCGCACGCAGGCCTTGGTCGAGCAGGGCGTGGACGCTCGGCTGGCGGAGATGTTCCCGCAAGCGCGGCCTCCCTACAGCGCGGACTCGTTGCGCTCCACCCTGCTGGGCGGCGTGCTCGTGGCCCAAGGCGAAGAAGAGCAGTTGATCGCCTGGGTGCGCGCGGGCGAGTACGAGAAGGCGCGCGAGCTGCTGGCGCGACGCCTGGCGCAAGTCGACTGGGATGCGGCGCGACGCAGCGTGGAGGCCGGCGATGCGCGCTCCGCCTTGGCGCGCTACGACCTCGCGCTCGAGAGGTCGCCGCGCGAGCGCCAGCTCCGTCTCGAGCGCGCCGAGCAGATCGCCGCCGTGGCGAGCCTCGACGGCGACGCGCCGCTCATAGCCGATGCGCTGGCCGAATTCGAGGCGGTGCTGGCGGGCGGAGCCGACATCCGCGCCGCGTTGGGCGCGGCGCGCGCCGCGGCCGGCTGCGCGGCATGGGAGCGCGGTCTGTCCC
>SXXH01000322.1 GCA_005789645.1 Planctomycetia bacterium
CCAGACCTGCGCCGCGTTGTTGAAGATGCCCGCCTCGGCCGGGTTCTTCGACGACGCGACCACGACCTGCTCGAGCGTCATCGTCGCGTACGGCTTGTCCTTGACGAGGTTGTTCAGGTTGTCGAGGTAGGCCTTGTGGTGCTTGCCATGGTGGAAGGAGATCGTCTCGGCGCTGATGTGCGGCGCGAGGGCGTCGTCCTTCCACGGCAACGGAGGAAGCTGGAAGGGCCCGGTCGCGGTGGTGGCTTGGCTCATGGCGGATGTGCTGGGTGAGGGTGGAGCTGCGCGCGTCGCGCGAAGGTGCGCATTGTGGCAAGCGGCGAGCCCGCGCGCCAAGTGCGGCGCGCGGCCGGATTGCGTAAGCTCTGCGCAGTGAACGCTTCGCAAGCCCCCGCGCTGGAGGTGCTGGCCTTCGGCAAGACCTACGAGACCCATCGGGCCGTCCACGACTTGTCCTTCGTCGTCGAGCCTGGCGAGATCCTCGGACTCGTGGGTCCGAACGGGGCCGGCAAGACCTCGACGCTGCGCTCGATCGCGGGAGTGCTGCCGGTGGCCGAAGGGCGCATCCTCGTCGATGGTTGGGACGTGGCGCTGCACGAGCAGCAAGCCAAGTCGCGTCTGGCCTGGATCCCCGACGATCCGCAGCCCTTCGACACGCTCACGGTGTGGGAGCACATGGAGTTCTCCGCCGCCCTGTACCGCGTGCGCGAGTGGCGCCCGCGGGCCGAGTCGCTGCTCGTGGACTTCGAGTTGTCCGAGAAGCGCGACGCGCTCGGCGGCGAGTTGTCGCGCGGCATGCGCCAGAAGCTGGCCTTCGCCTGCGCGTGGCTGCACGAGCCGCGCCTGCTCTTGATGGACGAACCACTCTCGGGCCTCGACCCGCGCGGCATCCGCGCGGCCAAGCAGTCGATCCAGCGGCGCGCGCAGGCCGGCTCGGCCGTGGTCCTCTCCTCGCACCAGCTCGACCTGATCGAGGAGCTCGCGCATCGCCTGCTGATCCTCGATCGCGGCGCCAAGGTGTTCGACGGCACGCTCGAGGAGGCGCGCGCGCGCGTCGCCCCGGGCTCGAGCCTGGAGGACATCTTCTTCGCCATCACCAAGGACACTAAGGGCTGACGGCGGGTGGCGGGGGACGCGCACGACGGGCCGCGCGCGGCGATCGGACTGCACGGCGACGAGTCGTTGCGGCTGCTCGCCAAGCTCAAGTTCAAGGGCGCCTTGCGCCTGCAGGTGCGACGCGCCAAGCGTCCCGCCGGCATGCTGTTCTTCGCGCTGGGCCTGCTCTTGATGGGGGCCTGGATCTACTCGCTGTTCAAGGGCGCCGCGGGCGGCTTGCGCGAACAAGCCCAACCGCCCGACGAGCGCACCGCGCTGTTCGTGGCGCAGGTCGCCATCTCCGGCATCGTCTTGTTGTCGCTGCTCGGCGCGCTGCAGTTCCGTGGCCTGTTCCTCCCGCGCGAGGAGATCGAGCGCCTGTTCTCGGCGCCGCTCTCGCGCGCGCAGCTCGTGAGGTACCGGCTGACGACCACGCAATCGCGTTCGCTCTTCGGCGCCGTGCTGTTCGGCGTGGTCTGCGCGCAGCGCGCGGGCAATGGCGTGTACGGCTTCCTCGGCGCGGCGGTCGCCATGCTCACCGTGCCCGTGCTCGGCCAGGCCGCGGCGATCCTGTTCGGCGACGCCGAGAATCGCCTCGCGCGCCTCGCCAAGCGGCTGCCGCTGCGCCTGTTCTCGATCGTCGGCGGCATCGCGCTGTCCATCCTCGCCATCTGGCTGATCTTCGGTCCGAGCGGCGCGCCGTTCGTCCCCTCCGACCTGCCGTCGCTGCGCGACTCGGCGCTCGTGCAAGCGCTGCTCGCGCCGGCGTGGCCGTGGGCGCGCGCCATGGTCGCGCGCGACTTCGCCGGCTTTGCGCCGAGCTTCGCCTTCGCGCTGTGCTTCCTGTGGGCCGCGCGGCGCGCCACTTGCGCGCTGAAGGTCGACTTCCGCGAACTGTCGCTCGAGACCAGCGCGGACGTGGCGCGCCGCTTGAACCGCATGAGGAAGGGCGGCGTCGCCAACCAGGCCGAGGCCGCGCGCGCGCCCTTCGGCTGGACGCCGCCGTGGCTCTTCGGGCGCGGACCATTCGGCGCGATCGCGCGCAACGAGCTCGCCGCCATCCTGCGCAAGGCGCGCGGCACGCTGCTGCTGCTCGTGGTGGCGGGCGGCCTGCTGGCCTTGGCCTCGAACGCGCTGTCGCGCAAGCTCGCCTCCAGCGCCGCCGCGCAAGCAGGCGTCGACTCGCTGCAGGAAGCGCGCCTCGCCACCGGCGGCGGGGTGCTCTTCCTGCTCGTGCTGGGCACCGCCTACTTGTGCTCGAGCCTGCGCTTCGACTTCCGCTCGCGCCTGCACCAGATGGACCAGCTCAAGGCCTGGCCCGTCGGCGGGGCCTCCATCTTCCTCGCCACCATCGCGCCCGAGACGCTACTCGTGTGGCTGCTGATCTCCGCCGGCATCCTCGCGCCCGCCGTGTACGCGGGCTCGATCGAGGGCTGGCACGTGGCGGCGGTCGCCTTCCAGCCGCTGCTCGGCCTCGCCTGGGTCGCCATCGACAACGCCGTCTTCCTGCGCGCGCCCGTGCGCTACACGCCCGGCGAAGACAGCGCCTTCCTGCACATGGGCCGCGCCATGGTGCTGATGCTGCTGAGGCTCCTCTTCATGGGCGGCTCGCTCGTCGTCGCGCTGCTGCCCGGCGCGATCCTGTTCTACTCCATGCAGGTCGCCGACTTCGCGCCCGCCGTGGCGTGGACCGCCGCGCTGTGCGTCGCCTGGTTCGTGCTCGCCTGCGCCTGCGCGGGACTCGTCTGGCTTGGTGGACGAGCCTTCGACGCCTTCGACGTGGCGCGCGACCGCGGCTGAGGCGCGCGGCGCCGCGTCAGTGCTCGCGGAGCGCCGCGGCGAGGTGCGGGCCCATGCGTTCCTTGCTGGCGAGGTTGTGCCAGCCCACGAACGACACGCGCGTCGTGGCGTCGAGCGGGAAGTCCAGGCGCCCGCCTTCGGCGTCGTCGACTTGGCAGCCGGCTTCGCGCGCCACGACGATGGCTCCCGCGCAGTCGTAGGGCTTGGACGACAAGGTTTCGCGGCCGTCGCGCGCGGCGAGGTGCGCGCGCAGGTCGCACACCATGCGGTAGGTGCCGAGGGCGAGCAGCGCGAGCTGTCCGGCGTTGGAGATGTACTGGTCGTCGAGGATGCGCCGCTCCACGGCGCGTTCGTGGCGCGCGAGGCGCGCGAAGAAGGCGGCTTCGATGCGCGCCAATTGCACGCGCTCGGACGGCAGGTAGCGGAAGAAGGGGAAGTAGCCCGCGTCGACGCGCGCTTCGCCGTCGACGCGCAACGGACGGCGCCACTCGAGCGCGTCGTCGGCCAGCGTGCGCTGCTCGAGCAAGGCGTGCTCGCCGCGCACGGCCCACAAGACGCGTCCGGCGCGCGCCCGCGAGTCGGGCAATTCGCACACCACGCCTGCGACGGCTTGCGCCAAGCGCGGCTCCGAAGGCCCTGGTGGACAGGCCGCCACCACGCACCACGCCGAACGCAGGTCGGCCATCAAGTTGCGCGTGCCGTCGATGGGATCGACGACGAAGCGTGGTCCGCCATGGTCGAAGCCCGCGAGCTCGCGCGTGCCGCCCGCGCCATCGGGCCCGCGGTGGCGCCAGCCGGCGTCCTCGGTCAAGAGCGACAGCGGCGCGCAGCGCGCGCGTGCTTCCAACCACGCATCGATCGTGGACTCCGCGCAGGCGTCGATGGCGAAGGTCGTGTCGCCAGCGCCTTGCGCCACCTCGCGCGCGAGGCTCGCGGTTTCGCCGCGCGCCGCGGCCGCCGCCACCACGCCATGGACGGCGGCGCGCACGAGCAGCGCGAGTTCCTTGGCGGCGACGAGCAAGGCGGAGGGATCGTGCATGGTCTCGCGCCGGGGGCTCCGTGACGCGGCCGGCTCGGGACTCTACACTTTGCGTCCCGTCCGTGGAGCCGTGCGCCCCTGGACGCCCGAGTCCACATGAGCGAAATCCGCGACGTCGTCATCATCGGTTCCGGCCCC
>SXXH01000323.1 GCA_005789645.1 Planctomycetia bacterium
GCATCATGAACGTGATGCTCGCGCCCGTGACCGAGCGCACGCGCGAGATCGGCCTCCGCCGCGCTCTGGGCGCCAAGCGTCGTCACATCGTGGTGCAGTTCCTGGTCGAGACGGTCGTCCTGTCGGTCGGCGGGGGACTGCTCGGCATCGCGCTGGGCCTCCTGATCCCGTTCTTCGTGGAGTGGTACGCCGACATGCGCACGATCGTGACGCCCGGCGCGCCGATCCTCGCCTTCCTCATCTCGGCAGGCATCGGCGTGATCTTCGGCTTGTACCCGGCCTGGCGCGCGGCACGCATGGATCCGGTCGAAGCCTTGCGCCACGAGTGAGCCGCGCGCGGCGCGGTTCACGCCAGCGTGCCGCGCAGCGCCAAGGCCGCCGCCACGTCGGCGGGCTCCAGTTCGGTGCGATCTTCGAGGTCGGCCAGCGTGCGAGCCACGCGTCGCAGCGACTGCAGCGCACGCGCCGACAAGCCACGCGCCGCCGCCGCCTTGCGCAGGAGCTCGCGCCCTGCGGGAGGCAGCGTCGCCACCGCGTCCAGTTGTCCGGGCGACAGGCGTGCGTTGGCGACCGAGCCCTGGCGCGCGCGTGAGCGAGTGCGCGCGCGATCGATGCGCTCCACGAGCAGGGTCTCCCCGCAGCGCGTCGCGACCTCCTCCGTTCGCGCCGCGGCGCGTTGCGGCAACAACTCGTCGAAGTCGGGCGCTTGGACTTCGATGCACAGTTCGATGCGGTCGAACAGCGGACCGCTGATCTTGGCCTTGTAGCGCGACACGCTGGTTGGGGAGCAGGCGCAGGCCACGCGCTTGTGCCCATGCCAGCCGCACGGACAGGGATTCATGGCGGCCACCAATTGGAAACGCGCCGGCAGCTCGATCCTCGAGCGCGCGCGCGACAATTGCACGACACCTGTCTCGAGCGGCTGGCGCAACGCCTCCAGCGCGTCGCGGCGGAATTCGGGCAGTTCATCGAGGAACAGCACGCCGCCGTGCGCCAAGGTGGCTTCGCCCGGGCTGGCGTGCGGTCCTCCACCGACCAGTCCGGCGCAGGAGGTCGAGTGATGGGGGGAACGGAAGGGGCGTTCGCGCGCCAAGCCGCCCGGCCAATGGCCGGCCGCCGACAGGACGCGGGTCACTTCGAGACGCTCTTCGCCCTCCGGCGGCGGAAGCAAGCCCGGCAGGCGTCGTGCCAAGAGGCTCTTCCCCGAGCCTGGCGGGCCCACCAGCAACAAGCCGTGTCCACCCGCAGCCGCCACGGCCAAGGCCCACTTGGCGTCATCCAGACCGCGCACCTCGTCCAGCGAAGGCCCGCTGGTGCGCCGCGCCGGCGGGCCCGAATCGGCGGCGACCACCGCCAGCGCCCGCGTGCCAGACAGGTGCGCCAGGACTCCTGCCAACGAGCGCGCGCCAGGCACGCTCAAGCCCTCCAAGGCTGCCGCCTCGCGCGCGGTGGCTAGCGGGGCTACGACCCGCCGCAAGCCGGCCTCGCGACCCGCCAAGGCCGCCGCCAAGCCGCCGGGGACGCCATGCAGCGCTCCGTCGATGCCCAGTTCGCCGAGGAACAGCGTTCCGCCCAAGGATCGGGGCTCCACATGGCCCGTGGCCGCCGCCGCCGCCAATGCCATGGGCAGGTCGAGGATCTCGCCTGACTTGCGCCGCGCAGCTGGCACCAAGTTCAACCACAAGCGGCCCTGGGGCAGACGCAACCCGCACGCCGACAGGGCGCACTCGAGGCGCGAGCGGGCCTCCTTGAGCACCGAGTCCGGCAGGCCGGTCAGCACGACCTCCACGCCATCCTTGTCGCGGCCGTCGAAGCGCGCCTCGACTCCAACCAGTTCCGCCCCAGCCCCGATCAACGAGGCGCCCGCCACGCGCACGGTGTCCATCCGGCTCGATCCCCCTCCATCAGTACAGACGCTCGCGGCACCTGGCGCGTGGCACCCTCCCTGCGATTTGCCACGGACGCGTGGATCCGCCGCGGGGCCCAGTGGTGATCCGCAGGGCGTCTGTCGCTAGCCTCGTCGTCCCATGAGGCTTCCCTCGCTGCTCGCGATCGCGGCCTGCCTGCTGGCCGCCGGCTGCCGCTCGACCGTCACGACTCCCTCTCCCGCGTCCCCGGATCCCGATCTTGTCGTGCCCGTGCGCGGCCACATCGTCGTGTGCGGCAAGAAGGTCCCCATCGACGCCCCGGTAGTCTTGTGGACCGACTTCCCGGCCTACGACGCGTACCGCACGATCCCGCGCTTCGGCCCGGTGGACGAGAAGAGTCCCAAGGACCTGCGCTACCAACCCGGGCGTCGCACGACATTGCGCCAAGCAGCCGAGGGGCGCGAGGCGCTGCACCAAGTGCTGGTCGAGCCCGGCGAGTCCGATCCGTTGGCCTTGGCGCGCGTCGTCGACCAGTTCGTGCTGCACTACGACGTGTGCGGCCTCGCGCGTACGTGCTTCAAGGTGCTGCACGACCAGCGCGGCTTGTCGGTGCACTTCCTGCTCGACATCGACGGCACGATCTACCAGACGATGGACTTGCGCGAGCAGGCCTTCCACGCCACCAAGAGCAACGCGCGCTCGATCGGCGTCGAGATCGCGCACATCGGCGCGTACAAGCCCTTCGAGAAGTCGCCGCTCGACGAATGGTACGCGCGCGATGGTGGTGGTCCGTACATCTCGATCCCGGCGCGTTTCGGCGACGGTGGCGTGCGCACGCCGGGCTTCGTCGGCCGGCCGGCGCGCGAAGCGCTCGTGCGTGGCGAGATTCAAGGCCAACCGCTCGAGCAGTACGACTTCACGCCCGAGCAGTACGCCAGCCTGACTTCGCTCGCCGCCGCGTTGTGCAAGGAGTTCCCGCGCATGGCGCCCGACGCGCCGCGCGACGCGGAAGGACGCGTGCTCGACCGCGCCATGGCCGACGAGGAGTGGCGCGAGTTCGGCGGGATCCTGGGCCACTACCACGTGCAGACGAACAAGGTCGACCCCGGTCCCGGCTTCGACTGGGAGCCGTTCCTCGCCGAGGTGCGCCGCAAGCTCGCGCTGAGGCGCTGATTCGGCTCGTCGCGGCGGAGGCGCGCCACCATCCCGACTACGCGCGCCTCGTCGGGGATCTGGGCACCGGCGACCCGATCCCGCCGCTGGGGGATTGGCTGGAGCAGATCGCGCCGGACATGCTGGTCCACGAGGTCGATGGCCGCATGGTGGCGTGGGGGCGCGTCCAGCTCTTCGGCGAGGAGCTCTACGTGCGCCATCTGCTCGTGGCCGGCGAGTGGCGTCGTCGTGGACTCGGCCGCGCCTTGATGGGGGAACTGGCGGCGCGTGCGCGGGCTCGAGGCGCAGTGCGCTGGCGCCTGAACGTCGATCCTCGCAACGAAGTGGCGCTCGGGCTGTACCGGTCGCTGGGCCTGCGCGCGTCGCACCGCCTGTGGGCGCTGCGCATCGCCGCGAGCGCGCGCTTCCCGAGCGAGGGCTCGTTGCCTGCGCAGCGCGACTCCACCCGCGGCCCCTTGCTCCGCCGCGTCGCGGCGCCGGCGGAGGACGATGCCGTCGAACGGCGCTTCGAGCTGCTGCCAGGCTTCCTGGCGCGCCATCGGTCGCGCCGGGGCGCCTCCGTCCTCGTGCACGAGCGCTCCGGCGAGCTCGTCGCCTGCGCCGCCTGCGACCCCTTCTACTCCGGCGCCTTCCCCGTGCGCATCCCGGACCCCGACGAGGCCTTGCGCGTCGCCGCGTCGCTGCGACCCATGGCGACGCCGGGACGCGGCCACCTGCAGATCGTCCTCGAGCGCGACGAGGCGAGCGCAGAGCTCCTGCTCGCCTCCGGCGCCACGCTCAACTTCGAGACCCTGCACCTCGTCGGCGCGCTTGCGGTCGCGGATCGCTGAGGCGCCGCCGCCAGCGCGCCCAAGGGTCGGCGCGCCTCGAGTCCCTGCGCCGGCGCGAGGTCAGCGTGCCTTCTTGCGCGCCTCGAGCGCCTTGCTGGCGGCCCGCTGCAGGAGCTTGGCCACGCGCGGCTCGAGCTCGACGAGCACACGCTCCTCGGTCGGGCGGCCCGCGACCTTCCTGCCCGGTTCGACGAGGCGCGCGGGCAGGCCGTCGAGGTCCTTTCCGGATAGCGCTCCGTAGACGACGAGCGCGGCGAGGTAGGAACCCGCGGCGCTCGGATGGCTGCCGTCGGCGGCGTGCAGCGCGACGCGATCCTTCTCGTCCTTGGCCGCCAGCACGGCTCGCCACGCGGCGCCCACGGGCGCGAGCCGCCCGCCAGTGGCCTCGAGGCAGGCGGCGTAGGCCTTGTCGATGTCCGCCTGGGTCTCGGGCTTGGCGAGGCGCGCCCAAGTCGCGTACCACACGGCGCCGGACTTGGCGGCCGCGAGCTCCTTGGCGAAGACGCGCGCGGCGGCGAGCATCTTGTCGGGCTCCTGGATCGGGCGCAGGCTCTGCTCCTGCAGCACGACATGGTCGAAGGCGCCGGCGGCGATCCGCGCGCGCGGCGACTCCTTGCCCTCGGCCGCGAGATGCGCCTCGAGCGTGAAGCCGCCGGGCGTCGCGGCTTCGATTTCGAACTCCACCTTGGGCTTGGCGGCGGCGCCGAGCGCGCGCACCATCGCCGGCAGGTCGTTGGCCGAGGTGTAGCTGTTGCCGACGAAGAGCACGCGCACCGGCTTGGGGGCGTTCGGCGGCTTCCGCGCCTGCTGCGCTTCGGCCGCCGGCGTCGCCAGCAGCCAGGCCGCGCTCGCGACGAGCGCGGCCAGCAGGGCGGCGAAGGCGTGCAGGCGTCCGCGTCGTCCGGTGCGCGTCTTGCCTGTCGTGGCTTGCGTGGTTCGCATGCCGCGATGGTAGCGCACCCGGCTCAGCCGAGGACCAGGTCGCGCACGACGTGCTCGAGCGTCGAGGCGGACACGCCGGGAGCAAGCACGGCGAGCGAACGTTGGGCGCGCACCGGCCTGTGCACGACGACGCGTTCGACCTCGTGCTGGCCCGTGTTCTTCGACAGTCGCAGCAGCGGTTCGGCCATCTCGGGCTTGGCGGTGCGCGAGGCCTTGGCTTCCAGGAGCAGCAGGCGGCCGCCGCCGCGCTGGCGCTTGGCGATCTCGCTGGCGAC
>SXXH01000324.1 GCA_005789645.1 Planctomycetia bacterium
CACGGGCCGCGGCCTCGCCATCGTCAAGCACGTGGTCAAGGCCCACGGCGGCGCGGTCGCGGTGGCGAGCGAAGAGGGTCGCGGCACCACCTTCACCGTGCAGCTGCCCCTGCTGCCCCGAGGCAGGGAAGCAGGCGACTGACCGTGGAGCTCCCCTCGCATCCGCGGGGCTCTTCGAGCTAGATTCCTCGGCTGGCGATCGCGCGTGGCGATCGCGGCACACAACAGGCGGCGACGAACCGCGCAAGGCAACGAGGCGAGCATGTCCAAGCTGATCGAGGAAGACCTCGACGAGATCACCAAGCGCATCCTCCACATCGGCGGACTGGTCGAGACGGCCATCGACCGGGCGCTCGTGGCCCTGCTCGACCGCGACCGCGCCAGCGCGGTGTCGGTCGTCAACGGCGACTCGGTCGTCGACAACCTCGAGAACGAGGTCGAGGAGAAGTGCTTGTCCGTGCTGTCGCTGCGCGCCCCGGTCGCGCGCGACCTGCGCTTCATCTGCGGGATGATGAAGATCAACTCCGACCTCGAGCGCATGGGCGACCTGGCGGTCAACATCGCCGAGCGCGCCGAGGTGCTGGCGGAAGTGCCGCCCCTGCCCTTCCGCCCCGACGTCTCGCGCATGGCGGCGGTGGTCAAGCGCATGGTGCGCGAAGGACTCGACGCGCTGGTGCGACGCGACGCGGCGCTCGCCCTGCAGGTGTGGAAGTCGGACGCCGAAACCAATCGGCTCTACCGCGAGCTGATCGGCGAGTCGATCCAGTTCATGCGCAGCCATCCCGAGCGCATCGGCGACGTGATGCACCTCGTCAACGCGCTGCGCAACCTCGAGCGCATCGCCGACCACGCGACCAACATCGCCGAGGATGTGATCTTCGTGGTGCAAGGACGCATCGTCCGCCACCACATGGTCGAGTTCAGCGAGCAGCAGGAGGCGGCGCAGCGTGCGGCTGGGCGCCCCTGACGGACGCGTCGCCGGGGGCGGGATACGGACTCCGGGAGTGCTTGGATTCCGCCGGGGGGGGCCTTGGGCTCGGAGCCGGAGTCGCGACCCTCAGCGTCCGGGCCTCGGCACGGGACGGGCGGGGCCCAACTCGGACCTGAGCGCGTGCAGCAACTCGCGCGCCTGCACCTCGTCGAGCGTCCCCGGCTCGCGCCCCAAGAGTGAAGCCGCCTCCATCAAGTGCGGCAGCGCCGCTCGTCGCTCGCCGCGCGTCCAGGCGCGTTGCGCGGCCACCGACAAGGTCTGAGCCAAGGCTCGGCGCGCGGACTCGCCGCCCCCCGAGCGGGCTGCGGCCATGCGCGCCACTTCGATGGCCTGCCGCATCAGCCCGTCGCCCGCGAACGTGGGCAAGCGTCCCGGACGCGTCTCCCAATGCGTGCGCGGATCATCCTCGTCGCGCACGAGCTGCTCGAAGCTGGCCTCGGCGCCCTCGCGTCCATCGTCGCGCAAGGCCTCGCGCAACAACGCGTCGGCCATCATGGAGAGGACCTGCGTCGCCACGAGGTCGTCGACGAGCGCCGCATCCAGCCTCCGCGCCAGCTGCGGCCCGTCCACGCGGCTGGCCCGGCCAAGGCGCCACTCGAAGATGCCGTCGATGGCGTCGGGCAAGTCGCGCTCCAAGCCATCGCGCGGGCCGAGGATGCCTCCTACCACGCTGCCCGCGTCGATGGACGCGGCCTGCACCAGTTCGTCGGCCGACTCCGTCTCCGCTCGGCGCAGGAGCAGCGCGTGCGCGCGAGAGAGATGACTGCGCGCACGCCAGGCGCGAGCGCTGTCGGAGAGCCAAGCGTGGGCTTGGGCCGACTCGAAGGCGCGCGCCGCGCGCTCGCCGGCGGCCAACGCCTCCTCGACGCGCAATTGGCGCCGCAGGACCTCGGCATGGAAGAGCTCCGCCGAGCCCAGATACCACAGGGCGACGCCATCGTCGGCTGCGCCCGCGGGTGGATGCAGGCGCGCGACGCGCCGTGCCACGTCGACCGCCCATTCCACGCGCCCCAGACGCCAGCCCGCGTCATGCAGCGCAGCGCGCAACGCGTTCGAGGCAGGCAGGCGCGCCACGGCCGCCTCCAGCACAGCGCACTCCGCGGCGACGCCGAACCAGATGCGCGCCGCGCTCGCCAAGGCCAGCCACTCGGACTCGCCGGCGCTCGAAGAGCACGCTGTGGCGGCCGCGGCGCGCAGCGTGCGTGCGATGGAGGCGATTTCCTCGCCCGGATCGCGCGGCGCGCCGAGCGCGGAATCGGCTGCCGGCGCCGTGGCGGCGAGACGCAGGCCGGCGTCGGCGAGCCAGCGGGCGTCCTCGGCGAATCCGGGGTCCTCGGCGGCGAGCACGAAGGCGCCGCCCGTGGAAGACAGCCACGAACGCAGGCGCGCCCCGCGCGGCCCGTCTACAGGTTGACGCGCACCCAACGCCTCGGCCGCGATGCACGCTTGCTCGGCGAAGTCGCCCAGGAGGTAGGCCACGCGCGCGCGCTGCGCGGACAATGCCAAGGAATCCGCTCCTGCGGCCAGCGCGCGATCGTGCCACGCGCGCGCATCGCGCAACAGCAAATCCGCTCCGGGTTGGCCCGATTCGATGCGCGTGCGCGCCAAGGCGAGACTCGCGGCGCCAAGGCGCGCCATCGCGCGCGGATCGTCGGGAGTAGCGTCGACCGCGGCCTCCGCCTCGGCCAATTCCAGCACGGGGTCCGCTGGAGCGGCTGGCGGCTCGGCTGCGACTGATGGCAGGTCCATGCAGGCCCACAGCCGCGAGGCCTGCAAGGCGGCCTCGAGCTCGACCTGGCCACCTTCGGCCTGCAACGCCACTCGCAGCGCGGCGACCGGATCCTCGCCCAACGCCGCGCGGAGCCCACGCTCCACGGCCGCGCGGCGCGGCGCATCGCCGGTTGCGAGGATCGCCAGCAGCCAGGGGCGACCGGCATCGTCGTCGGCCCAGTGCCGAGCGAGCAGCTCGTCGAGCGTCAAGTGCGCCTCGCTCCAAGGGCGCGCGAGCTCGGGCGCGTGCACGAACCGGCCTTCGGCGCCGCGGCGCACTGGCGCGCTGGAGCGCAGCCAGCGCGCCCACGCGCACAGTTCCTCCAGCCGTTGCGCCTCGCGCGCGCGCCGAAAGGCCTCGGCCTGCAACACGCGGCTGGCGACGGGACGTCCGATGGCCGCCACGCACAATTCCAGCGTCAAGTCCGGGTTCGACTCCGCCGCGGCGCGCAGGGCCGCGCGCGCCGCCGCTTCGTCCACGAGCGCGTCGAAGGCGGCGAGCGCCTGCGCACGAGCGCGAGCCGACCGGTCGTCGGCGAGCTTGCGCCACGCGACTAGATCGCCGCGCGCCAAGGCCGAATCGTCGGCCCGCGGCCGCGACCACGGCTCGAGGGTGCGCCCCGCCTCGAGCAGGGCGCGATCGAGCTCGCGCATGTCGAAGAGGTAGTACAAGTCGAAGCGCTTGGCACCGCCTGGATCGACCAACGCATGCCTCGGACTTACGCGCGGCTCGGCGAGATGGGCTTCGAAGATGGCCGGTTCCAGCGCGATGTGCTCGCCGCAGGTCACCTGTCCGAAGCGCGGGCACTCGATGCGCCGACCGAGTTCGTCGGCGTCGCGCGGGTTGTGGCGCACCGGACTACCGAGCACGCACACGAAGCCGCGCGTCGAAGCGACGAAGGCCGGATCGCGGTAGCGCTCGACGACGATGCGTTCCGAGGAGCTTTCCCCGTCGACGTTGATGGCGACGAGCAGCGGACGCTGGTGGACGGACGACAAGGTACGCGCCGTCTGGAGATCGCGCTGCCAGTCGATCTGCGTGGACTGCACCGTGCGGAGGGCGGACATGCAGACCGCGGGCGCGCAGATGCTCGCGAGCAGCGCGAAGAGCAGCGCAATCCACGCAGCAGTCGAAACAAGCGGCGCCAGCGGAGACGCGCACGCCTTCACGGCGCCAGCTCCGACTCGTGGTCGCGGCCTGCGCCGAAGTTCTGCGTCCAGTACGCGCCCGAGAGCGCGCTGCCCATCTCGGTGTGGCCCGCATGGAGCAAGTTGCGGTGATGGCCGCTGCTGCCCATCCAACCTACGTGCGTATCCTCGGCGCCCGGACGGCCCATGCTGCAATTTTCCCCTCCACCGCCGTCGCCATAACCAGCGAGCCGCAGTCGTTGCGCGACCGTGCGGCGCGTGGGGTCGTCCTCGTCGTGGCTCAGGACGCCCATCTTGCTCATCCAGTCGCTGTGGCCTTGGGCGGCCGACTGCAGGCGCGGATCGAAGGCCAATGCGCGGCGGCCGAGCATGACGCGGTACTCGTTGGTGATGGCGATCTGGTCACGCTCCGCGACCGACAATTGCGCGGCGGCATCGTCGTACTTGCCGGTCTTGGCATCCTTCAAGTAGCGCGCGGCCCGCTCCTCGTTCAGACGAAGCACGGCGCGACTCCTCGCGATGTCGTCGCGCTGGACCTTGTCCAATGCGAACCCGCGCAAGTCGGTGCTCGCCTTGTCCAGATCCAGCCATTCAAGCCAGGCCGGCAGGGCGACACCCGCGCCAAGTTCGACGCCATTGAGTCCCGCGCGCCGCCGTGCCCAGCGCAGCTCTTCGAGCGCGGAACGGAACTCGGGCGGGAGCTTCACTTGCGGATTCTCGTTCCACAGCTCGCGCACGGCCCCCACCAGGCGCATGACCTCGCGTTGCACGCCTGGATAGAGCTTGGCGCGCTCGGATGGGCATTCGGGCGGATTGTACGGGTAGAAATAGCGCTCCTCGTCGAAGATCAAGGCCAGGGCGGCTTGACGTCGCTCGGCGAGATCGCGCGCCTCGTCCGCCAACTTGGACAGTTGCGCCAGCGTGCCGCGCTTGCCCAATTCGTCGACGGCCGCCTCGCAGCGCGCGCGCAGAGCGACGATGGCCGCGGCCTTCCCAGGCTCGCCGCGCGCGAGCAAGGCGTCGAAGGCCGCGTCGCGCGTCTTGGACTTGGCCTTGCGGAGAGCCTCGACTTCCTCGCCCAGGCCGGCGGCGCGCTCGAGCGCCTCCATGTCGTCGACGCGCAACCAACGACCACCCTCGAAACGGTAGCCGCGCTGGGGCTGCGGCTCGCCGCGGGTGCGCGCCACCAACGGCCAGGCATCGCTGGCCGAAACGAGACCGCGCTCGACGAGCTGCCCGAGGTCCGAAAGAGCGGCTCGCACGTCCTTGGGAGTCTGGCGCGCGATGCGCTCATGCACGAGCCCAAGCCGCCCAGGCGTGGAAACCTTGGCTGCCTTGACGATGGCCTCGAGCAAGGTGAAGTCCGCCTCCAACCAAGGCACGACACTTGCGGTGGTCTGCAGTTCCTTCTCGTTGGCGCTGACGAGACCCGCTTCGCGCATCGCATCGCGCCGCAAGCTGCAAGCCTCGGCCAACTCGCGCCGCAACTGCAGGCGCAGCTCGACCGAACGCGCCCTGTCCCCGGCCGCATCGCGCGCCAGCCCGGGAGCCAGCGCTGAAGCCAGCTCGATCCAGGTCGCCTGCGCCTCGGAAAGCCGTCCCGCACGTTCTTGGCGCTCGGCGCGCGATTCCAATGCGGCGGCACGCTCGGCGACGGCGCGCTCGGTTTCGGCACGCTCGCCCTCGACACGCGCAGGTCCCAGCGCGTCCAAGGCAAAGCGGGCCGGGTGTGCCGGCCGAGCCGCGTGACCGATAGTGTCTGCGAGCACGAACACGCAGGCGAGGCAAAGCCCGTACAGCAGGAGGCGGAGA
The DNA here is from genome assembly GCA_005789645.1 of Planctomycetia bacterium. Taxonomy (GTDB): domain Bacteria; phylum Planctomycetota; class UBA1135; order UBA1135; genus SXXH01. Next base: position 5,723 of record SXXH01000324.1, read on the forward strand.
AGCATGTTGGGCCTCTAGTGTACTACTCGCCTTCTACTACTCGCCGACCACTATTCGCCGTCCGCCTCGTCGGCTGCGCGCGGCTTCTCCGCAGGGCGACGCTCGGGCACGCGACGGGAGTCGCCAGAGCGGCCCACGTCGGCACCGGGCTGCGCTGCGCCGAGGAGGTCCTCGTAGCGGATGCGACGCGCCACCCCGCCCGTGGCGGCGCAGAAGTTCGACCAGCGCGCCGCGATGGACGGCTTGCAGTCGACCAGCAGGGCGTCGACCGTCAGTTGCCGCGGTGCGTTCCGGTCGAGCAGGCGATCGAAGAGCAATCCAAGCTCGTGTCGCTCTCCACCAGTGGGCACGCCATCCGTCAGCACGCACACGCTGTCGATGTGCTCGTCGGCGAGCACGCTTTCGAAGGCCTCGAGGAAGTCCCCTGGACCCGAATCACGCCGGCCGGCGAACCACTCGAGCGCCTGGCGCAGGCGCGCGGAGTCGAGCGGCACGGCCGCGCGTTCCCAAGGAATGGGGCGCGCCGTGTAGGGCACGAGTTGCACGCGGGCGCCGCGCGGCAGCGACTCCAACGCCGCGGCGAGGGCGCGATCGACCAGTTGCTTGCGCGTCCACTCGCCGACCTTGGCGGACCACATCGAACCGGACAGGTCGACGAGGAAGGCCACGCGATCGGACACGAGCGGCAGACCCGAAAAGTGCGCGCTCGTCGCCGGTCGCAGTTCGGCCACGGCGGAGCGGGTGGATACGCCCCCCGACCAAGACGCGACATCCTCGGCCCACGCTCCGGGATCCTCGCCGCGATCGACGCCGAGCGCATTCGCCAGTTCCAAGCGCAGGCGATGCCGCAGGCGTGGTTGCGATTCGCGCGCGAGCCGTTCCGCCAATGCACGCAAGGCGCCACGATGGTGCAGGGAACCCAGCACCGAGATGGCGGCCGAGCGCACCGCGGCGGCGGAGTCCTCGATCGCCGGCACGGCGAGTTCCAAGGCGAGCACCTGCGTGCACGCACGCAAGCTGGTCGCGGCGGCGGCGCGCCGAGCTGCATCGGGCGCGCGCAATGCCGCGCGCACTGACTCTTCCGTCTCATCCGGCGAAAGACGCCAACCAAGTCGCCAGGCCAAGGCCTGCAGCATGGGATCGCGAGCCCGGAAGCCATGCTGCGCGACCGCGGCAGCCTCGGCGCGTTCATCCGCCGCTACGCGCCCGGCTTCCACGCGCCTCAGCAGCGCCGACAAGGCGCTGCGCGCCACCTCGGCGTCGTGGTCCTTGGCGAGCGTGGCGAGCCAAGCGACACGCACGAGAGCCGCGGATCGGCCGAGGAGCTCCGCGAAACGGGCACGCACCAGCGCATCGCGTTCGGACAAGAACGGTGCCAAGCGAGCCAAGCGCGGCTCGTCGCAGCGCGTGGCCAATTGCAGCAGGGCCTCGTCCCCCACGACCGAGCGCGAGTCGCGCAAAGCCTCGACGACGAGGCTCCAGCCCTTGTCGTCGCCTTGCGCCGCGGCCTGGCGCACCGCCCAAGCGCGCGTCTCCGGTCGACCATCGCGCGCGGCGCGTTCGATCTCCTTCCATTCCACCTGCTTGGCGCCGGAGTCCGTGTCGAAGGAGTCCTTGTCGCCGCCTGACTTGTCGCCGCCTGACTTGTC
>SXXH01000033.1 GCA_005789645.1 Planctomycetia bacterium
ATGATCGTCTTGCCGCCGTGCTTCTCGTAGAAGCGCTGCGTGCGCGCCAGATGCTCCTGCTTGAAGAAGCGCGAGCCTCGCGTGAACACCTTGGGACCGACGCGCGCGCCGATCGCGTAGTTGACGGCGTCGCCGAGGATCGCGGCCACGATGAGCAGCGCCGACACCAACCACGGGTCGATCGGCGAGCCCTCGGTGGCGGACAAGGCGCCCACCGCGAAGAGCAACGAGTCGCCCGGCAGGAATGGCGTCACGACCAGGCCCGTCTCGGCGAACACGATGGCGAAGAGCAGCGCGTAGAGCCACGCGCCCATCTCCGTCGCCCATTGGTTCAGGTACTGGTCGAGGTGCAGGAAGATGTCGATGATCTTGCCGAGGTCCATCGGGGAGGTGAGCCTTTCATCGGCGCGCCGCGGCGCCGGCCTTCAATCGGAGCGTGCGGCACCGCGCGCGTCCACAATCGCCTTGCACACCATGGCGACGAGCAGCACGCCCCCGCCGAGCCAAGTGGCGTCCGACAGCCGCTCGCCGTGCACCATGAAGGCGAAAACGGGGTTCAGCACCGGCTCCAAGAGGAGCAGCAGCGAAGCCTCGAGGGCGCCCACGCGCGCCAGGCCCCGCACGACGCACAGGTAGGCGAGGCCGATCTGGAACACGCCCAGATACAGCACCACCGCCACATCCGGGATTGACACCGACCGCGGCACCTCGGCCATGGCGAGGCCCAACGCGGCGGCCAGCAGGTTGCCCGCGACCAGCGCCCCGATGGCGGGGTTCGCCGCGGTGGCGCCGCGCGCATCGCCGCTGGTGGCGAGCTTGCGCAAGCCCAGCACGGCCCCGGCCCACGCCACGCCCGACAAGCACGCCAACAAGTTGCCCGTGGCGGGATCGGGCGCCGTGGCTTGCGCGGGCTCGTCGCCGAGGAAGACGACGAGGAGGCCCGCGGCCATGACCAGCAAGAAGGCGAGGTCGCGCCAGCGCGCGCGTTCGCCGAGGATGAACGGCGCCGCGAGCACGATCCAGATGGGTGCCGTCGACTGCAGGAAGATCGAGTTGGCGGAGGTCGTCGACTTGTTCGCCAAGGCGAACAGCACCAGCGCGCCGGCCTGCGCCGCCCCCACCAACCATTGCATCGCGCCGGGCCAGCGCCGCGCTTCGCGGAGGAACAGCAAGAGCGCCACGACCGCCACCGCCGAGCGACCGCCGGCCACTTGCCAACCAGCCAGCGAAGTCCACTTGATGGCCGCGCCACCAGTCGAGAACAGCAGGGCGGCGGCGACCAGCAGCCAACGGGCGCTCTTCTCGTGCATGGTGTGGCGACAGAGTGGAGACCCGACCTCGGCCAAGCAAGCGGGAAGCAGGCGCGACTCGGGCATGGTCTCGAAGGCAAGCCGCCTCGTGCGCGCCGATTCGCGCCTGAATCGCTGTGTGCACGCCGTGCGCCGCGCACAATGGCGGGGACGATCCTCGCCTTCCACATGCCCAACACACCTTCCAAACGGACCGCGCGGCAGGACCGCGGACACGCAGCGTGGCGCCAGGCACGCTGCCACGCCGAGCTGTGCGCCCTGGCCGCGGAGTTCCTCGCCGGGCGGCTGGACAGCTTCCCGGGTTGGGGCGCGCCGGACACGGATCCGGAGACCGATGCGCTCCAAGGCTCGTTGATCGCGGCCTGCCGGGCCGGCTTCCTGCCGCTGGCTTCCCAACAAGGCGGGGCGCGTCGACGAGCCTTCGTGCTCGGCTTCGCGGCCCCGAGCCTCGCCCGGCGACTGGCCCGCGAAGCGACGCGACGCAAGCTCGCCTGCGTCGTGCACGCGGATGCTCAGAGGCGCTCCACGCCGCAGCTCCCCCGCGGCGACGATGGCATCGAGGTTGGTTGGGAAGGCGGACGCGCCGTGCTGGTCGTTGGAAGCGACGCGCGCGCCGAGGAGTTGCGCCTCTTCTCCGGCGTCGGCGTCGGCGCGCGCCGAGAGCTGGCGCGCCAAGCCTATGTCGTGCTGGTCGACTCGCGGCGCGCTCCCTCGCGGCGCTTGTGGCGCATGCTCGAGGAACTGGCGCCATGACGAACGAGGACGCGCGCTCGACGCGACCGTTGCGCTCCGTCGCGGTGTTGGGCGCGAGCAACATCTCGCTGGGCATGCCGCAGCTGGCGCAGGCCTTGGATCGCGCCGGCTGCGCGCGTTGCACCTTCGCGTGCGGGCACGGACGCAGCTTCGGCTTGCGCAGCTCGATCCCGCTGCGCGTGCTGGGCGCGTTGCGCGAGGTGCCGCTCCTCGACGAACTCGATGCGCTCGACGCGGCGCTGCTCGCGGACGTGGGCAACGACCTCGTCTACGGCGTGGCGCCGATGCGCATCCTCGAGTGGGTCGAGGAGTGCATCGAGCGCTTGTCGGCGCGCGGCGCGCGGGTCGTCGTGGCCGGGCCGCCGCTCGAGTCGCTCGCGCGATTGACACCCGCGCGCTACGCCGTGGCGAAGGGCGTGCTGTTCCCCTTCCACGCCCTGACGCGCGACGACGCCCTGCGCGGGATCGCCGAACTGCATGCGGGCCTCGCGGCGAGTTGCGCGCGACGCGGCTTGGCCTACGTGGCGCCGCCCGCGCGCTGGTACGGACTCGATCCCATCCATGTGCGCCGCGCCTGCAGGCAGGAATGGGCGCGCGGCCTGGTGGCCGCCATGCAGGGCATGGACTCGCCGCCGCCCCCTTCGCGCGCGCCGCGCTGGTCCTTCGGCGACTGGTCGCGCTTGCGCCTGCTGAGACCAGAACGCGAGGTCGTCTGCGGCATCGAACGCCGCGGCGCGGGCCGAACGAAGCTCTCCACGGGCCTCGAAGTACGCTGCCAATGACGCCAACCGGGCGGGCCGAGGCGCGTACACTTGCAGGTGCAGGCGTGGAACGCACGCTGGACAGCGCGACTCGACCACCGCCAAGCTAGTGCTCAGATCCCCATGCCGACCAGCTTCGCCCCCCATGCCACGCGCCTCGCGGCTTTGTGGCTCGCCACCGGCGCCTTGTTCAAGCTCTTCGCCGGCAGCCCCAAATTGCTGCCGCCGCTGATCGTCGAACAGACGCCCTTCGACCTCGACTTGACCTTCAGGCTGGCGGTGGCGGCCGAACTGGCGCTGGTGGCGCTCGCCATGCTGCGTCCGCGCGCCGGCTGGCCGTTCATCGTGCTCATCTACGCCTTCTTCGAGGTGATCCTCGTCGACCAGGCTTCGCGCGGGGCCGAGTCGTGCGGGTGCCTTGGAGACGCGGTGAAGATGTCGCCGGCGACGATGATGGCGATCGACGGCGTGCTGCTGGCGCTCGTCCTGTTGTCGCGTCCGTGGAAGCACTGGAGCGGCGTGCCGTGGTTCACCAAGCCTTCCGCGGCGTTGGTCGGCGTGCTGGGGTTGCTCGGCGCCAGCGCGCCTTGGTTCGTGATCCCGAATGCCGCGCCCTCGACGAGCGCGACGCAAGGCGCTGGAACCGCCGCGGCGGCGCCGGCTGCGCGCTACCAAGTCTGGCAACCCGAACGCTGGGTCGGCCAGATGGTCTACGACATCCCGGAGTTGTCGGCGAGCGTCGGCGAAGCCGGATTGCCGGTGGATGGAGTGATCGTGCTGTGGCGCCAGAGCTGCGACCACTGCAAGAAGCACCTAGAGGAGCTGCGCGGCGCCGACAAGGGCGAGCGCCAGATCGTGCTGCTGCAGCTGCAGGACGACCTGAAGTCGTCGCGCGTGGTCGACGCGCTGCCCGAGGGCGCGCATGTGGCGCAGTTCCAGACGCCGGCGGGCGTCGACATCGTGTTGACGACGCCGTGGGACATCGTCGTCGCCGGCGGCGTGGTGCAGACGGCGACCGAGACGCGCTGAACGGAACGACGAGCGCTACTTCAGCGCCACGAGATAGGCGAGCCAACCCGCGCAGTCGCGTCCGAGGCGACCCTTGGCGTCGGGATAGTAGATCCCGCTGCCGGAGAGCTCCTTGGTCGAATGATCGGTGCCTTCGAACCACGACTGCACCTCGGAAAAACCCGCGTCGCGCAGGACATCCTTGGCCTCGGCCATGGTCCACAGCCGCCAGTCGTAGGTGAAGGCGCGCTTGAGCTTGGTTCCGTCCTTGAACTCGAAGCTGATGTGGCAGCGGTACTCCGCGTCGCCAGGCAGGTAGCGCTCCTGCTCCCAGATGTAGGTGAAGCCGGCGTCGATCTTGCGGCGCTCGACCATCTCCTCGGGAGCCTCGAGGCCGCCGTAGATGTCCATGCAGAAGATGCCGTCGTCGGCGAGCTCGCGTCGCACGCGTTGGAGGTAGTCGAGCAGCTCGGCGCGCTCCTTCAGGTACCACCACGAGAAGTTCTGCGCCAAGCGCACGTCGGGTCGCCGCCGCGAGCGCGCGCGCACATCGTCTTGGTGCAGCACCACGCGGGAACCCGCCGCGCCCAGCGGATCGAGGTTGTGCTTGCGTCCCCAGGACAGCGGCTCGGGATCGAGGTCGTAGCCCTCGGCCCAGCGTTGTTCGCCTAGCTTGACCCACTCGGCCGACAACTGCGCCGTGCCGCAGAAGTCCTCGCGCAAGCCCACGGGTTCGCGCCCGCGCAGCCGGCGATAGATGCGCGAGACGAGCTTCACGTCGTGCTCGGCCGACTGCACGGCCAACTGGTAGAGCTCGTAGCGGTCGGCGCCCTTCTTCGTGTAGCGCCGCTTGGGTTGGCGGCTTGCTCCGCCGCGCGAGTTCTTGGTGGTCTTGGCCATGTGGTGCTCGCGCGAGTCTATCCGGCGCGGAGGATGAAGGCAGCAGTCGTTCAGCGCGGACGCAGCGGCGCGCGACCGGGCTTCCACAACGGCTCGACCTTGCCGTCCGCCACGAGGCGCACCGCCGCCAGCGCGGCCTTGGTCGCCTCGAAGAGGTGCGCGAAGTCGATCGACGCCACCTCGTCGGTGACGCGGTGGTAGTCCTTGTGCAGGTTGTACGAGGAGAAGGTCTGCCCCACGACGCCGCGCTTGACGAAGGCGTAGTTGTCCGAGCGCTCGAAGAACATCTGGTCGGGGTAGGGATCGGGCGCGATGGCGAGCGCGGCCGCGACGAAGGCCTCGTGGAGGTTCGTGCGGTCGTGCCCGGTGAACCACAGGAAGCCTGGTCCGCCAGCCTTCGCGTCGGGGCGGCCGACCATCTCGAAGTTGAGGTTGGCGACCGTGCGCGCGAGCGGCGCGAGCGGATGATCGAGGTGGTACTCCGTGCCCACCAGGCCGATCTCCTCGGCCGTGGCGAACAAGAACACCACATCGCGCGCTGGAGGCGGACCACCCGCGAGCGCGCCGGCGATCTCCGCCAGCATGGCGCAGCCGGAGGCATCGTCGTCGGCGCCGTTCATGACGCGGTCCTCGCCCTCACGAGCGCGCTCGTCGAGCCCCACATGGTCGTAGTGGGCCGACAAGACGAGCGCGCTGTCGGCGAGCTTGGGATCGTCCTTGGTGCCGACGCCTTCGACCAGCCCGACGACGTTGCGGCAATCCTCGCGCACCTTCTCGACCTTGGTGTCGACCACGAGCAACGCGCCGTCGCCGGCTTGGCGCAGCGCTTCGAGCAAGGGCGCGTGCGCGCGCAGCACGATCGGCTGGTCGGCGCGCGCAGCGGGCTTGTCGACGCGTTCCAAGCGCGAAACCAAGCGCTCGCGCGGCGCGCCCTGCTTGGCTTGGCCGCGAGTCACGATCAGGCCGAAGCCCTTGCCATCCCCGAGTCCCTTGGCGGCCAGCCACTCGCGGCGTTGCGCCGCGGAAGCGTCGAGCACGAGCGCCATGCCGAGGTCGGCGGCATCGGGCATGCGCTCGGGCGCATCGACGAAGCGCACGACGAGGCCCTCGTGCGCCAACGGCTCGGCCACGATGTCGTAGTCGACGCCCAGCTGGAAGGCGCGACTCGCCTCGCCCCGGCGCAAGGCGAGCTCGGGCGCGGCGCTGGAACGCGCGCGCACCATCGGCACGGCTTGGAAGTAGGTGCCCGCGTCCCCGCCAGGCGCGACGCCGGCGAGCCGCAGCCGCTCGGCCAGGAGATCGCCGGCGATGCGGATGCCGGGCGTCGCCGTGGCTCGTCCTTCCAACTCGTCCGCCGCGAGGCTCGCGAGCACGTGCTCCAATTCCTCGCGCGTGACCTCCGGCCGGCTTGGCGGCACCTTGCGCTCGACGAGTCCCTGGGAGGGCGCAGCGGGCTTCGTGGAGACAGGCGCAGCACCTTGGTCGTGGACGACGACCAGCACCATGGCGGTGGCGAGCAGGGTCGGAAGGAAGGCCATGGAGCAAGATTAGCGAGCAACCCGCGGAAACGAGGCGCGCGCCATGTGTGGAATCGAGAACCGCGCCAAGATCAACGAGGAAGGAACGGCCTGCCGCGCAACCTGCACGTCACAACCTGCACGTCGCAGCAGGCGGGCCCGTCGTCCCGGCACTGCAGGCCCGACACCGCTACCCACGAGCGGCTCGCCGGGATGTCACCGCTCGCCAGCCGCCCCGACTCTGGACCGTTGGAAGTGCGCGACGCGCCAAGCACGGGCGATCGAAGACCAAGATGAGAAGAGCGCGAGGACTGCCTCGGCGTTCCTCGCGCTCATGCTGGTGCCAGCTCCGGCCAAGACAGCTCCGGCCAAGACCGTTCCAAACACGACAGTTCCAGCGCAATCCGTCTTGCTGCGAGCTGCGTGCTGGCTGGACCTCGCCCTGCACTCGCAGTGCGGGCAGCGCATCCAAGTCGCGGCCTTCAAGTCACTCTGCAGCCTGCTCGCCCGCGGTACTCGCCGCGCCCTGCGGACGGCCCTGCGGACGGCCCTGCGGACGGATCCTGGGTCTCAGACCGAGTCGCGCAGAGCCTTGAGCACCATTTCATTGCTCTTGGGATCGGCGACTTGCACGCGCACGGCACCATCGATGCCACGCGGCACGCTCAAGACGCCCGGAGCCAGACGCCGGTTGACCCGGCGCGCGATTTCCTGCGGGTGGTCCACCTGCAGGAGAATCCAGTGGCCCACGGACGGCATCGGACGCACACCCGGGATCATGGCGAGCCGGGAAGTGAACCGGTCCTTTTCCTCGATCATCCGACCCTCCGCCCCCTTCGAAAAAGAAAAGGGACTTCCCTCCCGAAAGCCTGCAGCAGGCCGCATTCCGGCTGGAATGCTGGCTGAACGACGATCGACCTGCCGCCGGGACCCCCTCCCGGTGCAACAGGCCGGCGGAACATCGCCCTCCGACCCCTCGGTGGAAGGGCACACTATCTAGCGTCTGAAGGGCATGCAAGCACTAGATGCAGGCATATCCTGAATTTGGATCAGCAGATGCAGCACTCCCAAATGCGCATCACACACGAAGCCTACCGTCCAGCAACGGGCCAAGTCGGCCCCAAGAAATGCGACCTCCAAGGAGCCCGCTCGACTGGAACCCGGCCTGCACGATCGGGCGGTGGCCTCTCCGTCCCGCCCGCCCCCCCCCGCCCTTCCGCGAACAAGGTGGATCCAGCACGGCGCCAGCCGTCAATTGTATTTGACAGATCGCCCCGCGCGCCGCGCCGTCAAGAATTTTTGACAGAATCCCAACCACCACCATCGGCGTGGCGCCAAGCCTCGACGATGGTGCGGAGTTCGCCGGCGGACGCCGCGCGCAGCGCCGCCTGGGCCGCCTTGCGCGCCTCGCGCGCGTCGATGCGGCGCGTGGCCTCGACGAATTCGTCCATCGAGGCCGTCGGCACGATGAAGCGTCGCGCGGACAAGCCCAGCACGAAAGGCAGGTTCTGCGGCAGGAGCGCCGCGGCGCCCGCGACGTGCACGGGACGACCAGCGGCCTCCGCGGCGCGCAAGACCATGTCGAGGGCGCGCAGCGTGGCGGGGTGCACGGCTTCGTGCAACCACGCCACGTTGGCATTGGATCGATCGGCGGCGAGCACGAGCTCCTGCAGCGCATCGAGCGAAACGACGAGGAAGTCGGCCTCCTTGGCGAGTTCCGCCGCGCCCAACGCCGAGGCTGGCGTCTCCACGACCACGCCGACTTCGATCTCGCCCGGGCAGGCGAGGCCGGCGCGGCGCAACTCGCGGCGCTCGTCGAACAAGGCCTCCTTGACGCGTCGCAGCTCGCCGCAGTCGACCACGAAGGGCACGAGCAGCGACATGCGCCGCACGGGCGAGTCGCAGGCCTTGAGCAGCGCGGCCAATTGGCGGCGCAGCACGGGTTCCTTGGCCAGCAAGGCGCGCACGCCGACGAGGCCGAGCCGCGGCTCCGGCTCGCGCGCCTCGTGCAACCATGGCACGCGCAGGGACGAGTCCGCGTCGAGCAAGCGCACCACGGCGTGCTCGCACAGCTCGTAGAGCGCCGAGTAGTGCGCCGCCTGCGCATCCACGCCGGGCGGTTCGCGGTCGACGAAGTGCACCAGCTCGCTGCGGTAGAGCCCGACGCGATCGAAGCCGGACTCGATCGCCTCGGCCACCTCCGGCAGCGAACCGCAGGCGGCCGACCACTCGAGCACCGCTCCATCGCGCGTGCGAGGCGCGCGTCGGCTGCGGCGGATGGGTCGCGCGGCCTCGCGCGAGCCGGAACCCGCCATGGCCCCGTACTGCTCGACCAGCTGGGCGTCGGGACGCACGCGCAGGACGCCCTCGGACGCGTCGAGCAGCAGGAGATCGCCGTCTTCGACCTCGTCAAGCAGGTTGGACACTCCGACGATGGTGGGGATGCGCATCGAGCGCGCGATTTGCGCCGCGTGGCTGCGCGGCGAACCCATCTCGGCCACGATGCCGGCCACCTGCTGGTTGCGCGCGCCGAACATGTCGACGATCGACAACTCGCGCGCCACGAGGATCGCCGGCTCGTCGAGGCCCTCACCTTCGGCGCCGTCGCGCTCCGGTCGCAAGCGCCGCAGCACGCGCAAGCCCACGTCGCGCAAGTCGAGCGCGCGCTCGCGCAGCGACGCGTCGCCGACGAGCTTGAAGATGCGGTCGAAGTCCGAGACGACCTTGGCGACGGCCCCTTCCAGCGCCAACTGCTCGTTCATCACCAGGTTCTCGACATCGGCGAGGAACGCGCTGTCGACCAGCAAGGCGGCATGCACGTCGAGGATGCGCGCAGTGTGCTCGTCGACCTCGCCGCGCAGGTGCTCCTTGAGCGAGCGCAGTTCCTCCTTCGACTCCGACAGCGCCGCGTGGAAGCGGTTCAGCTCGCGTTCCACCGCGTCGAGGGGCACGCGCACCGGCGTGGCGCCGAGGCTGTCGTGCAAGCTCTTCCTGGCGCGGCCGATGGCCAAGCCGCCGACCACGCTGGCGCCACGCAAAGTGCGATTGTCGACGCCCTCGGCGGGCGGGGCTGCTTCCTCCGAACTCATCGCGGCGATGGTACGATCCGGCCGAGAGCGAGTCGCCCCCTCGCCTCCCCCACCCGCATGCGCGCGCTCCGCAACTTCGCCTCCAAGGCTTCCAATTCCACGGCGCGCCAGTTCCGCGCCTCGCTGCTCGAGCCTGCCCCGCTCCAGTCCTCGCTGCTCGCCGCCGCGCTCGTCGCGGCCCTCCTGCCGACTGGACTGCAGGCCTCCTGCGCCCATGTCGCCCACGAGCCGGGGCCGTCCGCGCAGGAAACCGTGGCCGCGCAGTCGGGCGACGTGGCGGCGCAGGAGGCGACGGCGCAGGACGCCCTGCCCGCGAGCGGCCCCGCCACGGCGCTCGTCCAAGCGACTCGACTCGCGAAGACGCCGCCGGCCACGACCTACGAAGTGGTCAAGGTCGTCGATGGCGACACGGTCCACATCCAACGCGACGGCAAGCTCGAGAAGCTGCGCCTGCTGCATGTGGACACGGAAGAGACGCTCTCGAATGGCCAAGGCAGCGCCAGCAAGCCCGGCACGGTGTTCGGCAGCGAGTGCGCGCTGTGGGCGCAGGAGCACTTCCAGGCGCTGGCGAAGGACGGCGCGCCGCCGCGCATCGGCCTCCTGTTCCCCGGCGGCAAGGAGGAGCGCGATGTGTACGGGCGCCTCTTGTGCCATGTCATCGAGCCGGATGGCACCGACTACAACTTGCTGCTCGTCGAACTCGGCAAGAGTCCCTACTTCCAGAAGTACGGTTGGTCGAGCCACGCGCACGAGGCCTTCGTGGCCGCGCAGGAGTCGGCGCGGCGCGCGCGACGCGGGATCTGGGATCCAGCCACGAACCAGCCCAAGTCCGATGGCGCGCCCGCCGTGCAACGCCCCTACGAACGGCTGCTGCCGTGGTGGGAAGCGCGCGCCAAGGCCTACGCCAACATCGCCGCGGCGCGCAAGGAGTCTCCCGAAGGCTGCATCGATGCCGCCCGCCCCGAGGAGTTGGAGCGCGCGGCGCGCAGCGAAGCCAAGGACCGCGTGCACGGCGAGGTCGAACGCTTGTTCGAGGAGGAGAACGGCGACTTGACCGTGCTGCTGCGCACCGGCGCGCGCAAGCAAGCGCTGCGCATCGTGGTCCGCCAGGCGGACCGCGCGGCGCACGAGTCGCTGCGCCTCGCCGATCTGGCCGAGGAGTACCACCAGAACCTCGTGTGGTTCGAAGGCCATGTGACGACCTCGGGCGAAGGCTACCGAGCCGTGTCCCATGCGCCATCGGCTTGGACCTTGGCTGGCCCGCGGCCCGAGCAGGCGAAAGCGCCCGCTCGCGATGGCGGACGGGCGGAAGCGCCCG
>SXXH01000325.1 GCA_005789645.1 Planctomycetia bacterium
CTCGACGAGATCGCCTCGAAGGCGCCACTGCGCCGCAACGTCACGGCCGACGAAGTGGGCGACACCTGCTACTTCCTCGCCTCGCCGCTCTCGCGCGGCATCACGGGTTCGATCGTCTACGTCGACGGCGGCTACCACATCATGGGCGTCTGAGCCCGAGCGTGGGCGCTCAACCGCCCTCGCGGCCTTGGCGCTCGGCGTTCTCGCGCTTGGCGCGCTCCTGCTCGGCCGGCGTGGGCGGCGGCGGAGGAGGAGGCCGCTGCGGACCGCGCTGCTTCTCGAGCTCGACGGCCTCGAGGGCTTCGCGCTCCTTGGCGCGCGAGGCGTAGACGCGACGGCGCAGCTCGCGCGCATCGAACACGAGCACCTCCGACGGCGCGTCGACGCGCGCTCGGCACAAGGCGTCGGCCGCCAACACCCACAACGCGATGCCGCCGTCCAGCCGCAGCGCGAGTCGATCCTTGGCTGCGAGGTCCGGCAACCAAGCGCGCCCCCACAAGTTCCCGCGCAACTTGAGCGGCTCTGCGCGCTCGAGGTGCGACCACAGGCGCGACACGGGCGCGACCACGACGGCCTTCTCGTCGCGCGCGAAGGCCGACAGGCGCGCGGCGAGGCGCGCCTGCACTTCGTTGGAAGGCAGCTTCCGCGCGTCGAGGAAGCCACCAGGCGACTGCGCGGCCAAGTCGCGCCATTCGGGCAGGTCGCCGAGGACCAGCGGCGCTCCGATGCCCTTCAACGCCACGAGCGCGCGCTCGAGGCGCTCGGGAGCGTGCTCGCCAGCGTCGTGCACGGACATCGCCAACGAGTCGAGCGCGAAGACGAGCGTGGGCTTGTCGGCCTTGGCGAGGCGCGACTGCCGCTCGAGGTCGACCAACGGGTCGCGGCCGCGGCTCGAGTCCGTGTAGCGCGCCACCGCGCCGTGCTTGCAGAGGATCGCTTGCTCGACGACATCGGCGAGCGACACCGTCGCGCCGACCTCGGAGGCCCAGGCGGCGCCATGCGAGGACTCGGACCCGAGCACGACGATGCGCGCGTAGAGCGGCACCTCGCGCGTCTCGATGGGCTGTTCCGCGGAGGCCAGGGTTGGCGAGCCGGGCGCCTGCGCCTGCGCCAGGGCCTGTGCCTGTGCGCAGGTCGCGAACGACGCGAAGAAGGCGCACAACACCGCGAGCGGCGAAGCGGAGCGAAGAAGCGTGCTGGACATGGCCTAGACAGTATCGGATGCGCGAGCACCGCGTGCGCCGCCCGAACGGCTGGAAAAGCGCCCTCCAGCACGACGCGACGGGTCGGCAGTGGCGCCGCGGGCCCGGTCCTGCGATCCTGCCGTGTCCGCAGCAGACCAGATGGACGCGCCCCGCCAAGCAGACTCTCCCTCCCGCCCCCGCCCTATCGCGCGCGAGCGCCACGAGCACTTCGCCACCTGCGCGCGCGGGCTCGAGCCGCTCCTGCACGCCGAGCTGAAGGCGCTCAAGTTCGGCAACCTCGAACGCCAGGTGGGCGGCGTGCAGTTCACCGGCACGCAAGTCGACGCGGCGCGCGCCAACTTCGAGCTGCGCACCGCCATTCGCGTGCTGCGGCGCGTGGCGACCTTCTCCGCGCCGGACGAAGCGAGCTTCCACGCCGGAGCCAAGGGCGTGCCGTGGGAACAGTGGATCGACAGCGACGCGACGATCAGGATCGACGCGACTTCGAGCGACAGCCGGCTCGACCACACGCATTACCTCGAGCAGCTGGCCAAGGACGCCATCTGCGACCGCTTCCGCGAGCTCGCTGGCGCGCGACCGTCGGTCGACCTCGACGATCCCGTGCTGCCGGTGCGCGTGCACTTGTCGAAGGACCGCTGCAAGCTCCTGCTCGACACCTCGGGCGACTCGCTGCACAAGCGCGGTTGGCGCGTGCACCAAGGCAAGGCGCCGCTCGCGGAGACTTTCGCCGCCGCGCTCGTGCTGCACTCGGGTTGGGACTTGCGTTCGCCGCTCGTCGATCCGTTCTGCGGCTCGGGCACGATCCTCGTCGAGGCGCTGCTGTTGGCGCTCGATTGCGCGCCGGGGCTGTTCCGCGAGCGCTTCGCGCAAGAGCGTTGGAAGGACCACGACGCGCCGGCGTTCGCGCGGTTGCGCGCCGAACTCGAGGCGCGAAGGAAGCCTGCGTCCAGCGTGCAAGGCCGGCTGCAGGTCGTCGGCCGCGACGCCTCGGCGACGGCGCTCGAGGAAGCGCGGGCCAACCTGCGCTCGGCCGGCCTCGCCGACCTCGTGCGCCTCGAACAAGGTCGCGCGGAGGACTGGCGGCCGCGCCGCGGCTGGAACGCGTGGCTGGTCTCCAATCCGCCGTGGGGCGAGCGCATCGGCGACGAACGCGCCGCGCGAGCGCTGCTCGAGACCTTGGGCGCCGGGCTGCGCGCCGACGGCGCCGGCTGGACCGCCTGCGTGCTGTCGGGCAACCCCGACCTGGAGCGCGCCATGGGCCTCGGCGGAGCGCCCTTCGCGACTTGGCACAACGGCGGTATCGAGTGCCGCGCCGTTGTCCAGCGTTTTTGACAAACACCCGAGGCGGGGGACCGACGGTGCGTGGCGCGGCGCATGCCTACTCGGCGCTGGCCTCCACCTCGAGCGCGCCGTCCGGCCCGATGCGGGCGCGCACCAGGTTCGGACGGCAGCACACCGGACAGTCCTCCACGTACTCCTGCCGGGATCCGTTCTCCGGGTCGATCCAAGTGTCGATGGACTCGAAGCACGACGGACAACGGTAGGAGCCGGACGGATCGAAGTCGGCGGTCGAGCCCTGCGGACGCGCTACGGGGACGAGGCGCGTCGTCGCGCCTTCGACCCGGCAGGCGAGCCGCACGTCGCGCAGGCAGCCGCTGCACTCCTCGACGAGCTCCGCGCCATCCACCGGAGCTTCCAAGAGCCAGACTTCCGTCGAGGCGCCGCAGCGCGGGCACTCGAACGCGGCCAGACGGCCTTCAGACGCTTCCATGCAGGCGCCTACGAGATCCGGCGCGCGATTGGATGCCGCGCGACATCGAACGCGCCGCGCCCACGCTCCCGCTCTAGGCCATCCGCTCCCGCCTCGCGCCGACCGTGCTCGGCGGCTATGGTGCCCCACCCGCGAGACCCTGCATGCATCCGGAGATCGAACGCTACAACAAGAAGTTGGAACCGGCGCACGAGGAGCTGTGCAACGCCTTGGCCAAGACGATCGAGGAAGGTCTATCCGCCGCGCAGGGCAAGGTCTGGCACGCCCACCCTGTCTGGTTCCTCGCGGGCAACCCCACGGTCGGCTACAGCCGGCAGAAGCGCGGCATCCGGTTGATGTTCTGGAGCGGAGCGGACTTCGACGAACCGGGCCTCGACGTCCCGGGCGCCAAGTTCAAGGACGCCTCGGTGTTCTGGAACACCAAGGCGGACATCGACGAGCCGGCGCTGGAGCGTTGGCTGCGCAAGGCGCGGCTCATCCAGTGGAACTACCGCGACATCGTGAAGAAGAAGGGGCGCCTGGAACGCCTCGACTGAGCGGCCGAGCCCGTCTGTCGCGCACCCGCGCGGGACAGCGAGCTCGGACGCGGACTCAGTGGTGGTGGCCGCCGGGGCCGTGGACGTGGCCGTGCTGCAACTCCACCGGCGTGGCGGCGCGCACTTCGACGATCTCGACGTCGAAGTGCAGGGTCTCGCCGGCCAAGGGGTGGTTCAAGTCCACGACCACGTAGTCCTGTCCAACTTCCTTGACATGCACCTGCGTCACGCCGTCCTCGTCCTCGGCCGTGAACATCATGCCTTCCTCGATCTCCACATCGGTGGGGAACTGGGTGCGCGGCACCTTCTGGACGCCGCGCGGGTCGTGCTCGCCGTAGCCTTCGCCCGGCGCGACTTCGACCGCCTTCTTGTCCCCGACCTTCAGGCCGAGCAGGGCCTTCTCGAGGCCCGGCACGATGTTGCCGCGGCCGTGCAGGTAGGCGAGCGGCTGGCCGCCCTCCTCGCGCGAGGTGTCGACGGTCTCCCCGTCGACGGTCAAGGTGTAGTGGAACAGGACGACGGACTTGTCGCCGATGATCAAGCTCATGGTGCTTTGCACGCAGCGCGGAGGGCGGCCGTCCTAGCACGGCCACCAGGGGCGTCGCGAAGCCAGAGGGTAGCCAAGCGCGTCCCGCGGACCGCGCGGAATCCCGGGGAATGCGGCCCGTTCAGCCCTTGGCGCGCAAGTCGTCCACCAAGTCGAATCCGGCGCGCGTGCGCACGAGGCTGACGACGAGCAACACGCCCAACACGAGCGCGCAGCCGAACTGCAGCCAGCCCGTCTCGGCGTGCACGCAGGCCTCGACCTGGCTGGCGATGGCCGCGGGCGCCCACCAGTCGACCAATGCTCCGAGCACGAGCGTCGTGATGCACAGCGCCGTCAACTGCACGGCGACGAAGCGCCAACCAAGGCTCTTCGCCAGCACCACCAGCGTCGCGCTGTTCGTGGCGGGCCCCACCAGCAGGAACACCAGCGCAGCCCCCGGCGACAGTCCCTTTGCAAGCAGCATCGCCGCGATGGGCGTGCTGGCCGAAGCGCACACATACAATGGAATGCCCACCAGCAGCATCACGAACAGGCCGCTCGCGCCTTGCATGGTGGAGGCCTCCAACGCCTCGATGGGCAGGAAGGCGCCGAGCACTCCAGCCACCAGCAAGCCGAGCAGCAAGGACGGCGCCACGTCGTCCAGCACGTCGACGTAGGCGAAGCGCAGGATGGCCCGCCAAGCGGGTTGCGACGCGGCCTCGTCCGCGGATGGCGCGGGGTGCGCACGACCACGGTCGCCGGCCGACATGGATGCGCGCTGCGTGACCGTCGATCCCGGGGGACCGCTCGCGCTGGACTTGGACCGCAACGGCACGAAGGACAGGCCGCTCGAGAGCGACTTCGGCGCGTCCTTGCTCGGCGAATGCTTGCCAGGCGCGGGTGTGGCGCAACAGCTGGCCTCGGTCGCTGCTGGAGTCGCGGGCTCGAGCTGCGACTCCGTGGCGCAACACGCATCGACCGTCTCCACGGGCGCGCACAGCGCGCAATCCTCGGCCGCGTCTTGGACCGAACGCCGCGTCGGCTCGCGATCGAGCCCGGACTTCACCAACCAGTTCACGGCGGCTCCCGAAGCGAAGGCGGTCAGCACCGCGGCGATGGGCCGCAAGATCGTCATGACCGGACCGAGCAGGCTCCACGACGCGGCGACCGAATCGACGCCGGTCTCGGGCGTCGAGATGGTGAAGGCGCTGGTGGCCCCCTTGCTGGCGCCGCCTTTGCGCAGCGACAAGGCCACGGGCACGACCGAACAGCTGCACAGGGGCAACGGCGCACCGACCGCGGCGGCCCAAGCCACGGACTTCAGGTCGTCGCCGCCCATCTTGCGTGCCAACCACGCCGTCGACAGGTGGCGCTTGACCACGCCAGCCAGCAGGAAGCCGAGGAGCAGCAGGGGGGCCATTTGCAGGAAGAGCGACCAGGCGGAGTCGAGCACCGCGCGCGCCTGCGGCACGAAGGCGCCGTAGTCCCCCATGCTGGCGGCCGTGATGCCGATTCCCAGCAGCACCGCGCCGAACTCGCGCAACGGTCGCTTGGCGCCGTGGAAGACCTCGGGCAAGAGGTCGCACAAGGCGACATAGAGGAAGGTGCCCAACGCGAAGCCCGTCAAGAGCGGGTCCAGCTCCGGCGACCACTCGAGCACCGTCCCGCCGAGCATCAGCCCCGCCGGCTCGATCAGGATGAACAACGAGAGCCACGCCAAGGTGCGCGCCAGGCGCATGCCCGCCAAGCGCAAGACCGTCGCCAAGGAGAAGGTCTCGGTGGCCTTGTGCAGCAGGATCGACACCACGAGCTGCGTGCTGGCCGCGCCGCCTTCGAGGGCGCCCGCGTAGGCGAAGCCCGCGGTGAGGGCGTGCAAGCTCAAGCCGATGAAGGTCGCCACCCACAGGACGCTGTGAGGACTCTCGATGGCCGCATCGCCGCCCATGGCCGCGATGGATGGCTTGGCATGCTCGTGATGGTGGTGATGATGCGCGTGCTGATGACCGTGCCCGGCGCGACGCAGCCACACGCGCTCGACGACGAACAAGAGCAGCAGTCCGGCCAAGGCCGCCACCCAAGGACCGGACCCGTGCGACACCGGTCCATGGTCGTGCCCTTCGTGGACCTCCCCGCCCGCGAGGTGCGGCAGCAAATGCAGGAAGATGGTGCCGAGGAAGATCCCCGCCGCCAGCGCGACGAACAGGTGCAGCCCACGTTCGGTCCACCGCCGCTGCAAGGGCAAGAGCGCCCCCACGACGCCAGCCGCCAAGAGCAGCAAGGCCATGTGTGTGGTGGAGAAGCCGTCCACTAGGGTGGGTCCGGGGGCCGGTCGGCCGGCGCCACCTCGAAGGGAGGGAGCTGCCGGGTTCGCGAGGAGCGTACTTGTACGACTCGCGCACGGGTCTTGGAAGCTGGCGCGAATTCGCCCCCAACGCCCGAGCTCCGTTTGCGTACCGTGCGACCTCGAACGCGCTGGCGCCAAGCGAGGAATCCTTGCCAAGCGCCCGCGCGCGCGGACAATGCTCCCCCCTATGGTCGCGACCAGGCCCGGTTCGGGCGGCCGGCTAGCCGCCGTGCAGATGCCTGTTTGGCGACCCGACTCGCTGCCATGATCGAAATCCAAGAGCTTTGCAAGGACTTCGGGCCGCTCCGCGCGGTCGACCGCATCAGCTTCGCCGTCAAGAAGGGCGAAGTGCTCGGCTTCCTCGGCCCCAACGGCGCC
>SXXH01000034.1 GCA_005789645.1 Planctomycetia bacterium
TGTCGTGCGCCGACTGCACCGCGGCGCGCGTCATCTCGCGCCGGCGCCGGTCGAGGTCCTCGGCGGTGGGCATGCGCGCCAGCTCGATGTGCAGGCGCGTGGCGTACTGGATCGTGCGCAGCAGGCGCTGCTCGCGCGGATCGACCAGCGTGATGGCGACGCCCTCGCGGCCCGCGCGCCCGGTGCGGCCGACGCGGTGCACGAAGGCGTCCGGGTCGATGGGCAGGTCGAAGTTGACGACGTGGGTCAGGTGGTCGATGTCGAGGCCGCGCGAGGCGACGTCGGTCGCCACCAGGAGGTCGATGCGCCCTTCGCGCAGCCGCGCCAGCACGCGCTCGCGCTGGTCCTGCGAAAGGCCGCCGTGCAGCGGCTCCGTGCGCCAGCCGCGCGCCGCCAGCGCCTCGGCGACCTCGTCGACCACGAGCCTCGTGCGGCAGAACACGATGCCGGCGACCGGCGGCTCCATGTCAAGCAATCTTGACAAAGCCTCCAGCTTGTGCGGGCGCTTGACCATGTAGGCCGTCTGGCGCACGCGCTGCATGTCGGCGCCCTGGCCCTTCTCGCGCGCGATGGAGACGCGCACGGGGTCGCGCAGGTGGCTGTGGGCGAGGCCGAGGATGCGCTCGGCCAAGGTGGCGGAGAACAGCGCCGTCTGGCGCCCCGGCGGCGTGCGCGAGAGGATCGCCTCGAGGTCGTCGGCGAAGCCCATGTCGAGCATCTCGTCGGCTGCGTCGAGCACCACCACCCCGGCCTGCGACAAGTCCATCGTGCCGCGCGTCAGGTGGTCGACGGCGCGACCGGGCGTCGCGACCACCAGCGCCACTCCGCGCTCGAGCACGCGCGCCTGCTGCCCGAAGGAGCTGCCGCCGTAGATCGGCAGGACGCTCGCGCCGAGCGCCTTGCCGTACTTGTGTAGCGCCTCGGCCACCTGCATGGCGAGCTCGCGCGTGGGCACGAGCACCAGGCCGCGCGGCTTGCCGCGTTCGAGTTCGAGGCCCTTGGTGCGCTGGACCAGTGGCAGCGCGAAGGCCGCCGTCTTGCCCGTGCCGGTGGCCGCTTGGCCCAAGAGGTCGCGCCCCGACAGGAGCACCGGGATCGACTCGCGCTGGATGGGCGTCGGCTCCTCGTAGCCCAGCGACGCGACCGTCGCCGCGAGCTCCGGCGCGAGGCCCAGGCCGGCGAAGCCCGAGGGCGCTTGCGAAGGGGATGCGGGGACGACGTCGTCGGACGGATTGGACATGCGCCATCGATGATCGCATCGTCCCGCTGCGGAAGCCAGCTTCCCTCGCCTTCGTCCGACGCGCGGCGCAGTTGACACCCGTCGCGTCCGCGCCGATCCTCGTGCTTGGATGGAATCCCACTTGCAACGCGCTCGCGCCCTGTGCGCGCGCCACGGCGTCTTCGATGCGCATGTCGACTCGTTGCAGCGCCAGCTCGACCTGGGGCACGACCTCGGCACGCGCACGGCCGGACACCTCGACCTCGTGCGCGGCAAGGCGGGTGGACTTGCGTCGGTGGTGCTGGTCAATTGGGTCGATCCCAAGCACATCGACAAGGGCCCGGGAGCCGCCTTGGCGCGTACGCGCGCCTTGCTGGGCGAGTTCCACGCGCTGCTGGCGGCGCATCCCGACCAGATGGCGTGGGGCGGCAACGGCGAGCTGCGCGCCGCGGCGCGCGCGCGCGGCTTGGTGGCGGGGATCCCCGGCATCGAGGGCGGGCATTCGATCGAGGGCGATTTGGACAACTTGCACGCGCTCCACTCGCATGGCGTGCGCGTGTTGACGCTCGTGTGGAACAACCACCTCGACTGGATCCGCAGTTGCCAGCCGAACCCGCCCGCCGGCACGCCCGAGGGCTTGAGCGCGTTCGGGCGCCAAGTCGTGCGCGAGATGAACCAGCTCGGGATGCTCGTCGACTTGTCGCATGCGGGCGAGCGTTCGTTCCACGACGCCCTCGAGGCGACCAACGCACCGGTGATCGCCAGCCATTCCGGCTGCAAGGCGATCCACGGCCACCAAAGGAACCTCGACGACGACCAGTTGCGCGCGTTGGCAGGCAATGGCGGCGTCGTGGGCATCGTGTTCTGCACGGCGTTCCTCGAGGGCGAGGCGCAGAAGGAGGACGCGCGCTTGCGCGAGGATCCGCGCTACAAGGCCATCGCCGGTCCCAACGACACCGAGGTGTTCCTGCGCCAAGGCGAGTTCCTGCAGGAACACGCCACGCCGCTGCCGCTGGATGTCGTCGTCCAGCACGTCGAACACGCCGTCGCGGTCGCGGGCATCGACCATGTGGGCCTTGGTTCCGACTACGACGGCATCGGGCGCACGCCGCAGGGGCTCGAGGACGCTTCGTGCTATGTCAACTTGGCCGCGCGCCTCTTGGAGCGCGGGTGGAGCGAAGAGCACGTGCGGAAGGTCATGGGCGGCAACCTCGAGCGCGTCCACGCGTGCGCCACCGGCCCCGGCACGCGTTCCGCCACGGCGCGATTGGCGCCGCTGGACGCCTGAGCGGCGCGGTCCTCCAGCCTTCGCCGCCTTGCGCGCCCGATCCCCCGCGCGGCCGCCCGCCTTGCCCGCGTCGTTGTCAAATTTGCTTTACTGGGCCGCGCTCGCGCCTCGCAGGTCGCCGGCGGGCGCCTTGGAGCCGAGCGCGCCGGCCAGCAGGTACGCGCCGAGCGCGGCGGCCAGCGAGGCCAGGTAGGGCGTCTCCCATTCGGCCCATGTGCCCCACACGTAGGCGATCGTGCCGGCGGTCAAGGCCGCCACGGCGCTCGCCGCTCCGCCGAAGCGCGTCCACAGGCCGAAGACCACGATGATGAAGATGCCCGAGCTGCCGAAGGCGCTGGCTTGCTCGACCAGCGCGAAGACGCCGTCCGCCTCGAGCGCCAGGGCCCACGCGAGAAGGCCGAAGGCCGCCACGAACGCGCGCGCCCAGCGCACCTTGGCCTTCTCGTCGATGCCTGCGAGCAGCGGGAAGACGAGGTTGTGCGACAACAGCGAGCTGCACACGAGCAGGTTCGAGTCCACCGTCGACAAGATGGCCGAGACCAGCGCGCCGGCGACGACGACGTAGAGCACGGTGCCGAGTTCCTGCTTGGCGAGCGCCGGCAGCACGCCTTCGGGGTCCTCGAGGCCGGGCACGAGGCCGGCGCCGACGAGGCCCAAGAAGACCGGGATGCCGCCGATGGCGAGGTACAAGACACCTCCGGCGATCGTCGCGCCGCGCGCCACCTCGCCACTGCGCGCCGCGCTCATGCGCGCGACCAGTTCCTGCGCCACGACCGAGCCGAGGATGGGGATGGCCCATTCCTCGCACA
>SXXH01000326.1 GCA_005789645.1 Planctomycetia bacterium
ATCTCGTCGAGGAGTCGATCCGGCGCGTCTTGGGCTTGGTGGATGAACGGCTCGCGTGGTTGGAGCTGATCTGCGTCGACGACGGTTCGACGGATGGGTCGCGAGAGGTGCTGCGCCGCCTCGCCGCCACGCATGCGGATCGCATGCGTCTCGTCGAATCGCCGCGGAACCAAGGCAAGGGCGCCGCGGTGGCCGAGGGCATTCGCCATGCGCGCGGCGACTTGACGGTGATCCAGGACGCCGACCTCGAGTACGACCCGCGCGACCTGCCCAAGTTGATGGTGCCGTTCCTCGAGGAAGGCGCCGACGCGGTCTTCGGCTCGCGCTTCCTGTCGGGCGAGTACAGGCGCGTCCTGTATTGGCGCCACAGCCTCGCGAACAAGGCATTGACGCTGATCGCGAGCGTCCTGACGGACTTGAACCTGACGGACATGGAGACCTGCTACAAGATGGCGCGCACGAGCCTCTTGCGCTCGATCCCGCTCAGGAGTCGCGACTTCAGGCTCGAGCCCGAGTTGGTCTTCAAGCTCCAGAAGCGCGGCGCGCGCATCTACGAAGTGCCGATCCGCTACAGCGGCCGCACCTACGACGAGGGCAAGAAGATCAAGCCCTTCGACGGCGTGCTGGCGCTCGCGGCGATGGTCAAGTGGTGGCTGGTCGACGACATCTACGCCGACGACGAGCATGGTTCGCACATCCTGCACAGCTTGTCGAACACGCCGCGCTTCAACCGGTGGATGGGGGATGCGATTCGACCGCACCTCGGGGCGAAGGTGCTCGAGATCGGCGCGGGACTCGGCAACTTGACGCGCAGCTTCACGCCGCGCGAGCGCTACACGGCCACCGACTTGAACCCGCTGTACCTCGACTACCTGCGCGGCACCTTCCGCGACCGGCCGTACCTCGATGTCGCGAAGTGCGACCTGCTCGAGCGCGGCGACTTCGACGCGCTCGAGGGGCGCTACGACACGGTCGTGTGCTTGAACGTGCTCGAGCATGTGGACGACGAGCAAGCGGCGCTCGCGCACATCCGGCGCGCGCTCGAGCCGGGCGGCAAGGCCGTGATCCTCGTGCCGCAGGACCAGCGCCTCTACGGCACGCTCGACGAAGTGCTCGAACACAAGCGTCGCTACGGACGCGCCGACTTGCGCGCCGCGCTAGAGCGGGCCGGGCTGCGCGTCGAGACGATGTTCGACTTCAACCGCCCGACCACGCCGGGTTGGTGGTGGAACGGCCGCGTGCTGCGGCGGCGCCGCTTCGGCAAGCTCCAGCTCAAGGCGCTCGATTGGAGCGTGTGGTGGCTGCGGCGCGTCGACCGCTTCTTGCCGTGGCGCGGCGTGTCGTTGGTGGCCATCGCGCGTCGCGATTGAGCGCGTCGCGATCGAGAATGCGGCGGGTCGTCGAGCGCGGTTTCAGGCGCGCGCGGTCGCCGCGCCGCCGCGCGGGTCGTTCCTCATGCTCCACCACAAGGCCGCTGGACCGACGAGGAACAGGGCGTACATCGGCGGCGCGACGCACAACGGGTTGGTCGCCGAGAGCAGGTCGAGTTCGCAGCCGAAGCGCACGAGGCACTCGAACGCCGCCACCAGCACCGCCACCGCCATCTGCCCGCCCTTGGTGCGCACGGTGGTCTTGGGGTCGGTGACCATGAAGAACAAGAACAGCGTGTACATCGGCCCGGTGACGGGCATCAGCTCGCCGACGAAGCTGCCCTGCGGCAGCACCACCGCGCGCAGCCCGGCGAAGGCGGCGAACGCCGCGAGCCAGGCGAGCGAGATGTGCGCGACCCGCGCGCGCAGCGTGGTGGCGCCGCCCACCAACCACAAGAGCGCCACGAACGCGAGGTCGTTGCCCCATTGGTGCGAGAGCATCGAGATCTGGGTCGGCGCGAGCATCAGCATGGCGCACACGCCGAGGTTGGTCGGGTTCCACAGGTGGCGTCCGCGCCACTGCAGCACATGCTTCGAGAAGATCGACAGCAGCGAGCACACGGCGAACGGCCACAGCAAATCGCCTTGCGGCTTGAGCAGGATGGCGACGCTGTTGCCGCTGATGTAGGCCGACAGGAAGTTGGCTCCCGAGAGGCCCATGGCGCGGCGCGAGATCAGCTCGGCCAGCACGGCGGCGCCAAGCGCCACGATCCAGGGCAGGTAGCTGTCGCCGAGGATCTGGTGGCGCCACTGCCCCACGACGAGGATCGTCGTCAGCAGCGTGGAGCTGTACCAGCGCGGATCGATGCGCGCCCAGAACGGCTTGCCCTCGCCGGTGCCAGCACCCGTCCCCGTCGCCGCCGCCGTCGTCGCCATGCTTCCATCTTGGCCAGCGCGAGCGCGCCTGCCTAGGGGCGGCTCAGGCGTCTTCGACGACAAGGTGGCGCCTTCCGCTCGTCGGGTTCTCGAGGCGCTGCACGCGGCCCGAGGGCCAGCGGATCTCGACCTCCTCGGGCGTCGCCGCGCCGAGGCCGAAGTGCAGCACGAGGCTGTTCTGCGCGGCGAAGCCGCTGCCGGCCATCACGGTCTGCACCTGCTGGCGTCCAGCCGCCTTGACGACCACGCGCGCGCCGATGGCGGAGGTGTTGGGCGCGGCGCCGCGCAGGGCGAATTGGATCCAGGCTCGTCCGGAGTCCACTTCGTTCTCGTAGAACAGCGCTCGCTGGCCGTTGTTGGCGATGGCGAGGTCGAGGTCGCCGTCGCCGCCGTGGTCGAACACCGCCACGCCTCGGCCGTCGAGGTCGTCGACGAGTCCCGTCTCGGGCGCGACGTCGACGAAGCGCGCGCGTCCCTGGTTCAGGAGCAGTCGCGAGATCTCGTAGCCAGAGAGGCTGCGGTCGTCGATCGGCGGCCAGAACGTGGCGTCTTCGGCGATGCCGCCGGTGGCGACGCCGATCTTCGCCATGCCGAACCAGTAGTCGCGGTCCTTGCTGGCGCTGATGAACCCGTTCAGCACCACGAGATCGAGGTCGAAGTCGTTGTCCAGGTCGGCGAACTGAGCGCCCCACGCCCAACCGCAGTCGCACACCATGCCTTCGGCGATGTTCTGCATGCGGCCGCTCGACGCCAGCCGATTGGCGCGCAGGTTGTTGCCTTGGAACAGGTATCCCTGCTTGGAGATGTTCGTGACGTACACGCCCGGCGTGCCGTCGTTGAGGAAGTCGCCCACTGCCACGCACATGCCGCTCTTGCTGCTTTCGTCGAGGCCGATGCCCTTCTTGCGTTCGAAGCGCATGCCGCCGCGGTTCAGGAACAGCTCCTCCGGCCCGTAGTCGTTGGCGAGGTAGAGGTCCTGGCGCCCGTCGCCATCCATGTCGGCGGCCGCCACCGCCAAGGTCCAGCGCGTGCTGTCGACGCCCGCCTGCGCCGTCACGTCCTCGAAGCGCATTCCACCCAGGTTGCGCAAGAGGTGGTTCCCGCCGCCGTTGTTGGCGAACTCGAACGAGTCCTGCATGATGCGCGTCGTGTCGAGCCGCTGCAGGTCGTGCTCGGCGCGGAAGTACCCGGCGAGGTAGAGGTCGAGCAGCCCGTCGCCGTCGGCGTCGAACCAGCAAGCGCCGTTGCCGTTGACGCGCGCGGGCAAGCCCGCTTCGGCGCCGAGGTCGACGAAGCGTCCAGCATCGTTCCTGTGCAGGGAAGGCGCTCCGTGGCGCATCACGAGCACATCCTGGTCGCCGTCGCCGTCGGCGTCGGCCCACCAGCTGCCCATGCACGGACCGCGAGCGTCGGACAGCGACGCGAGGCCGCGTTCCCGCGCTTCGTCGCGGAACGAACCATCCGCTTGCTGGATGTGGAGCGCGTTGCTCGAATCGATGGCGCTCGAGGTGAAGTACAAGTCGTCGAGCCCGTCGCCGTTGGCGTCGCAGACGGCAACCGATGCGCCCACTCCGGCGATGTGCGGCTCGATCCTCTTGACCATGGGATCGTAGGTGGCCTTGGCGTGGACGAAGTCGAGGCCCAGCGCGCCCGAACGTTCGCGCAGGCAGAAACCGTGGCGTCGCTTGGCGGCGTCGCAATCGAGGCGCGCGGCCGCGGCGCGCTCGGCGGTCGGCGCCAGGGACGCGTGGCGCGCGTCCTGCAGCGCGGCCCAGACGCTCGCGAGCACGAGCACCGCCGCCATCGACAAGCGCGCCACCGTGGTTCGCCGCATCGCGATGCGAGGCTACCAGAGCCGGGCCTTGCGTGGCAGTGCGCGCCGGCGGGGCGCTATGCTCGACGCCATGGCCTCGTCCAACCCCGCCGCGCCGCGCCCGTGCGACCTGCTGGTGCACGGGGCAGCCGAGTTGGCGACGCCGCTTGGCTGCACGCCGCTCGGCGGGGCCGCCATGGGACGCATCCGCGTCGTTCCCGATGGAGCGGTGGCCGTCGTCGACGGCTGCATCGTCGAGGTCGGCGCGGCGGGGGAGCTCGAAGCGCGCTGGGCCCCCGCCAAGCGCCTCGACGCTCGCGGCGGCTTGCTCGTGCCCGGTTTCGTCGACGCCCATTCGCATCCGGTGTTCGCCGGGACGCGCGAAGAGGAGTTCGAGCTGCGCACGCTCGGGGCGACCTACGTCGAGATCGCGCGGAGCGGCGGCGGCATCCTCTCCTCGGTGCGTGGCGTGCGCGAGGCCGGCGAGGAGCAGCTGCTGCAACTGTTGTTGGCGCGCGCGGAGCGCTTCCTCGACCATGGCACGACCACGCTCGAGGCCAAGAGCGGCTACGGGCTGACGCTCGTGGACGAGTTGAAGAGCCTGCGCGCCATCGCCGCGGCCAATCGCCTGCAGGCGCTCGAACTCGTGCCGACCTTCCTCGGCGCGCACGACTACCCGCTCGAGCACCGCGACCACAAGGCGCGCTACGTCGACCTGCTCGTCGAGGAGATGCTGCCGGCCGTGGCGGCCTCGGGCCTGGCGCAGGGAGCCGATGTGTTCGTCGAGGCGCATGTCTACGACGTGGCCGCGGCGCGGCGCATCCTCCTCAAGGCCAAGGAACTCGGGCTCGTTCGGCGCCTGCACGCCGACCAGCTGTCGCTCTCCGGTGGTGCCCTGCTGGCGGCAGAGGTGGGCGCCGCCTCGGCCGACCACCTGGAGCATGTCGACGACGCGGGGGCCGAGGCGCTGCTCGCCGCCGGAGTCGTGCCGGTGCTGGCGCCGCTGGTGCCCCTGTACCTGCGCCAGGAGCGCGAAGCGCCTGGGCGCCGGCTGGTCGATCGCGGCTTGCCTGTGGCCGTCTCCACCGACTTCAACCCGGGCAGCTGTTACTGTCTGAACATGCAGGAAGCGCTGGCCTTCGCGGCCTTGCGCTACCGCTTCACGGCCGCCGAGTGCCTGGTGGCGGCGACGCTCAACCCGGCCTGCGCGCTGGGCCTCGGCGCCACGCACGGCACCTTGGAGCCCGGCAAGCAGGCCGACCTGCTCGTGCTCGACATGCCCAACCACCGCAGGCTGGCCTACGAGCTCGGCCGCAACGCGGCGCGGGCCGTGGTCAAGCGCGGCATCGTGGTGCGCGAGCGGCCCGGCCCGACCCTCTGAGCGCGCGGGGCGGGAGGCCTCGGGGCCGCGGCCCCCTTGGCGCGGGGCTCTTCCGCTGCTGGAATGTGGGCCTGCGTTGCGCGTCCGGCCATCTGTCAAACTTTTTTGACAGGCGCCCAGTCCGCCGCGCCGCGCACAACCATGAGCCAGACCCGCCTCGTCGAATGCGTCCCCAACTTCAGCGAAGGCCGCCGTCCCGAGGTGGTCGAGCGGATCCGCGCCGCGATCGAGTCGTCGCCGGGCGCGCGCGTCGTGGACCAGAGCCTCGACGCCTCGCACAACCGCGCGGTGGTGACGGTGGTGGGCGAGCCGCAGGCGGTGTCGGAGGGCGTCTTCCGCGGCATCCGCGCCGCGTGCGAGCTGATCGACCTGCGGACGCACCGCGGCGAGCATCCGCGCATCGGCGCGACCGACGTGGTGCCCTTCGTGCCGCTCGAGGGCTCGACCATGGACGAATGCGTCGCGCTGGCGCATGCGCTCGGCGCGCGCGTCGGCGGGGAGCTCGGCATCCCGGTCTACTTCTACGAGGCGGCGGCGCGCGTCCCCGGGCGCAGGAACCTGCCCGATGTGCGCAACATCGGCTTCGAGGCGCTGTCGGCGGCCGTGGCCACCGATCCCGCGCGCATCCCCGACGAAGGGCCCAAGGGCGCCTTGCACCACAGCGCCGGCGCGGTCGTGGTGGGGGCGCGCAAGTTCCTGATCGCCTACAACGTCAACTTGGCGAGCGAGGATGTGGCGCTCGCCAAGGAGATCGCCAAGAAGATCCGCGAGAAGGACGGCGGTTTGAAGGGCATCAAGGCCATGGGCTTCGCGGTCGACGCGCCCAAGTGCGCGCAGGTGTCGATGAACGTCTGCGACCACGAGGCCACGGGACTCGCGCGGGTCTACGCCGAGATCGAGCGGCTGGCGGCCGAGAAGGGCGTCGGCATCCTGGAGTCCGAGCTGGTCGGCCTCGCGCCGCGCGCCGCCTTGCCGGGCGCGACCGCCGCGGCGATCCGCCTGCGAGGCTTCGATCCCAAGCAGCAGATCATCGAGGAACTGCTGTGATCGGGCTGCTGCTCCTCGCGCTCGCTCCGTTCGCGTCCACCGCGGCGACGGCGGATCGCGCGTCGGACCAACTCGCGCACGCCTCTTCGTCCGCCCGACCGGCTGCGCCCGCGCAGGAGCAACGCCCCGCGCCGCCAGCCTGCAAGAAGTGCCAGTCGAGCGGACGCCTGCCGTGCGCCGCGCACGACAAGGCCCTGTGCGCGCGCGAGGACGCGGTGCTCTACTGCTCGGAGATCGCCGGTTGCGAGCCGTGCGGAGGTTCCGGCTGGCTCGACTGCGGCTCGTGCGAGGACGCGGAGGCGCAGGGCGCGCTGGAGAGGAAGCGCGCCCTCGTCAAGGAGCGCGGCGCGGCGCTCGCCTACATCGACAAGGACATGGGGCGCGCCGTGCGCAAGTGCGAGACGGCGCACTTCGTGGTGGTCTTCGAGCTCGAGCGCCTCAAGGTCGACAAGCGCATGCTCGAGTCCCACGAGCTGCTGCACCTCCACGCCGAACGCCTCGAGACGCTCTTCAAGGACCATCTGCGCGAGCTCAAGATCAAGGAGTCGGACTTCCGCGAGAAGTTCCGCGTCTTCGTGTGGTGGCTGCCCGACGACCATCGGCGCGCCTCGGGAGCGTTCTGCGGCCAGACGGCCTCGGGCGGCGTCAAGAAGATGGGCACGCAGCCGTCCTACTCGGTCTGCGGCAACAAGCAGTTCTTCCAAGGCGACGAGGAGCTGCACCGCAACCTCGTGCACAACGTGACGCACCTGATCTTGTCCGCCCATGTGCATCCCGAGTGGATGGGCCGCTACAAGGCCGGTTGGCTGGACGAGGGCTTGGCGCACTGGTTCGAGGACAAGTACTGGGATGTGTGCGACAACTACTGCTTCCAGGAGCAGAACACGAACGTCGACTTCAAGGGCGGCCGCTTCCGCCTGGCCGTGCGCCAGATGGTCGAGAAGGGCGAGGCGCCCGCGGCCGCGACGGTGTTCGAGCAGACCTCGGACACGCTGACCCTGCCGCAGCACGCCGTCTCGTTCAGCTACGTCGACTACCTGCTGCACGTCGATCCGGAGAAGCTCGTCCAGCTGTCCCTGCGGCTGAAGAGGAAGATCGCCACGCGCGACGCGCTCAAGGAGGTCATGGACCTCGGCGTGATGGAGTTCGAGTCCAACTGGAAGAGCTTCGTGCTCGCCACCTACCCCACGCGCTGAGTCGAGGTGGCCAAGGGCTCCGACGACGAGGCGCGCGCTGGCGCCGGGCTGCGCGCGCAGGCGCTGGCGCGTGCTTTGCTGCCGCTCGTCTTGGCCTGCGCCTTCCTCCTGCGTTGGCAAGCGGGTGCCGACCAACGCGTGGCTCCCGACGAGGGAGCCGGCGCGCTCGCCTGGATCGTGGACGACGAGGGGAGCGCCGCCGCCCTGCGTCGCGCCGAGCTGGCCTTGGCCACCGGCCGCTCCAGCGTGCGCGACGCGGCCGCTTCGGCCGGCGTGCCGCTCTCCGACCCGGCATCGCCCGTGCCCGCGGCGTTGCACGCCTCGATCGCGCGGCTCGTGGCGCCGACGGGTGGCGATCCCGACTTGCGCGGCCACGACGAGTCGGCCGTCGAGGGCGCGCTGTTGCGCCTCGGACCCTTGCTGGGGTTGTTGTTGGCGATCTGCGTGCACCTCGCCGCGCGCGCGCTGCTCGCGGGTGCCGGCGAACGCGCCGCGCTGCTGGGCTCGGTGTGCGCGGCCGCCGTGGCGGCCTGCGCCATGGCGTTGGTCGCTCCGACCGCGCTGGGTCGGCTCTGCGAGGGTGCTGCGGGTTGGATCGCCGTGGCCCTGCTCGTGCGCAGCTACGCGCGACTGGCCGGGAAGGAGGGCGACGACGCCGAAGCTGGCACGCCCGCGGCCACGCAGAAGCTCGTCGATGGCGTGCTCGAGGGCTTGCTGGGTGGCGTGCTGGTCGGGATCGCCATCGCCTTGTGGGCCCCGGCGGCCGTGGTCGCCTTGTGCGGCGCGGCCATGCTCTTGCGCGCGGCCCTCGATCCGGTCGGGCGCGGCCTGCGCGCGCGCACGGCCCTGCTCTTGCATCTCGTGGCTGCCTTCGCGCTGCGCTTGCCGCTGGAGGAGGGGCCGTGGGCGGCCTCCGACGGCACTTGGGCGGCTTGGATCCGCGGCGCCTCGACGCTGCTGCTCGTCTTGGCGGCGCCCTTCGCCGTCTTGCTGCTCTTGTCGAAGCAAAGTGGCGAGCCGCGCCGCTTGCTGCACGCTGCGCTGCTCGTCGCCCTGGTCGTCGTCGCCATCGCCTGGTTGCCCGAGGCTTGGCGCGAAGGTCGCGCCGGTTGGCCCGCCCTCCTCGCGCACGATGCGTTGCAAGCGCGCTGGCATGGCGCGAATTGGCTCGCTTGGGGGGCGCTGCTGTTCGGCCTCGTCATGGTCGCGCCGCGCTGGCGCGGGCACGGGAGCTTCTTCGTGGCGATGTTGGCCGCCCTCGCGCTCGTCGCCGGACTGGTGGTGCGCGATGGGCCGGCGCTCGTCGCCTTGGCGTTGGCCTTCGTGGTGGCCGAACTGGCGCGCACTCCGCTCGCCGAGGGCGTCGCGCCGCGCTGGAGCGTGCTGGCGTCGCGCGCCATTCCGGTCGCGCTGTTCCTCGCGGCCCTCGCGCCAGCGGGGCGCGTCGCCGACGAGGGCCTGCGGCAGGAGCGCCTTGAACACTCGCTCGGCTTGCGGCGCCTGCGCGAGGTCGTGCCGAGCAGCGCGCCCTGGAACGATCCCGACGGCGAGCCGCAGGACTGCGTGCTCGTGCCGCCAGGACATGCCGCGCGCGCGCTGCTGCACGGCCGGCGTGCCGTGCCGGCCGCCCTCC
>SXXH01000035.1 GCA_005789645.1 Planctomycetia bacterium
CGCGTATCCAGGCATCGGCGCCGAAGAGCGCGGCCAAGCCGCCGCCATCGCCGAGAACATCTTGCACATGTTCGACTTGAAGACGCCGATCGTGGCCGTGGTCAGCGGCGAAGGCGGCTCGGGCGGCGCGCGGGGGATCGGCGTCGGCGACCGCGTCTACATGATGGAGCACAGCTACTACTCGGTGATCAGCCCCGAAGGTTGCGCCGCCATCCTGTGGAAGGATGGATCGCGCACGCCGGACGCGGCCGAGGCGCTCAAGTTGACCGCGCCCGACCTGTTGGCGTTGGGCTTGATCGACGGAGTCATCCCCGAGCCCGTCGGGGGCGCCCACCGCGCGCCGATGGTCGCCATGGAGGCGGTCAAGCGACAAGTCGTCGCCGCCTTGGACGAACTTTCCGCGTTGCCCCTCGAGATCTTGGTGCGCGAGCGCCGCGAGAAGTACCGCCGCGCGGGTGCGCTGCCCGGGCGCTTCCCCGTGCTCGCCTGAGGCCCACCGGGCGCCATCGAGGAGCAGGCATGGCCGGCAGGCGGGAGGGCGGCGGGGGCGCGGGAAGGGCCGAGGAGCCCGCCAACAGTCCCGCGGACCACTCGTACGACAAGTACCCTCCCATGGCCAGCAAGCGCGCCAACACCGCCAGCCAAGCCTCCTCGTCTCCCGACCAGGCGCTGTTGCATCCGTCCGACCTGCGGGATGGATTGTCGACCTCGGACGGGCCGCTTTCGGACTCCGAGCCGTTCGAGGACGAGGTCCTCGAGGGAGACGACCAGCCGACCGCCGACTTCGACTTGGACGGCGCCCAGTTCGATGGGGGGGAGGCCGACGGCCTGGGTGCGCGGGAGCCCGCACTCGACTCGACTGGAGGCCGCGACTCGAGCGGCGGCCGCGAGCGCCAGGACGCCGACGAGCGCGCCTTCGATCATGCCTTGGTGCGTCGCGCCCAACGCGGCGACATGGATGCCTTCGAGGCGCTGGTGCGTCGGCACGAAGCTCGTGCCTGGCGCGTGGCGAAGAACCTGCTGCCGGGCGACGAGGACGCGCAGGACATCGCGCAGGAGGCCTTCTTGCGCGTGCACAAGAACCTCGCCAACTTCGACTTCCAGCACGCCTTCACGACCTGGCTCTACCGCATCGTCACCAACCTCTCGATCGACCATCTGCGTCGTCGCCGGATCGTCGCCAGTGGCACCATCGCCGAATCGGACGAGGGCGAGGTGCAGTTGGCCGACGCGCGCGCGCCAGCGCCCTCGAGCGACGCCGAGCGCGCCGAGACGGTGCACGAGGTGCGCGAGGTGCTGAAGACCTTGGCCCCGCACTTCCAGACGGTGCTCGTGCTGCGCGAGCTCGAGGGGCTCTCGTGCCTCGACATCGCGCGCATCGTGGGCGCCACGCATGTCACCGTGCGTTGGCGCCTGCATCGCGGACGCCAGTTGTTCCAGGACGAATGGGAGCGGCGCGCCAAGTCGCGCGCCGCGCGCCGCGCCGGCGGACAAGCGGGACAGTCGGGCTCCAACAAGGACTCGCGTCGTCCGTAGGATCGACTAGACCCGGCAACACGACGACATCGAACATCACGACCATGGATCCTCGCCAAGCACCTTGGGATTGCGACGCCGCTCGGCAGGCGCTTCCGCTCTATGTAGGCGGCGACTTGCCGACCACCGCGATGGACGGCCTGGCGCGCCACATGCGCGCCTGTCGCACGTGCAGCGCCTTGGAAGCGCGCGCCGTGCGCGCGCGCGGCGTGCTCGTGCAGGGTCTGCAGGCGCGCGCCTCCGCGCCGATGCCCGATCTGCTTGCCGGCTTGCGAACCAAGCTCCAACCCGCGGCCGCCGCGGGCCAAGCCTCCACCGCCCTCGACGAAGTCGAGCTCGGGCGTGGCTTGGAATCGCTGGAGCGGGAATCGTTCGAGGGGCAATCCCTCGAGGCGGATGTCGACGCGCGTCGCGGACGCTTGCTCGCCTTCCCTGCTCGCGTGCGCCGTCTCGCCTTGGTCGGTGCCGCCGCGGCCGCCGCGTTGGCCATGTGGGGCCTGTCCGCGCGCGAGGAAGTCTCCGGCGATGGGCTCGATCGTGGACCTGCGGTGGCCGAGTCCGCGCGTGCCGCGGACGCAGGGCGCCCCACCGCGGAGCACCGCGATGAATCGCTAGCCGCTGCAGCGCGCGAGGCATTCCCGCCCCTCGTCGCACCTGGCGACACCATCGCCAGCCAGCCCGCGCTCGGTGGCGTCGCACCGTCCCCTCGCCAGCCGTCGCCCGTCGCGTTGCTAGGCGTCGCCGCGGACGACGACGCCTTGCGCCCTTTGCGCACGAGCGAGACGCCGCTGAGGCATGCCGCGGTGCGCACCGTGGAGGTCCCTTGGATCGAGGGCAACCCCGGGCGCGTGTTGACGCCGGGCGGCAGCCTCTCGACCGTGGGATTCGGCGGCCTGCCGCGTTGAAACGCGCCGCGCGTCCCGCTTCGGCGGCGCGCGGTGGAACTCGATCGACTTCGGAGATGGATCCATGCTCAGCCTTCTCGCCGGACTGTGCTTGATCGCCACCGCTGCGCCTGCGGGTGGCTTGCACTTGGACGAAACTCGCAACGCGGCCACCGTGACGTCGACAGGACCGGCACGCGGGGAGGTCGCTTCCACCGCGCCCGAGGGTGGGCTGCAGCATCCGGGCCCGCGAGCCGATGGCACGCCCGCGCCGGCCTTCGACCAAGGCCTTGGCTTCGACCCGACCCCCTGGCGCGAGCGCCTGCAGGACGAGGATCTCGCGGCGCGCGAGCGTGCCTACGACCAACTCCTCGAGCGCGCCCTCGCGGACGAGCGCGCTGCTCGCGCAGTGCGCGAGTGGGCGCAAGGCTCCGACGGGCTGGCGTGGACGGCGCGGCTCATGCAACGCGAACTCGAGCGCCGCGGTTCGGCTGGAGCGTGGCGCACCTTCCGCGAGGACGGCTTGCGCGGCATGCGCGAGCGCCTGCGCGGCTTCGAAGAACGCATGGAGCGCATGCGCACCGAACTCGAGCGCGATCTGCAAGGCTGGTTCGACGAGCGCTCGACTGGTCCGCGGGACGGGCAACCAGGAACCGATGGAGGTGGCTTGCGGCATCCCGGCGCAGAGACTCGGCCCGAGCTTGGCGCTCGAGGCGGCGCGCGCACGCGCACCAAGAGCATCGAGGCTCGTCAGGACAAGGACGGAGCGCGCGTTGAGGTGCGCACGCAAGACGACGAGGGTCGAGAGGACGTGCAGACCTACACCGGTGGCACGCTCGAGGAGATCTACCGAGCGCATCCGCAGCTGCGCGAAGGCACGCAGATGCGCGTCGAGTTGGACGGGCCTGGCCTGCGGCCGGGCGCCGGGCGCGAGGAGGGCGGCCTGCGTCGTCCCGAGGTCGGCCAAGGCGGAGAGCGCCGCGGCTGGCAGGGACCGGAGTCTGGCCTGGTTCCACAGCGCGGCATGCTGGGCATCGCCTGCCAGCCCGTGGGCGAGGAACTGCGACGCACGCTCGGATTGCCGGAGGGCAACGGACTCGTGGTCGAGTCGGTGGTCGAAGGCAGCATCGCCGCGCGCATCGGATTGCGTCCAGCCGACGTGGTCGTCGAGCTCAACGGTCGCTCGATCAAGACGCGCGAAGACGTGGCCGAGGTGCTGGCCGAGCGACGCAGCGGCGAAGACTTGCAAGTCGTCATCGTCGACAAGGACGGCAAGCGCCGCACGCTGACGCATCGCAACTGACCAAATTCGGCCGACGAGGTGCTGTCGACGCTGCGTGACTCGTCGCGCGGCAATCGGGCTCGAAGAAATCGCCGCAGGCAAGTCGCCGGACCGCGGTGGCTGCCGCGACCAACGCCCGCGACCAACGCCTCAGCCGCCAGCGGCGCTCGAGGCTTGTTGACGCTTGACGCAGGCTTCAGCCTCGCGGCGCAGCTGCCAAGCCTTGCGCATGTCGGGGTGCTCGAAGGCCAGCGTCGACAAGCGCAGGAACTGGTCGATGTCCTCCACCGCCTCCTTGCACCGGCCCGAGTCGAGGTTCAGCTGCGCGCGACGGCTGTAGCACTCGCTGCGGTTGGGATCGAGCGCCAGCGCGGCGTCGAGGTGCG
Organism: Planctomycetia bacterium; assembly: GCA_005789645.1. Taxonomy (GTDB): domain Bacteria; phylum Planctomycetota; class UBA1135; order UBA1135; genus SXXH01. The sequence continues at coordinate 4,089 of SXXH01000035.1, forward strand.
TGCGCGCTTCGTCCGGCAGTCCTTCGTCGACGCACAATTGGTAGGCGGACAGATGCGTGGCGACGAGGATCTTCTGCTTGCGCCCGATCAGCGCGCGCATGCGCCGCTCTTCTTCGACGCGCACGTCGGTGGCGCGCACGCGCGATTCCCAGAAGTCGTAATCGGCCCTCGAATGCTCGAGGGCGCGCCGCGCAGCCTCCAAGGCCGCCGGACGCTCGCCCAGCAGCGAATGCACGCGCAACAGGCCACCCCAGGCGTCGCTGTTCTCGCGTTGCTTGTCGATGGTGGCGCGGTACCAGCCGACGGCTTCGCGCCACGCCTCGAGCGACTTGGCGCGCAGGTCGGCCACGCGCTTTCGCGGATCGGCGGCTTCGGTGACGCGGTCGCCGGACTCGATCTTGTCCGCGGCCTCGGCGAAGGCGAGGCCCTTGCGCTCGAGCGCGTCGCCCAACCCGAGCAGCGCGCGGAAGTCGCCGGAGGGCGCCACCTCGCGGAACAGCGCCTCGGCGCGGCCCACATCCTCGGTGCGGCCGCGCTTCTGCAGCGACCAGGCCAGGATCAGCTTCAGCTCCTGGTCGTCGGGCGCGAGTTCCAAGCCCTTCATCGCCTGGCCGGCGGCGCGCTCGACCTCGCCCATGCTGAACAAGCTCTGGGCCGTCTCCTTGTAGACCTCGAGCATCTTCTCCTTCTGCTCGGCCGTCGGCTCGCCGTCGGAGGCGCAGCCGGTGGCGAGGATCGCGGCGAAGAGCAGGCAGGCGAGCGGGTGGCGCATGGGGCGGATGCTATCCGATGGTGGGCGGGCGGTGGCTGCCGAGCAGCCGCTGCAGGCGATCGGGCTGCAGGCGCAGCTCCAGTACCTTGCCGCCGGAGAGGGTAACCAGTCCGGGCTTGGCCCCGCGCGGCTTGTGCACCTCCTTGCGCCGCGCCACGTGCACGCGCGCCCGGGCGGCACCCGCGATGGGCGAGTGGTGCACGGCGAGATGCGCCGCGTCGAGCAAGTCCTCGGGATGCGGCTCGGGGCGGCCGGCGAGCACCAGCACGACATGCGAACCCGGAGTGTCGGCGGTGTGCAGCCACAGGTCGTTGCCGCGCGCGTGCTTGAAGGTCAACGCGTCGTTGTCCTTGGCGTTGCGGCCGACGCGGATCTCGGCGCCGGAGCTCGCCGCGAAGGTGCGATAGGGCAGGCGCGGGGTCGGCGGAGCGGACTTCCGCGGAGCTTCCTGCTTCTCGTCGAGCGCGCCGCCCGCCACGGCCTCGCGTTCCAACTCCGCGGGATCGCGCGTCTCGTCGCGCGCGCGCGCCAGCCACTCGAGGACGAGCGCCTCCTTGGCGCGCGCCAGTTCCAGCTCGGCGGCCACGGTCTCTCGCGCGCGCTGCAGCTTCTTCGCCTTGTCGAACAGGCGCTCCATGTTCTCTTTTGGCGAAAGCTTCTGGTCGAGCGCGATCGTGCGCGGCGCGCCATCCGTCCAATGATCGTCGACCACCACCGACTTGGCGCCGCGCGGGATGGAGGCGAGCGCCAGCTTGACGAGCTCGGCGTCGAAGAGCGCGCGTTCATGGCCTTCCGCCGCGGCGGCGCGCTGCTCGAGACCGGCCACCAAGTTGCGCGCGTTCTTCGCGCGTCGCTCGAGCCGTTCGGCGAGGTCCTTGCGCGCGCGGTGCAGGTGCGCGCCATCGGCCTGCGCCGCCAGCGCCTGGTCCACGCGCCATGACTTCGGGTACGGATCCTCGGTCTCGCCGGGCGCGAGGCGCGGCGGCGCCGCGGGCGTCGGGAACAGCTCGGCGATGGGGGGCACGGCGCCGGCGGGCGGGCGGCCTGGCGGGGGCGTCCAAGGCGAGCCGGGGAGCAGACGCGCCACGGGCTTGTCCGCAGGCGGCGGCACGAGCACTTGCAGCACCTTGTCGCCGCCGGCCAGCAGCGCGAGGTTGGCGTGGCGCCCGACCAGCTCGGCCACCAGTGCGCGCCGCTCGCCGTCGGCGCGGCGGAACTCCAGCACGACCACGCGATCTCCGCCGGCCTGCACCAGCCGCTCGAGGCGCGCGTTTGTCAAGTCTTCTTGACAGCGCCGCAGGAAGGGGCCCAATGGTCCGTCGTGGCGCGCCACGCGCGAGCGGTCGACGCACACGCGGGCGCCATCGGGGTTGGCCGAGACGCGCAGGAACACTCGGCGCGCGGAAGGGTCCTCGAGCGCGTCGACCAGCACGAAGACGAGATCGGCCGGCGGCAAGGCGTGAACCTCGCGCACCAGCATGCGTTGCAGTCGCGGAGACAGCTCCGCCACGAGCTCGGCGATGTGGGCCGCCGCCAGATGCAAGGATCTCCGTGCGGGATCGCCGCCCGTTGCGGCCGCGGGCTGCTCGCCGCTTCGCGCCGCGTCATTTCGATTTCGGGCGTCGCCGATTCGAGCGTCGTCGTCTCGAGCATCCACGCGCTTCGCCCTCCCCGGCGGCACGCCGCGCCATTCGGCGCGGTCCCGCCGGCGTGGAGCGGGACGCGCGCGGCGGGACGCGCACGGCGCGCTTCCCGCCCGAGGACGAACTCAAGTCAGGAGAGTTCTTCCTTGATGCTGTAGCGCCAGCCGAGGTCGGCGGGATCCCAGCTGCAGATGTCGCCCTGGCCGCCGAACCACAGGTCCAGCTCGAACCTGGCGCTCTCGGGCGAGTCGGAACCGTGCACGAGGTTGTTGGAGAAGCTCATGCCCATGTCGCCGCGGATCGTGCCGGGTTCGGCTTGGCGGCTGTTGGTCTTGCCCATCAGCTTGCGCACGACCTCGATGGCGTCCTTGCCTTCGAGCGCGAGGGCGACGACCGGCCCCGAGGTCATGAAGGCCACGAGCGTCGGGTAGAACGGGCGTTCCTTGTGCACCGCGTAGTGCTTCTCCAACTGGGACTTCTCCCAGTTGCGCATGTTCAGGCCCACGAGCTTGAGGCCCTTCTTCTCGAAACGGGAGATGATCTCGCCCACTAGGCCGCGCTGCAGCGCGTCGGGCTTGAGGAGGACGAGGGTGCGTTCCATCGACATGGTGGTGGGATGCTGGATCGGTGCGGTGGGGGCGGAGAGGCGGCCATCTCCGGAGCGGCCCCCACGGGCGTCCGGCGCGGCGAAGTCGGGCGAGAAGGATAGCGGAGATGGGCGGCGGGCACCAAGCGGTCCCGGTGGCCATGGCGGGGAACGTCGCGCTCGTCGCAAGTATTTGACAGGTCGGGTCCTTGGCCGGTTCGGCGACCCGACCGAGCGCAAACTGCGCGGATGCGCGCCGCAGTGCCTGATTTCCCGCGGATTGTGTTGACTCGAGGCGCTCCATCCCTACATTCTTGCGCCAAAATCAGCGCCCGGACCAAGTCCAGCAAGATGCCACCTCGCGGCGCCTGCCGCAGTGACTCCCACGGGATTGGAACACGGGGCGTTGGTTCGCTCTCCTGACAAGATCGACGCGTCGAGTCCTCGGCGCGTCCGACGCCTCCCATGTCCAAGCACCAGCACGACGAGCCGCGCGCGAAGCGTGCGGCGCGAGAAAGCGCCGCTCGCTCGGCGCTGGGGGATCTCGGGCGCCACGCGGGCTTGGGCTTTCAGTTCGCCGCCGTCCTCGCGCTGTTCGCGCTCGCGGGGTGGTGGTTGGACGGAAAGCTTGGCACCCAGCCTTGGTTGCTCGTCCTCGGTTGCCTGCTGGGCGCCGTGGGGGCCACGATCGCGCTGGTGCGCGCCGTGCCGCCTTCTCGTCCTCCGCGGGGCTGACCACCTCGCTCCGGTGCTCGCCGTCTGGTGTTCATCGCCCCCCCCCCGAGTCGCAATCCGCCTGTCCCCGCCCCGCCCGCTCCCTTGAAGCCTCCCATGCTGTCCACGCTCGCACTGCTGGCCACCCTCGCGGTCGCCGGCCTTGTCGCGTGGCGTCTCGGTGGGCCGCAGGCGGGCGGAGTAGTGTGCGGAGCCCTGGCCGGCACTTCGTTGACGGGGCTCTCAGTCCTGCGGCTGCGCCATGTGGCGCGCCATCGGCCCAAGCTGGTCTTCCGCGCGCTGGTTGAAGGATTCTTGGCCAAATTCGCCGTGCTGCTCTTGGGCACGTTGGCGTTCCACGGCATCGACCTGCTGCGGCAGCAGGTCGACCCGACGGCCTTCCTCTTGACCTTCGCCTGTTCGGCCCTTCTCATCCTCGTCCCCGGAACCTGGGAGAGCGCGCGCATCCTCACCGCGTCGCGCTCCGCGCCGCAGGCGAACTGAACGAGCACGACGTCCACAACGATGCAGACCGACACGCAAGCCTCCTCCGGAACCGGGTTCGCCGGCATCCTGCGCCTCGCGCTGATCGCGGCGATCGTGCTGGCGCCGATCATCTTGTCGTTCCAGCTGATCCCGCACGAGCACCATGGCAGCAACGCCCAGCCGTTCGTGTCGCTGTACTCGCACGTCGTGCCGGCGCAACTGGTGACCGGAGGCCAACCGATCGAGGCCCAGCTGCCCTTCGCGCTGCCGATCCTCACCGGCTCCGTCGGTTCGCCCGAGGTCGTCTGGTCGAACATGCTGCCGGTCTCGAACCTGCAGCTGTTCCAGCTCGCCTCCGTGCTCCTGATCTTCGTCTGCTTCTCGGGCGTGCCGCGCCACCTGCGCACCGGCAAGGGCGACATGGTCTCGCGCTTGTTCGGCGGCTTCGCCTTGTGGGTGCGCGACGAGATGGTCGCGCCCGTCATGGGTCGCGAGCAGGGCAACAAGTTCCTGCCGTACTTCCTGGCGGTGTTCTTCTTCGTCCTCTTCATGAACGTGTTCGGCCTGCTGCCGGGCTCGGCGACGGCGACGGCGAGCATCTTCGTCACCGCGGCGCTCGCCGCCACCACGCTGCTCATGATGATCGGCGGCGGCATGGTCGCGCAGGGCCCCGTCGCCTACTGGAAGCACCTCGTGCCGCACGTCCCGCTGGCCATCTGGCCGTTGATGTTCGTCGTCGAACTCGTGGGCGTGTTCGTGAAACCGTTCGCGCTGATGATTCGTCTCTTCGCGAACATGGCGGGCGGGCACCTGGTCGTGCTGTCCTTCATGGGACTCCTGTTCATGGCGGCCGGTCTCGTGTCGGGCGGCCAGGCCCAGAACGCGGGCGTGGCGTGGGGCGTCTCGCCGCTCGTCGTCGGCTTCGGCGTGTTCATCATGATCGTCGAGAGCTTCGTGGCGCTGCTGCAGGCGTACGTGTTCACGATGCTCTCGATCCTGTTCATCCAAGCGTCCCTGCACCCCGAGCACTGATCGCGCCCCGAGCGTCTCGGCAGGACGCACCAGACCAACGGCCGGCGCGAGCCGCGTCGTCAAGTACCCCGGAAACCGCGGCGCAAGCCGCACAGCAAAGAGAAGAAGGAAGAGAACCAAATGGTTGAAGCTAACCCGACTGAGTGGATGGGCCTCGCGAAGATGGGTGCCGGCATCGGTGCCGGTTTGTGCGCCATCGGCGCCGCCATGGGCATCGGCAAGATCGGTGCCGCCGCCAACGAGGGCATCGCCCGCCAGCCTGAAGCGGCCAGCGAGATCCGCGGCGGATCGATCATCATGGCGGCGCTCATCGAGGGCGTGTCGCTGTTCGCGGTCGTCGTGACTCTGCTGATCGCCATCGCCAAGTGAGGCGAGGGGCCGCGGTCCGGTGAGGAGCGCGGGCGTCCGTTCCGGACGCCCCGCTCCAGCCCCTCGCGGCCGCGTGCAGGCCCTCCGCCGACGGCGGGGCGCCGGGACACTCTGGACGGATCCAAGCAGCAAGCATCCAAGCAGCAAGCGGAGTGCATCACATCGTGGAAACACTGGCCCTGATCCCCATGGCAGCGGCGGAGGGCGGCTTCAATCCGCTCGACCTCGCGGGCAACGGCGGCTTCTTTTGGACGCTGATCATCTTCCTCGTCGCGCTCGCGCCGATCTGGATCGTGGTCATGAAGCCGGTGACGCGCGCCCTGTTGGAGCGCGACGCCAAGGCCTCCGAGGCCATCGAGAAGGCGCAGGCCGCCTCGCGCGACGCCGAGAGCGCCAAGGTCGCCGTCGAGGCCAAGCTGCGCGAGGCCAACGCGCAGGCGGCGGCCCTGTTGTCGGAAGCGCGCGCGCGCGCCGAGGAGCTCGAGAAGAGCCTCAAGGACCAGGCCGCCCGTGAAGCGGCCGCGTTGCTTGAACGCGCCAAGACCGAGATCAAGGCCGAGCAGGACAAGGCTCTCTCCGCGATCCGGTCCGAAGTCGTCGAGGTCTCGCTCAAGGCCGCCAGCCAGGTCATCGCCCGCAAGATCGACGCGTCCGATGATCGCCGCCTCGTCGATGAACTCGTCGGCGCCGCCGCCGGGGGTCGCAAGTGATTCGCGACGTCGTCGCCGTGCGCTGGATCGGCGCGCTGTGGAACTTGGCCGCGCGCCAAGGAGCCACGCCCGCCGTCGCGACCGACATGGAGCGCTTGGCCGCCCACTTCGCCTCCGCTGCCGCGCGCGCGCGGTTGCTGCACGCTGGCGTGGACGCGGCCGCGCGCCGCGCGAGCGTGGAGGGGGCACTCGTTGGTTGCCACGAATTGACGCGCAACTTCGTCGCGCTGGCCTTCGACAAGCGTCGCGAAGCGCTGCTCGTCGACGCGCCGGGCGCCTGGCGCGCACGCGCGCGCCTCGCCAACAACGAGGTCGAGGGCGTCGTCGAGACGGCCCGTCCGCTGGGCGAGCCCGAGATCCAGAAGGTGGCTGCGCAGCTCGGCGTGGTGCTGGGCAAGAAGGTCGCCTTGAAGAACAAGATCGTCCCGGAGCTGGTGGGCGGCGCTCGCGTCGTCGCCGGCAACCGCATGATCGACTGGTCGGTGCAAGGCCGCATGGACGCCTTGCGCCGCCGCATGCTCGACGCGCGCCTGCCCTCCTGAGCAGGCCCGCCCGGTAACGCACAAGTACACGCCAAAACGCCGCCGAATCCGGCGCAACCCGAGAGAAGCAAGACAATGGACCTGAGACCCGCAGAAGTGACGTCGATCCTCGAGAAGGAGATCGCGTCGTACAAGGGCGAGACCGCCATGACGAGCGTCGGCACCGTGTTGTCGGTGGGCGACGGCGTGTCCCGCGTCCACGGCCTCGACGGCTGCATGATGAACGAGCTGCTCGAGTTCCCGGGCGGCGTGCGTGGCGTGGCGTTGAACCTCGAGGAGGACAATGTCGGCTGCGTGCTCCTCGGCGACGCCACCAAGGTCAAGGAAGGCGACACCGTGCGCGCCACTGGTCGCGTCATCTCCGTGCCGACCGGCATGCAGCTGCTCGGCCGCGTGGTGAATTCGCTGGGCGACCCCGTCGATGGTCGCGGCCCGCTGGGCACCACGGTCGACGACCTGCGCCCGATCGAGCAGCCGGCGCCCTCGGTCGTCGAGCGCGAGCCCGTCAAGGAGCCGCTGCAGACCGGCAGCAAGGCCCTCGACGCCATGAGCCCGATCGGCCGCGGCCCGCGCGAG
>SXXH01000327.1 GCA_005789645.1 Planctomycetia bacterium
ATGACGCCCTCCTGCAGCTCGGTGGTCACGCGATTCAGGCGCTGCGTGGTGGCGGCCACGGGCGAGTCGCCGTCCTGCGCGGCATGCTGCAGGATCTGGTTGCGCGCGAGGACGAGCTCGCCCACGAGGTTCATCAACCTGTCGAGCAGCACGACATCGACGCGGATGTTCGACTCGCTGATGGCGCCGTGCTTGTCGCCCTCCGGCTCGGCGCGCTCGGGCGCCTCGTCCTTCGACTTGGCCGGAGCCGCGACCGCGGGAGACGCGGCGACGCTCGCGGCAGCCTTCGTGGGGGCTGGCTCCGCTCCCGGCAAAGAGGCGGCCACCACGTCGCGTTCGCGTCGCGCTCGCACCAGCGGCGCGGGCGTGGCCGGCGCGGCCGCTGCGTCGCGCTCCTGCAGGCTCGAGAGAAGCTCCTTCAGCGCGCTCCAGTCGTCCTCGCCCTCGGCGCCCGAGCTCTCGATCGAGCCGAGCATGTGGCGCACCGCGTCCACGAGCTGCAGCAGCCCGGTGGCGATGTCGTCGTTCATCTCGAGCTTGCCGTCGCGCAACCGCGACAAGAGGTTCTCGCCCACGTGCGCCACCGACTCGAGCTTGCCGAAGCCGAGGAACCCGCAGGTGCCCTTGATCGTGTGGATCGTGCGGAAGATGCTCGCCAGCGTCTCGCGCTCGCGCGGGTTCTCCTCAAGCGTGATCAGGTCCGTGTCGAGTCGGTCGAGATTCTCGTAGCTCTCGACCAGGAACTCGCGGACTGCGTCGTCCATGTCGCTCATGGTGGTGCGGCTCCCGCGCCGTGGCGCGGCGGGGTGCCAGGTGGTGGTCGTGGTGGCGGACGGCAGTCCGGCGCCTGCGCGCCGCTCCGTTCCGTGCGGGGAAGATCGACCCCGGCGCGCGTGGTCTTGAGGCAAAGGACCGCCCGACGCGCATCTTGTGCGCGCGACTACGACCTCGTGCGTACGGATGGACTCCCGCGTCCCATCCACGGGCCGCTGCGCACGCGGCGCGAGGCGTTCAGCGCGGCCGCGCGACGCCCTCGCGCCGATGGCGCAGGGCGAAGGCGGTCCATTCGGCCGCGTCGATCTCGGCGCCGCTGCGCGAGCGGCGTTCCAACTTGGCGAGGTCCTCCAGCTGCGCGCGCCAGGCCGCCGCGGTGCGCAGCCGCACTCGCGCCTCGAATTCCTCCCTGGCGCGCGGGTTCGGCGGCACGCCGGCCGACTCCGCCGCGACGGTCGGGGAAGCTCCGCGTTCGAGCGCGCTCGAGCCGGCGCAAGCTTGGCGCAGCTTGCCGCGCAACGCGCCGAAGAGCACCGCCGAGAGCGCATGGCGATCGACCTCGCGCTCGCCGTCGGAGCCGCGGAAGCCGTGGCGGAACAAGGCCTCGATGCCGGCGAGGCAGGCCTTGGCGTCGCCGCGCGCGCAGTCCTCGGCGAGGACGAAGGGCGAAGCGCCGCTCGACCAGCCCACCGCCGCCTTGAGGCCCTCCGGCCCGCGCGCCTTGGCGCGCAGCAGCGCGGCGTCGATGGCGCCGAGGTCGTTGCCGCAAGCCGCGGCGATCCAGACGCACTCCTCGGCCGAGGCCTTGAGCGCGTGGTGGCGCGCGCGCGCCATGGTCCACTGCGCGAGCTCCGTCTCGCGCGGATCCGGCTTCCAAGGCGGCGGCGAGTCGTAGAGCTTGCGGCAATCGAGCACCAGGCCGCCGCAGGCGAGCACCGCCTTGGCGAGCCGCGAGTCGACGCGCAGTCCCTCGGCCTCCACCAGCAGGAAGCCTTCCTTCTCCGACTCGAGGTGGGCGATGGCGCAGCGGGCGAAGGCCGCCTCGTCCGGGTCTTCCTTCTTCAAGAGCGGTCCGGCCTCGCGCACGAAGATCGCGCGCGCGGCGGCGAACATCGGCGGAGCGAGCAGCTCGTCGAAGAGGTGCTGCGGGCGGAAGTCCGGATCGCGCGTGTCGTGGCGGCACGACTCGAGTCCGCGCGCCGCGGCCGCTTGGGCGCAAGCCTTGGCGCTCTCGTCGCGCAACCAGTGCTCCTCGCCCTTGAGCAGCACCGCGCGCGGCAAGCGGCCGGCCGCCAGCTCGGCCTTCAACGCCGCGATGGCCTCGAGGGGCGAGGGCGCGCGGGGCTTCTTGCTTGCCTGGGCCATGGTCGTCCGCGCCGTGTCTCCGCGCCAGATCCTAGCCGCCGGAGGCGCCGAGCGCGTAGTGGGCCAGCGCCCCGGCGCACAAGAGCACGCTGACCCAGCCGTTGGCCGCGAAGAAGGCCGCATCGACGCGCGACAGGTCGTGCGGCTTGACGATGGAGTGCTCCCACGCGAGCAGCGCCGCGGCGACGGCGAGCGCCACCCACCAAGTCCAGCCGAAGCCCGCCGTCGCGCCGGCGAGGGCGAAGCAAGCGGTCGAGGCGACATGCAACGCGCCGGACAAGCGCAGCGCGCTCGCCACGCCGGCGCGCGCGGGGATCGAGTGCAACCCGAGTCCGCGATCGAACTCGGCGTCCTGGCAGGCGTAGATCAGGTCGAAGCCCGTCACCCACGCGAGCACGCCCGCGGCGAGCCACAGGACGGCGCCCACGCCCGCGCCGAGTTCGCCACGCACGGCGATCCACGCGCCCAGCGGAGCGAGGGCGAGCGCGAGCCCGAGCACGAAGTGCGCCGCGGAGCTGATGCGCTTCATGTAGGAGTAGCCGAGCAGCACGCACAAGACAGGCGTCGAGAGCCATCCTGCCAGCGGATTGAGCCACCACGCGCAGGCCACGAAGGCGGCGGCGCACGACGCGGCGCACAGCAGCGCCGCGCCCGGCGCGATGCGGCCCACGGGGATCTCGCGCCCGCTCGTGCGCGGGTTGGCCGCGTCGATGGCGCGGTCCGCCCAGCGATTGAACGCCATGGCCGAGGTGCGCGCGAGGACGGCGCACAAGACCACCAGCACGGCGACGCGCGGCCGCGGCCAGCCGCCAGCGGCCATGGCGGCGCCGATCAGCGCGAAGGGCAGCGCGAAGATCGAGTGCGAGAAGCGCACCAGCGACAGCCAGTCCGCCAAGCTCGCCGCGCGCACGCGCGTCGTGCCGGAAGCCGGCGTCACTCGAGCTCCTCCGGCTCGCGCGGACGCCGCGCGCGTTCGAGTCCTTCGTCCTCCGCCGGCCGCGACAGCTCGGCCTTGGGATCCAGACCCTTCCAACGCGCCCCCACCGAGTTCTCCACGCCCATGCGGTCGAGGATCTTGCCCACCACATGGTGGACGAGGTCTTCCTTGGTGCGTGGGCGATGGTAGAAGCCCGGCATCGCCGGCAGCACGATGGCACCAAGGCGCGCGAGGCGCAGCATGTTCTCGAGGTGCACGACCGACAACGGCGTCTCGCGCGGCACGATCAGGAGCTTGCGTCCTTCCTTCAACGCCACGTCCGCGGCGCGCTCCACGAGGTTCGACGAGAACCCCACGGCGACGCGCGCCATCGTGCCCATGCTGCACGGACACAGGATGGCGCCGCCCACGAGCGCCGTGCCCGAGGAAGGCGGCGCCTCGATGGCGTCGGAGCGGAACACGCGCACCTTGGCGGCGCGCTCGGCGCCGATCCAATCGGGCAGCGCCTCCTTGAGCAACTCGCCTTGCAGGCCGGGATCGACGCCCAGTTCGTGGCGCATCACCTTGGCGGCCGCCTCGGTGATGGCGACATCGACCTCATGGCCGCAATCGACCAGCGCCTTGAGCAGCGCTTCGGCGTAAGGGTGCCCCGAGGCTCCAGTGATGCCGAGGAAGTAGCGCGTCATGGTTCTCGTCCGTTCACAGGAACACGCCGGGGGTCGCGCCGGCGAGCAGCAGGATGTTGACCCCGGCGTGGCACCAGGCGGCGACTCCGACTCCACGCCAAGCGTACAGCAACCCCAAGAGGATGCCCGAGAGCGTGCGCCAAGCGAAGAGCGCCGCGTCGAAGGACTCGCCTCCCCCGCCGAAGGGGGCGTTGACTGCCCGCAGATGGAAGGCCGCGAACAGGAGTCCGGCGGGGATGGAGGCGGCCACGAAGGCCAAGGCGCGTGCCGGGCGCCCAGTGCCCGCGAGCGGCTCGAAGAAGCGTGCAGCGAGTCGCGCGAGGAGCGCCAGCAAGACCACGCGGAACAAGAGTTCCTCCCAGCCCGCGCCACCGACCACGAGGGCCGCGCGCTCGAGCGACGGCGGCTGTGGCGCGGCGGCGATTTCCAGCGAGCCCGGCACGGGTACATCCAGCAGCCGATGCAGGGCGAGCACCAGCGGCGCGAAGGCGAGCGAGGCGAGCAAGCCCACGCCCGCCACCCCGGCGAGGCGACGCAACAGCGCGTAGCCCGGCTGGTACAAGGCCCGCAGGCAGGCGCAGAGGCCAACGAGCAGCACGATCCTGCGCGCCAGCGCCTCGTGTGCTCCCAACATCCGCAGCGGCAGCGTGAGCGCGAGCTCGGCGGCGTTGCGCGCTCCGGAGTCGAGTCCGAAGAGCTCGTAGGCCGCGAACAACGGCGCGCAGGCGCACAAGCCCAGCGCCATGTCGCGCGCGAACCAGCGCTGCGTGACGTCCGCGGCGGCGTCCGACTTGGATGCGCCCGCGCGTGGCGACTTGGACCGGGCGCGGCTCACGGCGTGCGCGGCACGCGACCAACGTGCAAGCAAGCGATGCCGCGCGTCAGCAGGTCCCATTCGACGCCTTCGAGTCCGGCTGCGCGCATCTCGGAGGCGAACTGCTCGGGTGCCGGCCACGCGAGCACGGTGCGCGGCAAGTACTCGTACGCATCCCGATCCTTGGACACCAAGCGTCCGATCGCAGGCAGGACGCGCGTGAAGTAAAGGCGATAGAGCCGTCCCAGCACGGCGCCCGGCGGCATGCTGAACTCGAGCACGACGACGCTGCCACCGGGGCGAACGACGCGCGCGAGTTCGCGCAGGGCACCCAGTCGATCGGACACATTGCGGATGCCGAAGGCGATCGTGGCGACATCGCAGCTTTGGTCGGCAGCGGGCAAGCGCATGGCGTCGCCGCGCACGAACACGGCTGGCGAGCCGTTGCGCTCGGCCTTCTTGACGGCGTGCGACAACATCGGCGCTGTGAAGTCGACGCCGACGACCGAGGCCCCTGCTCTCGCGAACAAGAGCGCGACATCGCCGGTGCCGCAACACACATCGAGCACGGCGCGCCCGCGCACCTCGCCCGCGGCTCGCAGCATGCGCTTGCGCCAGCGCTGGTCGATCCCCAAGGACAGGGTGCGATTGAGCAGGTCGTAGACGCCCGCGATGCGAGCGAACATGGATTCGACTTGGACGGGATCGGGCACGGGATGGCCTGTGGCTCAACAATAGGCGTTCGAACGACGAGAGGCGAGGGATGCAGCTGGGAGGCTCGCGGCTTGCGCCACGACGCCAAAGTCAGCCAGGGCGACCGAGGCCTCCGGCTCCGCATCGCGGCCGATTCCTCGCAAGTCCTCAGCTGGTGCACCGTGGAAAGCGCAGGAGGCGCCCGCGGGGCGCCTCCTGCTGCATCGCGGACTTGCGTGGCGAGCGCGCGGCGGCGGCAGGCCACCGCGCATCAAGCGCAAGCGTGCCTGATCACTGGCGGAAGTAGTCCGCCAGGATGTTGACGTTCGGCGCGGGGATCGACTGGATCCCGGCCTGGAACGGATTCGTGTCGATGCGTTGGCCGATGGCGTAGTCGACGACGTCGATCACGCCATTGCTGTTGGCGGCGTTCGGCACCGCCACGAACAGGTACTTGGCCTCCGAAGCGTTCTGCACCGCCGGGCAACCGCCCCGCACCATGGCTTTGCCGTTGGCGAGGATGGGCGTGCCAGCGCTGAACGGCGTGGTCAGGTTGGTGATGGCCGAGATGACGCGCAGGTTGTCGAAGGCCACATCCACGGGGATGCCCGAGAGTTGACCGGCGGACGAGCTGAGCGAGACCTGCACGCCGAAGGCGATGTCGCGGAACTGGGGGATCGACAGCGACGAGAAGTTCAGCGGCAGCTGGCCGGTGATGCCCGAGACGGGCACGAACTTCGAGACGGCGCCGACGCCCAGCGGACCAGAAGTCGTGCCGTTGATCGGACCTTCGTGGACGATCCAGAGGGCACCTCGCAGGTCGACCGGGTCGACCTGCATGGCCTTCGGCAGTTGGAAGGTCTCGGTGCTGATGCCGACGATGTCGTCGTAGCCCCAGCCGTTGACGGTGTTGGGGCCGGATTCGAAGACCGTCACCTTGCCGCTGCGATTGAGGATGTAGCCGAAGTACACGTTGCGGCTGAAGCCGAAGCACGGCTGGCGCTGCGTGATGGCCACTTCGAACGGCTGGTTGAGCTGCGAACGCACGACCTTGCGCACCGTCAGCGAGAGCGCCGAGATGATCGAGACCGTGTTCTCGCCTTCGTTGGCGACGAGGACATCCTCGTTGCCGCCGTCCCAGGCGATGCCGCGCGGGCGCACGCCGACGAGCGTCTCCTGGATGACTTCGTTGAAGTTGGCCGACTGCGGATCGATGTCGATGAAGCTGACTTGGTTGGCCAGCTGGTTCGTGACCGCCAGCGTGCGCACATTCGGGTCGATGGCCATCGAGGTCGGGTCGAACACGACGATGCGGTCGATGACCGACATGCGGTTGCTGTTCAACACGACGACTTCGCGCCGCGCGCGATCGAGCACGTACAGGTACTGGCCGATCTGCTGGCGGATCTGGAAGTCGGCGCACAGGTTGACCGTGGCCTGCGGCAGCGATGGCCCGAGGAAGAAGTTGTTCTGCTCGAGCGTCAGCAAGCCCGACGGCGGGATGCCGAGGCCGGGGTTGCCGAAGTAGTCACCCGGGGTGAGCAGGTTGGTCAAGCCGGCGCAGGTCGGCGCCGTGCACAAGCCGCCGGCCATGGGGTTGGGTTGGGAGTCGATCGAGGTCGGCTCCTGGCCACCGATGAACGGCGTGATGCACAACGGCGGGAAGGTCAGCGGCGGCGGGTTGGGGTGCGGCGCCCAACCCATCAGGTTCTCGAAGCCATCGAGCACGGTGCCGAACTGACCGGCCTGCGTCGGGCCCATCGTGTTGCCGGTTTGGCCATTCAAGACCGGCGAGATGCGCTTCTTGCCGCTGATGGCGCAGATGTTGCCACCGTTGGCTTGGCAGCCGAACGGCGCGGGTCCGTTGTTGAACGCGCTGTCGAGACCGCGGCCGAGCATCATGTCGCTGACGCTGTTGACGATCGGCGCGCGCGCCACGAGGTCGGACAGCGAGCTGTCGCGCGACAAGGTGAACACGCCCGAGCTGCCGCCGTTCACCGTGCACGTGCCCGGGAAGAGCGGCGGGCGCAGCACGGCGCCTTGTTGGCGCACGTTGGGGTTGTTCGGGAAGTTGCTGCGACCCGCGACGAAGGTCTGGTAGGTCTGGTCGAACTCGGGGTTGCCGGTCGACTGGCCGAAGCCGTTCAGGTCGATGACCGAGATGCCCGGCGCCGCGCCGAGGCGTCCGGCGTAGATGGCGTCGGGGGTGACGGGCACATTGACGAGGCCCGGACCTTCACCCGTGATGAAGTATGTGGCGGGACCGGTCGTGTTGGCGTTGCCGTTGGTCAAGTCCACGACCACGTTGGTCGAGATGCCGACATCGATCCGATTGAAGGCGCCACACGGCAGGTCCGACGGTCCGCTGCCGGGGAAGACATACCCGGGCAGCAACTCGAACGCAGAGAAGTCGAACATCGAGACGGGTCGCACGACAAACGGCATCGTCACCCGCGAAGTGGGCGGACCGTACTGCACCAGCACCGAGGGCGAGACCGAAGGCGTGCTGCCGAAGAGTACACCAAGGCTCAGAGGCTGGATCGGCTCGGTGAAGTCGATGCGGATCGCCGTCTGCGGGTCGACGTTCGCATCGCCACCACCGGGGGTGACGGCCGGGCGCACCACGGGCGGCGGCGTCTGGCCCACTTCGGGCGGAATCGTGTCGGCGCCCACGGTGGTAGCCGCCACGCCAGATTCGACCAGAGGGAGTCCCTTGGTCGAACGCACGGCCTCGGTCACGCGCACCTTGAGCTGCAGCCCCGCGGGGAAGGTCTCCAGGGTGGCGAGATTGCCGTCAGTGTCGGCCACGAACACGATCGAATTGGGCGACACGAGCTTGTCGTAGCCGCTGAAGGTCGCACCCACGCCGGGGAAGCCCGCGCCAGGCAAACCACCATCGACCAGTTCAGCAGTGTGGGCGCCCGTGACGGGGTCGCGGCGCACCCAACGCTGCAATTGCAAGAGCGGCGGCGCTCCAACAGCGGCACCAGCGTAGGTCGCCGCATAGCGCACACCGTCTTCTTCGATGCCGACGAACACTCGGGCGCGCACCGGCAAGGACTGCCCCGTGGAGGGGTTGAGCCCGATGAGCGAAACGGCGCCGGTCAGGCCATCGGAGGTCTGGGCTGCAGGCGAGGCATCGAGGATCGAGTTGATGTCGATCGCCGTCGTGAACTCGCACACGAAGAAGTGATTGCCCGCCGCACCCGAGGGCAGCACCGCACCCAGCGGAAACTGCGGAGAGGGCCGCAGGGGATTGTTCGTGCGCAGGTTGTTGAGGAGATCGGCCTGCGTGCGGATGGAGAGCAGGTTGGTGGTCGGGATCCCCTCGGCGTTCAGCGCGAACACCTGGTACGGCAGCAACTGCCCGAAGCCGTTGGAGATCTGGGAGATGGCCGGGCTGGGCACACTGGGCGGGCTCGAGGAGAGGACTCCGCCGCAAGAGGGCACGAGGGCCGAGACGGTGGCCACGGTCGCAACTGCGAACCACGCCCGCGCGCCGCCAGAGAAGGCGCCCCGGATGGAGCGGGGGGCGGCATGGACGAGGGAGCCGAGCTTCAGCCGATCGCTGGTCTGCATCGCTTGCATCAGTGTGTGTGTGGACGGCTCCTCGCTGCTTCGGGCCGAACCTTGGTCACGGACCAAAGCAGGGCGTGGAGGCGGAGCGAGGAGGGGGGGCGTCAGGGGGTGAACAGGATGCCAACTGCAAGGCCTCAGGGAAAGCCTCTCCCACCCATCAACCGAGGCTTGGTCCTCGGCTGGGAGGGGTCGGTGTAGCGCCAGACGAGCCTGATGAGGCCAAGGCCACTTGCCTCCGCCCCGTCTCGTTTGGCGACTACTCCCTGGATGTCTTGCCAGCCAGACTCAGCCCTGAAGGGGCCAGCCCGGCTGTTGCTGGCGCCAGCGCGTCTCCGCCGGCACGAGTCCCAGACAGCGGTTGCCGCGGAGTTTGCCACGGAGATTGCCGCTGAGCTTGCCGTTGGGCAAATCGCGTGCCTTCAAGGTCAGCTTTGGTGCCCACAGGGCGGTGGTCCAGTTGGCTGTTGGGAGCCACCCGGGGAGTCCACCGTCACCGGGGCGCTGAGAGTGACCCTGAAGACGAGCCTGGACGGCAGTGCCCTCCGACCGGGGAGCAAGCGCGCCAAGGCGGTGGAACCGCCGGCGCGAAGCCCCGCAGTCGGAAGAGCCAACTCCCGATACCTCTCCCCTACCCCGCTCGAGCGGTCCGGTTTCGCCTTTGGCCCCGCGAGAGCCGCGAACGCTTGCCCACGCTTCTCCAGCCAGTCACACCGCCGACGCCCTTGGCAGGCGGCCTTGCCTGACTCCCCAACCGCCCTTCAGCGGATGGCGCAAGACGAAGCTCGAGGCGCGCAGAACCACTGTCTGAATCCGTGCTTCCCCCTGCGCCCTTGGGCCTTGACTGGCGATTGCGAGCGCAGCCGCACACCTTGCGTGCGCGTGGCGCTCGGGACGACCACCCTGTGGCACGCGCCTCGCCTGTAGGGACCCGCGCCGCGGACTGCTAGTCTGCCCGCTCGATGGCCGCCGACCACATCTTCGATCCCAGCGCCTTGCAGGCAGGAGAAGCGGCGCCGGAACGCGAGTTGGAAGCCAGCTTGCGTCCTGCGCGGCTGGACGAGTTCGTGGGACAGGCGCGGCTGCTCGACAACCTCAAGGTGGCGATCGCGGCGGCCACGGGGCGCGGCGAACCGCTGGACCACGTGTTGTTGTCAGGTCCGCCGGGGCTCGGCAAGACCTCCTTGGCGCGCGTGCTCGCCGCGGAACTGGGCACGCGCATGGTCGCGACCAGCGGACCGGCGTTGGAGAAGCCACGCGATCTGGTCGGCATCCTCACCCAGCTCTCGCACGGCGAAGTGTTGTTCATCGACGAGGTGCATCGCGTTCCTGCGCAGGTCGAGGAGTACCTCTACACGGCGATGGAGGACTTCCAGATCGACTTCACCATCGACCAAGGGCCGCATGCGCGCGTAGTGCCGCTGTCCTTGCGGCCCTTCACGCTGGTGGGCGCCACAACGCGCGAGGGACTGCTCACCGCTCCCTTCCGCGCGCGCTTTGGCATCGCCGAACGCCTCGAGCCGTACTCCGAGGAGGAACTCGAGCGCATCCTGCTGCGCTCCGCGGGGATCCTCGCCTTGCCGCTCGAGCGCGAGGCGGCGCGCTTCGTCGCCGGTCGCTCGCGCGGCACC
>SXXH01000328.1 GCA_005789645.1 Planctomycetia bacterium
AGCGAGGTGATGTCGCCGGTCGAGCCCAGCCGCGGAGCGCACAGCGTGCCGCTGCTGAACGAAGGCGAGTTGCGCCAGTTGCTGTTGAGTCCATGGGCGGGAGCGAACGCGCGGAACCCGATGTTGGCCGTCGTGTTGGCGTTGTAGCGGGCCGACACCTCGACCTTGACGTTGGTGATGCGCTGGCCGGCCGGCAGGGTGAACGCCTGGAAGTCCGCCGCGCGCAGGGGCGTCGTGTTGCCGTTCGTCGAGTTGGTCGAGTACTGGCAGGCCGCCGTGTTGCAGTCGTTGCACGTCTCCGTGCCACCGGCCCAGCTTTCGTTGGCCCAGGGGATCTCGGTGCCGCTCGTCTCCGGCACGCTCGTCGCCCACAGGGTGCGCGTCGAGGTCAGGCTCTGCTGCAGGGCAGCCGTCAGGTTCACGCGACGCTTGCCGGTGTCACCGAGCACCGCGACGCCGGTGGCGCGATACAGGTCGATGACGCCCTGCATGTCGCCGCGCAGGTGCGGACGCGCCTGCAGCAATTGCGCCGTGATCCCCGCCAGCGCCGGAGACGCCGAAGATGTCCCTCCGAGGGCGAACGTGCCACCGGTGCAGCGGGCGCAGATCACCTGCTCGCTGGGGGCGTAGATCGACAGGAACGACGCGGTGTTGCTGTAGCACGTGCGCTCGTCCACGACGCGGCTCGGGTCGCTGCACATGGTCGAGCTGAAGGGAGCGTTGGTGGCGTCCCAGGTCGAGCCGACCGAGATCACGTTGGTCGAGCCGGCGGGCCAGGCATTGAGCGCGTTCGTCCACCCGTAGTTGCCGGCGGACGCGATGCACAGGATCCCGTTGGCCCGCGCGTTGCCGCACGCGACGTGCACCACCCCGTCGGTGGTCGGCGTGGCGGTGCTGCCAGCGCCCAGCGACATGTTGATGATGCGGATCGGCGCTCCGCCGTTCGCGCCGCTCCTGTTGGCCACGCACCAGTTGATCGCGTTGGCGAGGTTGCTGTCGTAGGCGTCCGGGAAGATGGGCAAGGCGTAGATGTGCGCGCCCGGCGCGTACCTGCGCACGATCGAGGCCACGCCGGTGCCGTGGTAGCAGTTGTCCCACGTCTGGCTGTGGATGCCGGCGGCGGGCGTGCCGGAGTAGTTGGCGCCCGCCTTGACCACGGCGTTGGGCAGCGTCGTCGAACCGCCGAGCTCCGGGTGCACGAGGTCGAACTGCGTGTCGATGACGGCCACGCCGACGCCGGCGCCGGTCCAGCCGTTGGCGGCCGCGGCCGCGGAACCCGTCAGCGTGGTGCCTTCGTAGTCGTGCATCTCGAGCGGGTTGTCCCGCCACACGTAGCGCACGTCGTCGAGCGCGGCGATGGCACGCAGCGTCTCGAGGTCGTCGACCTCGCCCGCGACCATGTACTGCAGGTCGATCGGGAACAGGAGGTTCCAGCCTTGGCGCTCGCGCGGCGTCAGCGTGCCTTCCACGCGGCCCTGGAAGACCTCCTGGCGCAGCGCGGTGCGGTATTGGATCTCGGCCAGCAGGTCGCCGCGAGTCGTCGCCTCGAAGTCGACGTCCTCGGCGTCGCGCGCCAGCTCGACCACGACGCGCATGTTCGAGCGGATGCGGGCCGGTTCGCGGACGAAGCCGTTGGCGGCCAACTGCTCGGCGTCCTCGAGGAGTGCCGGGTCGAGCTTGGCGTCCACACGCGGCATGGGCGCGGCGCGCGGGGAAACGTGCTGTACCTGGGCCGCGACGGCGAGTTGGAGGCTCGATGCGAAGACGAGGGCGCTGGCGACGATGCGGCCGATGGAGACCGCGCCACGACCTTGGCGAGCGGTTCCGCTGACGAGATGGACGATGGGTTGCATGGATGGCGAGTGTCTATTGGATTGCGGCCAACGCGCACGGCCGCGACATGGGCTGTGCGCCACGGGCCGGGTACGTGTGCACCCCGCAAAGCGCACCACCCCTCTCGGCCCTCATGCCCAATTCCGGAATTTCCGCGACCAGCCGCACCTAGGCCCGGCAAAAGTGGCCATGGCGCTCGTGCGCCGGCGTCCGGCGGAAGTCGCACTGCCATCCAAAGTCCCCACGCACGGCGGATCGAAGTCCGCGTCGGCTCAGGCGAGGGCGATCTTGACGCGTAGCTTGTCCTTGATCGTGGCGTCGATAGCGCACACACCCACCTCGCCGCAGTCGATGGACACTTGGATGCGCGGGTCCGCGGCGAGGCGCGCCCAAGCCCGGCGCATGCCATCGGACCAGTTGATGTCGTCGAACACGAGCAACGCGCGCGGCGCGAGGTGCGGCAGCAATTGCTCGAAGTAGCGCAGGGTCGCCTCTTCGTCGTGGTGGCCGTCGATGAAGGCGTAGTCGATGGGGCCGTTGCGCTCCAGCACGCCTTGCAGCGTGTCCTTGAACCTGCCCACGACCACCTCGACCCGATCCTGCAAGCCCTGCTCGCCGATGTGGCGACGCGCGACGTCGGCGAGCATCGGGGCGCCCTCGAGCGTCCACAGGCGGCCGCGTGCGCCGTTCAAGCGCAAGGCGTGGCCTTGGTAGCAGGCCGAGATGCCGAGGCAGCAGCCCAGCTCCACGCAGCGCTCGGGCTGGAATTCGCGCACGAGGTGCCACAACAATCCGGCCCACGTGGGCTTCTTGCTGGCGCGGCAAGCCTCGCCCACGGTGCGCTCCACCACGCGCCCAGCCGACATCTGCGCCTCCGTGAAGGCGGAGTCGGGCGCGCCGGCTCCGTAGTCGTCGATGCGCAAGCGCTCCGTGGAGCCGGAAGCGCGGGCACGCAGCGCCTCGATGCCTTCGACCACCCGCGCATCCTCCGCGCGGTAGCGCCGCTGCAGCGCCTCGCCGCAAGCCGAGCCCAGCGCGCGCACGGTAGCGTGCGGGTGAGAGCGCAACGCCGACGCGTGCCGGACGGCAGCCGCGAGGGAAGCAAGATGCAGAGGCCTCGAAAGCGCCTGCCGCATGAGGAATGTCAACATCGTTAGGTGTTCCGGTCGTGGCG
Source organism: Planctomycetia bacterium (assembly GCA_005789645.1). Classification (GTDB taxonomy): domain Bacteria; phylum Planctomycetota; class UBA1135; order UBA1135; genus SXXH01. The sequence goes on from SXXH01000328.1 coordinate 3,008, forward strand.
CTCAGCCCTGCCCGATCGGCGCCGCATCCTTGCGGTAGGTCTGCTGGACCTCGCTCGGGATGAATGGCTTGAGGTGGTCGAGGTCGGTGCTGTCCTTGATCAGGCTGCGCGCGATGACCATGCGTTGG
>SXXH01000329.1 GCA_005789645.1 Planctomycetia bacterium
CGTTGCGGCTGGTTCGACGCGGTGGCGGTGCGCCATGCGTTGGAGATCAGCGGCGCGGAGGAGTTGATCGTCACGAACCTCGACGTGCTGTCGGGCTTCGAAGAGATCCGCGCGGCCGAGGCCTACGAGGCCGCGGGACGGCGCGTGCCGGATTGGCCGGCGGAGTTGGCGGCCTTCGACGAACTGCAGCCGGTCTACACGCGCCATGCGGGTTGGAGCGAGGACATCACGGGCGTGCGGCGCTTCGAGGATCTGCCCAAGGCCGCGCGCGACTACATCGCGTGGCTGGAGTCCGCCTGCCGCGCCAAGGTGGCGATGGTCTCCGTCGGCCCCGAGCGCGACCAGATCATCGACCGTCGCGCCAGCTTGGGGTTGGCGCGGCGTCCGGCGGCGGCCGTGCAGCGCACCTGAGCCATGGCGCGCGCCCCCGAGCGTCCCGACTTCGGCGGTCCCTTTCCCGCGCACATCGCGGTGATCATGGACGGCAACGGGCGCTGGGCGCAGAAGCAGGGCTTCAAGCGCGTCTTCGGCCACGAGAAGGGCGTCGCCGCCGTGAGCGCCATCGTCACCGAGTGCGCCCAGCTCGGCGTCGAGAGCCTGACCCTGTACGCGTTCTCGGTCGAGAACTGGAAGCGCCCCGAGCACGAGATCCGCTTCTTGATGGGCATGCTCGAGCGCTTCCTCGTCGACGAGCGGCCGACCCTGATGGAGAACCGCGTGCGGCTGCGCGGGCTTGGTCGCGTCGAGGACCTGCCCGCCGCTCCGCTGCGCGAGTTGCGCGCCGCGGAGGCCCAGACGGCGGCGAACGACGGCATGCTGCTGCGCTTGGCGCTCTCCTACGGCTCGCGCAGCGAGATCGCCGACGCGCTCAAGCGCTATGGCGCCGACGTGCAGGCTGGAAGAGTCGATCCGTCGCGCGCCGACGAGGAGACGCTGCGCGCGTACCTGTACGACTCGACCACCCCCGATCCCGACCTCTTGATCCGCACGGCGGGGGAGTTGCGCTTGTCGAACTTCCTCTTGTGGCAGAGCTCGTACACGGAGTTGCACGTGGTGGAGGCTTGCTGGCCGGAGTTCGGCCGCGAGGAGCTCCACGCTGCGCTGCGAGCGTACGCGGTGCGCACGCGCAAGTACGGGGGCCTCGCGCCCGACAAGCAGGCGCGGAAGGAGTCGGACGCGCAGGGCGGACTCGCATCGGACACCAGGAGCGGACTCGCATCCGACAGCACACCGCCGCGCGACCCAGCCTCCGCCAAGGGCACGCGTTGACCATGGATGCGAGCACGCGCGCGGCGCCTGGCAAGGCGCGGAAGATCCTGCGGCGCACCCTTTCGGGCGGCGCCTTGGCGGGCGCCTTGGGCGGGCTCTTGTGGTGGTCGCAGTCGGAGCCGCGCGTCGTGCCGTTGGCGGCGCTCCTCGTGGTCTTGTGCCTGTGCTTCGAAGTCTCGCGCATGGGCAGCTTCGCGCTGGTCGACTTGTTGCCGCCGTTGGCCTTGGCGACCTTCGCCGCGGCGCTCTTGTCGCAGGCGCAGCTCGAGGCGCGCGCCATCGTGGCCGCGCACGCGGGCGAGTTCCCCGACGCGGCCAATGGAGTGTTGCCCCCCAACTATGGTCGCGACGCGGCCTTCGCCGGTCTCGTCGCGCTGGCCGCGCATTCGATCCAGTCGCGGCGCGCCGCATGGTTCCCGCGCGCGACGGCCCGTGCCTGCGCCATGGTCGGGGTCGGCGCGCTGCTGGCCTGGCAGTTGGCCGAAGCGCACCACGGCGACGCGGGCCTGCGCTTCAGCGCGCTCGTCATGGGCGTCGTGGTGGTCGGCACGGCGCTCTGCTCGTGGTCGCGCGCCGACATGCGCCGACGGGCCTTGTTCGTCGGGCTCCTCGCCGCGTGGATCGTGCCACCGCTCTTCGCGCTCGAGGGCTTGCGCCAGGCCCACGGCCTCGCGGGCCTCGTCCTGCTGCTCGTGGCATCCAAGGTGGGCGACACCTTCGGCTACTACGTCGGCGGCGCCATCGGGAAGCGGCATCCCTTCCCGCGGCTCTCGCCGGGCAAGACGGTGGCGGGCTGCGTCGCTTCGCTCGTCGGTTGCGTGGCTGTCGTCGTGGCGCTGCACCTGGCGGGCCTCGCGCCCGCGGCGCGGCATGGGACCATCGGCGTCGCCTTGGCGGCCGTGGCCATCAACCTCGCTGCGCAGGCGGGGGACTTGCTCGAGTCGCATGCCAAGCGCAAAGCAGGCGTGAAGGACAGCTCGGGTTGGTTCGGGCCTTCCGGCGGCTTGTTCGACCAGGTCGACAGCCTGTTGCTGACCGTCCCGATGGCGGTCTTGTGCTGGCCTTTCGCGTTCCAAGGTGCGCCATGATCCGCGCCTTGGCTTGACGGATCGGAAGCCATGGGTGCATCATCGTCCCAAGACCGCGAGCCGGAGCTTGGCCCCCTGAATCCGACGGAAACCACCATCCCCCTGCGCTCGCACGACGAGGCGATCCTCGTCCTCGGGCCGTACGACCGCTACGCCAAGCTGCTGCGGCAGGACCTCGACATCGAGATCTACACGCGCAAGGGCAACCTGAGGATCAAGGGCGCCGACGAGGCGGTGCAGGAGGCGCGCCGTCGCATCGAGCACCTGCTCGGCAAGTCGCGCAAGGGGCGCGAACTCGCCACGGCCGAGGTCGAGTCGATCATCCTCGGCCAGGAGAACGGCGCTGGCGCGGGCAACACGGTCGCCGCGCCCGCGTCATTGCCTGCGCCGCTGCGCGGACGGGTCGTTCCGCCCTATCGCCTCGTCAAGGGCGGCGAGGATCCCAAGCTGCGCGCGCCGACGACGCCGCCGCCCCAGCCGACGATGCTGCGCCAGAGCCCCGTGGTGGCGCGCAGCGAGAACCAGCGCCGCTACCTCGAGCTGCTCGAGAAGTGCCCGCTGACCTTCGGCATCGGTCCGGCTGGCACAGGCAAGACCTACCTCGCCGTGGCGGCGGCGGTGAAGGCGTTGCGCACCGGAGCCGTGCGTCGCATCGTCCTGACGCGTCCGGTCGTCGAAGCGGGTGAGCGCCTCGGCTTCCTGCCCGGCGACGTGCAGCAGAAGCTGAATCCGTACACGCGTCCCTTGTACGACGCGTTCTACGACATGCTCGGCTTCGAGGATGTCCAACGCATGGAGGAGCACGGCATCATCGAAGTCGCGCCATTGGCCTTCATGCGCGGTCGGACGCTGGCCAACGCCTTCGTGGTGCTCGACGAAGGCCAGAACGCCACGGTGCCGCAGATGAAGATGTTCCTCACGCGTCTGGTCGAAGGCTCGCGCATGGTGGTCACCGGCGACCCGACGCAGACCGACCTCGAAGAGCGTTCGCGCTCGGGCCTCGCCGACGCGGTGGCGCGACTGCGCGGTTGGAAGGACGTGGGCCTGGTCGAGTTCGCGCGCGAGGACATCGTGCGCCACCCGCTGGTCGAGGCCATCGTGCGCGCCTACGAGGCGCCTGCGCGTCGTGACGAGCCTCGCCGCGACGAGCCCCGCCGCGACGGATGAAACCGCGCGCGCCCCGCCGCGCCAAGGCCGTCGCGCGCCCTGCGCTCGCCGGGCTCGAGGTGCACATCGCTTGGCGCGGAGCCAAGCCGTGGGTGTCAGCGCGCGTCGTGCGCGCAGCGGTGGCTGCGACCCTGCGCCTGCGCCGCAGCAAGTTGCGCCGCCTCTCGATCGCCTTCGTCGGCGACCGCGAGATCGCTCGGCTGCATGGCGAGTGGTTGGGCGACCCTGCTGTCACCGATGTCATCACCTTCGACCTGCGTCCCGCCCCCTCCCGGCTGCGCGCCTCGTCCCGCTCCGGGGCGGACCCGCTCGCCGACGACGGCCCCGAAGCCGAACTGGTCGTCGGCGCACGGCATGCTCGCCGCGTCGCGGCTGAAAGAGGCGTTCCGGCGCGGCGGGAACTGGTCCTGTACATCGTGCACGGGGTGCTGCACCTGTGCGGGCTCGACGACCATCGCCCGGCCGAGCGCGCGGCGATGCGCAAAGCGGAAGCCGCGGTCATGAAGGCGCTCGGGCACGGGGTTGATGCGGGGGAACACGACGGCTGATCTGCAAGCCGACGCCTCTCGTCGCGCGTGATTCGCGCGGCGCGATCCATCGACTCGCCACGCCACCAAGTTGTCGCGCGTTCATTCCCGATGGGACTCGCGCGCGGGTTGGTGCGCGGTGGACCAGGCGTTCGTTCGTCGATGGCGTGATCCACGCTCGTGGCGTCGTTCCGAGCGCGAGATGCACGAGCGACATCAGGCGCAGCGCGCACGAGCAAGCAGACGCGCAGCGCAAGTTCATCCCCGAGACTGCTCCACTTGCCTCTTGCAACCACCACGCGCATTGCGCCTCATGCACCCGGCAACCGCGCGAGCGCCTCTCTCGCCAGCGCGGACACCGCATGCAAAGAACGCCAAGTTCCGTGCGCTCATCCCAGCTCGCGCCCGGCCATGCCGGAGCGAAGCGCGCCGCGCCCGCACGTGCCGCCGTCGAAGGTGGTGCTGGCGAAGGTGGTGCTGGCGGCGTGCTTGCGCCGGTGCGGCGCAAGGCGGTCGATCCGGTGACGAGTTTGTGGCGGGCGTGGCGCAAGCGCGGAGGCGAAGACGAGCGCAATGCGCTGGTGGAGCACTACAGGCCGTTCGCGCTCGACATCGTGCGCCGTTTCGCCATGCGCCTGCCGCCGACCGTCGATCGTGGCGATCTGGAGACCGCTTCGCAGGTCGGCCTGATGCAAGCGATCGAAGGCTACGACCACGAGCGGGGCGTGCCGTTCGAAAGTTACTGCGACTTGCGCGTGCGCGGGGCGTTGATCGACGAGTTGCGCCACTTGGATTGGGTGCCGCGGCCCGTGCGCGCGCGCCTCGAGCAGCGGCGACGCGTGCTCGAGCGCTTGCGCGCCGAGTTCGAGCGCGAGCCCTCCGACGAAGAGGTCGCCCTCGACATGGGCATGCCCGTGGCCGAGTACCGCCAGTTCTTCGGCGCGGCGCTGGTCGACGGCCCGCAGGCGGCCTGGGTCGACGAGGAAGGCGAGGATGCGCCCACCGCCCTCGACCGCGTGGCCGACGAGAACGCGTCCAGCCCCTTCGACGACCTCACGCGCGTGGAGATCCTCGGACTCGTCGCCCAGCGACTGTCGGAGGTCGAGTACCAAGTGGTGTACTTGCGCTACTGGGAGAACCTCGCGATGCGCGAGATCGGCGAGCTGCTGTCCCTGTCCGAGTCGCGCGTCTGCAAGATCCACATGCAGGTCCTTGCGCGCTTGCGCGAGCGCTTGTCGAGCAGTGCTGGCTGAAGGGCTCGGCTGAGAGGGCCGAGCCAAGCGGGCCGGCTGGGCGCGGCTTGCTTGCCGCTCGAGCGTGGAAGGCGCAGCGCCATGGAAAGAGCAGGAGCCCGGGGCGCGGCCCCGAGCTCCTGCCAAGGATCCCGACTCCAGCCAACGCCTAGTGGCGCGGCAGGATCGATCGCTGGAAGGCGGGAATTCCCGTCTTCGTCCCCATCGCGATGGCGACGCGCAAGGCGCCGCGGTCGGGGAAGGGGCTGCTGCGCGGTCGCGTCCCCACGACGACCGCCAAGGCCCCTTCGTTCGCGGCCGGCAGCATCCGTCCCCACGAGATGCTGCGCGACCGACCTCCTCCACCCACGCGACCAAGGGGTCCCCGTCCCATGGCCGCGATGCCAGGCCCCACGGCGGCACGGCCGCGGGGTGCATCTTCCAAGAGCTTCCAACCCGTCCGCGCGGCGGCGTCGCCAGCCACGCGGTTGGAGGGGCGGACGAGCTCGGCGAGGGTCGGCGCGAACTCGTCGGCGCCTGCGCCTGCCCAGCGCGTCGCAACGACTTGGTTCGATGTCATGCTCCCTCTCATGTGCCTGGTCTCGCTTGGTTTCGTCCGCTGTGGGACGCGCGTCGCGCCGCGGGAGAGGGTCCGCTGCGCCGCGCCCTTTGAGCGGCGCGACGCAGCGGGGCGAGGGAGGGAGAGTCGCGAGACGCTCCAACCCGGCCGTCATCACCCGAGGCGGGACTTTGGTCCCGTCTGCCCCTGCGACGACGTTCCAGGTAGGAGCGACGACTTCGGCGGCTGGGCTGCCCTTCCGCGTGCAAGACGCGGGATGGGGCCCCTGGCTTTGCGACCCGGCCTTCCAACCGGTGTGCCCTTGTCGTTTCGTCGTTCGAGGCGCAACAGACTACTCGCCGTGCCTGTGTTTGTCAAATGCGTCTTGCTTCAAATGGCTTGTTTTCAAGCGCGAAATTGACGTAAGTGCGGCCGCGTGTCAAGTGCGCTGGACAGTGAATTTCCTTCGTGGTGGAAGGAAATTCCCGCTGTGTCAGCCGTGGCGGAAGTCGTCGATGTGCACGAGCTTCGCGTCCGGCGCCGGCGCGCCGGGCGAATGGATGGTGTCGAGCAGGAAGTGCAGGGCCTCCGGGAAGGCCCTCGAGAACATGTTTGCGTTGCCCGGCTCGTTCTCGAAAGTCGCCACGATTTCACCCTTGTAGGAGCGGATGTCGTGCACCGCGTCGTCCTTGAAGGCGGCGTCGCCCATCTCGAACGAGGGCTTCAAGTGCAGCACGCAGCGGCCGCGCCAGAAGGGGAAGCCGCATTGGCGCAGCGAACGCACCGTGCCGATCTCCATGCCGCCCACGTGCCGCCCGGTGAGGTAGTACAGGAGCGCACCGCGCGCGTGGCAGGCCAGCGCGAACTCGGGCGCGCCGGGCACGGGCTCGTCCACGAGCAGCCACTCGTCGGTGAAGAAGCGCTCGAACCAGAAGGCCTTGACCTCGTCGAGCAGGGCCTGGTCCGACACGCCGAAGCGACGCAGGTCCTCGTGGATGTTCCAGCCCATGTCGTCGCAGGAAAGGCGCGCGACGACCTCCGCGAGTCCCGGCCAGCGCACGCCATGTGCGTGGGCGTAGGCCTGCAGGATCTTCAAGTTGCGCGGCGCCGTCGTGAAGAGCGTCGAGTCGAGGTCGAAGACCACGATCGGCAGACGGCCGGCGGCGCAGGCGGAGTCGATCTTGGCGAGGACCTCGTGCAGGCGGTGCGCACCCATGGGGTGGTGAATGTAGCGGCGGTCGCATCCGCTCGCACCACCTGTCGGTTCGCGCGCTTCCTTTGCCACGCGAGCGTCGGGGCGGTTAGCCTCCTCGCATGCCCCCCTGGCTCGAGAAGTTGCTCCCCATCCTGCTGCTCCTGGTCGCCGTCGCCGTGGTCGTGTCGCGGCTGCCCAAGGTGCAACTCGGCCACGAGGATCGATTCGTCAAGCGCCGGCGCTGGAACTGGATCGTGCTGGGGCTCGCGTACTCGCTCTTGTACTTCGGCCGCTACAACTTGTCGGGCATCGCCGGGGAACTCGACAGGGCCGGCATCCTCTCGCGCGCGCAGTTCAACCAGATCGACGCCATCGGCCTCCTGACGTACGGACTGGCGTTCCTCGTCAACGGGCCGTTGACCGACCGATGGGGTGGTCGCGCCACGATCTTGATCGCCGTGGGCGGCTCGGCGGCTTGCAACGCCGGCATGGCGCTGGCCTTCGCCGCGCGCGAGCAGTCCGGCTCCGCCGAACTTCTGGCGTCGCTCAAGGTGCTCAACGCCTTGAACATGTACTTCCAATCCTTCGGCGCCGTCTCGATCGTCAAGGTCAACGCGCACTGGTTCCACGTGCGCGAACGCGGCGTGCTGGGCGGGCTGTTCGGCATCCTGATCTCGCTCGGCCTGTACTTCAGCTACGACTGGTCGCTGATGCTGCTGCGTGGCGTGGGCGTGGTCGCGCCGTTCTGGGTGCCGGCCGCGGTCCTGGCGGCGATGTTCGTGTTGGCCTGGAGCATCATCCGCGACTCGCCAGCCCACGCGGGCCTGCGCGACTTCGACACCGGCGACGCCACCAGCGGCCAGCTGCATCCGGATCCGCTTTCCAAGGTGGTGCGCCACCTGTTCTCGCAACCGGTGATCTGGATCCTGATCGCCATCGAGTTCTGCTCGGGCTTCCTGCGCCAAGCGGTGATGAAGCAGTACCGGCCCTACGCGGTGGCCATCGAGCAGGACCACAGCTTCGTCTACGAGAACTGGGGCATGCTCCTATGCATCGCCGGCATCCTCGGCGGCGTCTTCGCCGGCACGATCTCGGACCATGTCTTCGGCTCGCGGCGCGGTCCGGTCGCGTCGATCTTGTACGCCGGGCTCTTGGTCGGCGCGATCGGCTGCTACTTCCTGCTCGGCACGCCCGGGGTCGGCTGGTCGATCGTCTTGATGAGCCTGTGCGTGATCGGCGTGCACGGCATGCTGTCGGGCACCGCCACCGCGGACTTCGGCGGCAGCAAGAACGCGGGCGTGGTGACTGGAGTCATCGATGGCTTCGTCTACCTCGGCAGCGCGGCGCAAGGCGCCTTGTACGCCGTGGCGCTGCCCAAGGGCGAGGCGGCCAAGGACCCGCAGAACTGGCTTGTGTGGCCGCTCTACATGCTGCCGGTCGCGGTCGTGGGACTCTTGTTCTGCACGCGCGTGTGGAACGCCCGTCCGAAGAAGGCGGGTGGAGGACATTGAAGGACACGCGCATGGCGACATGGCATTACGTGCAGGGCGGCGAGCAGCGCGGCCCCGTCGGCGAGGCGGAACTCGTGGCCTTGGCGCGCTCGGGCGCGCTGCCGCTCGACGTCTTGGTCTGGACGGAGGGCATGGCGGACTGGGAGCCTTTGCGCTCGACTCGCCTAGCCGCCGCGCTCGGCTCCACGCCATCTTCGGCGACGCCACCTCCGCTCGCGCCGCGACCCGTGTCCGTGGCCTTCCCGCCCGTCCACGGCGAGCCCTTGGTGGAGCGCAAGTCGCGCGTCGCCTACATCCTGTTCGCAGTGCTGCTCGGCTTCGGCGTGCACAACTTCTACGCCGGCTACATGAGTCGCGCAGTGTTGCAGTTGGCGCTGTGGTGCACAGGCTTGATCGGCAGCGTCGTGTGCTGCGGCGTGGGGGCGCCGCTGCTCCTTTTCGTGTGGATCTGGGGCATCGCCGAGGCTTGCACCACCACGGTCGATGCCGACGGCCGACCCTTCCAGGGCTGAGTTCGACGACAACCGAGCTCGACGACAACCGAGCTCGACGACAACCGAGCTCGACGACAACCGAGCTCGACGACAACCGAGCACGCCGGTCGGCTTGGCGCGCGGCGCCGCTAGACGTGCTTGCGCGCCGCGGCGTGCACGGCCAAGACGCCGTCGAGCACGCGTTCGAAGTCGGAGAGCTTGATCATGTTCGGCCCGTCGCTGGGCGAGCAGTCGGGCTCGGGGTGGGTCTCGAAGAACACACCGTCGACATGGCCGGTGGCCACGGCGGCGCGCGCCAGCGCCGGCACCTTGCTGCGGTCGCCGCCGGTGCGGTCGCCGAGCGCCCCGGGCTCCTGCACCGAGTGCGTGGCGTCGAACACCACGGGCTTCTCGGTGGCGGCCATGTGCGCGAAGCCGGTCATGTCGACGACGAGGCGGCCGTAGCCGAAGGACGCGCCCCGCTCGCACACCATCACGTTCGGGTTGCCCGAGTCGACGACCTTCTTGACCACGTTCTGCATGTCCCAAGGCGCCAGGAATTGGCCCTTCTTCACGTGCAGCGCGCGCCCGGTCTTCGCCGCCGCGACCAGCAGGTCCGTCTGGCGGCACAAGAAGGCGGGGATCTGCAGCACGTCGACATGCCGCGCGACGAGCGCGCACTGGTCCGACTCGTGCACGTCGGTGAGGACGGGCACGGAGTACTCCTTCTTCACCTCGGCCAGCCAATCGAGTCGCTCGATGCCCGGTCCGCGCGCGCCGGCGATCGACGAGCGATTGGCCTTGTCGTAGCTCGCCTTGAAGACCAGCGGCACGCCGCGCGGACGGCACAGCTCGACCAGCTTGCCGGCGATCTCGAAGGTCAGTTCGCGCGACTCGAGCACGCACGGACCCGCGATCAGGAAGAGCTGTCCGCCGCCGTGGGGGCGGCCGTCGATCTGGATGGTGCGCGTCGTCGTCAAGCGTGCCTCTCGAGCGTGGTTCAAGGTACCACAAGGCGCGTGCGCAACGCGTCGACCTCGAGCGTCGCGGGCGTCGTGCCCGCGGCGTCGCCGTCGAGCTGCACCGGCGTCGGGCCGTCCGATTCGATGGACACGCGCGAGGCGCGGAGCAAGGTGGCCACGCCGCCAGGCAGCCGGGAGAACGCGCCGGCGAGCCCGGTGCGCACGAGGGCCGCGCGCGAGGCGCGCGCGAACAGGTAGACCTCGTACAAGCCGTCGTCGAGGCGCCGCGAGCGGTCGAGCACGTCGAAGCCGCCGTAATGCACGCAGTTGGCGACGAGGATCGACTCGCAAGCGTGCGTGCTCGCGCCATGCGGACCGTGGATGGTGGCGCGCAGCTCGCGCGGCTCCCACGAGCCGAAGGCGTCGAGGATGGCGCGCGCCCAGCTCAGCTTGCTGATCGCGCCGCGTCGCGCGCGCGCCAGCGCGTGCACCGCATGGCCGTCGAAGCCGGCGCCGAGCACGAGGAAGCCTCGTCGCGGACCGGCGAGGCCGCTGCAGGAGACCAGCGCCGTGTCGAGCTGCGTCGTGCGTCCGGCGAGGACCATGTCCGCCGTCCGCGCGGCGCGGCGCGGCAGATCGAGGTCGAGCGCCAGGACGTTGGCGGTTCCAAGCGGGAACTGCGCGATGGCGAGATCGCGGCCGGCTGCGCCATCGACGACTTCGGACAGCGTGCCATCGCCGCCGATGGCCACGATGGTGTCGGCCGCGACGGAAGCGGCCATGCCACGCGCCTCGCCGGCCTTGGTCGTGGTCAGCGCTTGCACCTGCGCCCCGCGCGCGACGAGCTCGGTCTCCAACTCGCGCAAGGCGGCGACACCGCGGCCGCGCCCGGAGACGGGGTTGGCGACGAGGGCGATGCGGCGCGAAGCGGCGTCCATGGGTGCGCGTCCAAGGGTAGACCACCGCGCGCCGCCGTTCATGCGGCGCCCCGGCTTCCCGCGCGGGGGACGACGACCGCGCGACGCACCTCGGCTACCCTTTCCGCATGCGACCGGTGCTGTTGATCGGCTCCACGGGCTTTCTCGGGGTGGCGCTCGCGCGCACGCTGCGCGACGCGCGCGTCGAGGCGGTGCTGGCGGCGCGACGGCCGCACGACTTGCCCGAAGCGGCCGGGCTGGCGCGCAGCACGCGGCTCGTGCTCGACATGCGCGACACCAAGGCGCTGGAGCGCGTGCTGCTGCTCCTGCGCCCGCGCGCGCTGCTCTGCGCGGCGGCGCTCGCGCGCGTCGACACCTGCGAACGCGAACCGGCCGAGGCGCGGGAACTGAACGAGCTGGCGCCGGCACGGGCGGCCGCGGCTTGCGCGCGCCTCGACATCCGCTTCGTCCACGTCTCGACCGACTTGGTCTTCGGGCGCCATGCTCCGCGGGCGGGCGGCTTCCGCGAGGAGGATCCGCCTGCGCCGTGCTCGTCGTACGGAGCGACCAAGGCGGCGGGGGAGCAAGCGGTGCTCGCGGCCCATCCCGGAGCGCTGGTGGTGCGGCTGCCGCTCTTGTGCGGCGACTCCTTCGGTCGCGGCCTCGGCGCGACGGACTCCGTGCTGGCCGCCTTGGAGCGTGGCGAGCGGCCGCGGCTGTTCCTGGACGAGTGGCGCACGCCGTTGGATGTCGCCGACGCGGCGCGGGCCCTCGTCGAGCTCGTGGACGAGGAGACGAGCGGCCTCCTGCACGTGGCCGGGCCCGAGCGCTTGTCGCGCGTGGAGCTCGCCGAGCGCGCGCTGCTCGCGCGGGGGCTGGAGCTCGAGCGCATCGAGCGCACCACGCGCGAGGCCGCCGGCCTGGCGGACCGGCCCGCCGACTGCGCTCTCGACGCGGGGCGCGCCATGGCGCTGCTGCCGTGGTTGGCGACCGCGCGGGTGCGTTGACGGGGCCGCGATCCGCGTTCGCGGCCGCGCGGCCTTGACCGCGTGCGCGGCCACGGTTGAAGTGGTCGCGCCATGGAGCTGTCCACACGCTACGCGCCCGCGGAATTCGAGAGTGACATCTACCGCCAGTGGGAAGCCTCGGGCGGCTTCGCTCCCGGTCCGAAGAAGGACGGCGAGCGCACGTTCACGATCATGATCCCGCCGCCGACCGTGACCGGCGTGCTGCACCTGGGCCACGCGCTGAACGGGACGATCCAGGACATCGTCATTCGCCACAAGCGCATGGGCGGCTGGACGGCCCTGTGGGTGCCGGGCACGGATCACGCGGGCATCGCCACGCAGGCGGTGGTCGAGCGCAAGCTTTACGAGGAGCAGAAGCTGACGCGCATGGACCTCGGGCGCGAGGCCTTCCTGCAGAAGATCTGGGAGTGGAAGGAGGAGCACGGCTCCTACATCCTCGAGCAGTACCGGCGCCTGGGCGCTTCGTGCGATTGGACGCGCACCAAGTTCACCATGGACGCCGACTTGTCGCGCGCGGTGCGCGAGAGCTTCGTGCGCTTGTGGGAGAAGGGCCTGATCTACCGCGGCGCGCGCATCGTCAACTGGGACTGCGTGCTGATGACGGCGGTCTCCGACGACGAGATCGACTACGAGACGCGCAAGGACAAGCTGTACGAGCTGCGCTACCCGGTGAAGGGCCGCGACGGCGAATTCGTCGTGGTGGCGACGACGCGCCCCGAGACGATGTTCGGCGACACCGCGGTGGCGGTGAATCCGGCGGACGAGCGCTGGAAGCACCTGCATGACGCGACGCTGGTGGTGCCGCTCGTCGGCCGCGAGATCCCGGTGATCCTCGACGAGGAAGTCGAGACCGACTTTGGCACGGGTGCCGTCAAGGTCACGCCGGCGCACGATCCGGCCGACTGGGAGCGCGGCAACCGCTTCAAGCTGCCCTTGGTGCACATCTACGAGAAGGACGGGCGCCTGAATGCAGCCGCGGGCGACTACGCCGGCATGCCGCGCGAGAAGGCGCGCGAAGCGGTGGCGAAGAAGCTCGACGAGCTGGGACTGCTCGGCAAGGTGGCGGACTACACGCACAACGTCGCCATCTCCGATCGCTCGAAGAGCGTGATCGAGCCGCTCGTCTCCGAGCAGTGGTTCGTGAAGATGGAGCCCCTGGCCAAGCCGGCCATCGCCGCCGTGAAGGACGGCACGCTGCGCTTCCGGCCCGAGAGGTGGACCAAGGTCTACCTCGACTGGCTCGAGAACGTGCACGACTGGTGCATCAGCCGCCAGCGGGGGTGGGGCCACCAGATCCCGGTGTGGTACGACGAGGACGGCGTGCCGGTGGCTTCGCGCGAGGACCTCGCCATCGGCGCGGCGCACCCGAAGACCGGCAAGCCGATCGTGCGCCAGGACCCGGATGTGCTCGATACGTGGGCCTCGAGCTGGCTGTGGCCCTTCGCCACGCTGGGCTGGCCCGACTCGACCGAGGACCTGCAGCGCTTCTACCCGACGCAGTTCCTCTCCACGGCGCGCGAGATCATCTACCTGTGGGTGGCTCGCATGATCATGGCCGGCTACGAGTTCGTCGACCAGGTGCCGTGGGACAGGCGCTGCGCCTTCGACGTCTGCAACGTGCATGCCACGGTGCTCGACGGCAAGGGCCGCCGCATGAGCAAGTCGGCCGGCAACGGCATCGACCCGATCGAGATGATCGAGAAGTACGGCGCCGACGCCGTGCGCTACAGCCTCGTGCTCCTGACCAAGGAAGGCCAGGACGTGAAGCTGTCGCCCGACCGCTTCGAGCAGGGCTTCCGCTTCAGCAACAAGGTCTGGAACGCGGCGCGCTTCGTGCTGCTGAACCTGGCCGGCGAGCGCCTCGATCCGGTGTCGGAGGCAGGGCGCGCGGCGCTGGCGATGGAGGACCGCTGGATCCTCTCCCGCTTGGCGCAAGCGCGCGCCGAGGTGTCAAGCGCTCTTGACGAATACCGCATGAACGACGCGGCCACGGCGCTTTACCGCTTCGTTTGGAACGACTTCTGCGACTGGTACGTGGAGATCGTCAAGTCGCGCTTCGGCGACGCGGGCGCGTCGGGCGCGGTGGCGCGCGGCACGCTGGTGCGCGTGCTCGAGGACGCCTTGGCGCTGCTGCACCCATTCACCCCGTACATGACGGAAGTGCTTTGGAAGTCGCTCAACGAGGCGCTGGGCCGGCCGATGCCGATGCTCATGAACCATCGTTGGCCCGACGGCGCGAACCTCGCCGTGGACGACGCCGCCGAACGCGAGATGCAGGTCCTGCAGGACCTCGTCGGCGCGGTGCGCCAGATCCGCAACCTCGCTGGCCTCGCCGAGCGCGCCAAGCTCGCCTCCATCGTCGCCGCCGACAAGCCGGCGACACGAGACATCCTCGGCCGGCATGCCGGCACGGCGCAGGCGCTGGCCCACCTCGAGTCGATGCAGGTCGTCGCCTCCGTCGAACGCCCGAGGAACTCGGCCGTGTCCGTGGTGGGCGGCGTCGAGGTGGTCGTGCCGCTGGGCGAGGCGGTGGACCTCGCCAAGCTGAAGGACCAACTCGTGCGCCGCGCCGAGAAGGTCAAGGCGGGCATCAAGAGCTGCGAGGCCAAGCTCGGCAACGCCGCGTTCATCGAGCGCGCCGACCCGGAGGTCGTCGTGGAGGAACGCGCGCGCCTGGCCGAGATGCAGGCGGAACTGGCGATGCTCGCGAAGAACGCCGCTGGATTCTGATTGTCGCGCTCCGCTACCAGGGCCCGACGGGTGCCGCGGCCTCCTCGGTCGACACATGCGCCGGACGCTCCGTCCCGGCTCGACACGCCATCGCGAACCTGGCGGCCCCGTTCGGCTGGAGGACGAGCAGGCCGAGCGAGAACTCCAGTCCCGGAGTCCGCAAGCGCAGCGGCTCGCTTTCTTCGGCGGAGGTGGTCAAGCGAGCTTGCGTGCTCGTCCGCCGTTCACCGTCGTACACGATCGCCGCGATGTCCCAGGTCGCCTTGTCCGGACCTGGCGTGCAGGCGACGTGGATCCAATCCGCGGTGTCGGTGCGCCACCAATTGACGCTCCACGGCTCGGTCTTGTCGAGCTCCATGTCCATCCACTCCGTGCCCAGATCGCCCAACTTGAGCTCGGATTCGGCCTCGGGAGGCGTGGGGTCCGCGGGGCGCTCCGACCAGGGGATGGGCCGCAGCGTCGGCAAGTGCAGCGCAGGCGGCCAAGCCTGCAGTCCAAGCTCCAGCGCCAGGAGCCGAAGCTTGACGCCCTCCGCGGCCGCCAACGTCACGCCGAACGGCCCAAGATCGCCGCGCACTCCAGTCTCGGACGTGGCCAACCCGCCACTGATCCAACCGTCGTGGTCCTTGCCGACCGCGTTGTGGTCGAGCACTGCTGCTAGTCCGTCGATGTCGTCGCACAACTCGCGGATGAAGGTGTTGCTGTTGGGGCCCGGCCACGCCTGGTACGCGCGGCTGTAGCGCGGACCACGGCGTGCGACGGCCGTGGCGAGCTCTTGATGGACGCGGCGGGCTTCCTCGCCGCGCAGCACCGCCTGGATCTCGACGTTCCTGCGCCAGCGCAGGTGCGACTGCGCCGCGGCGGCGTCGATCTCGCGCGATTGGCCGGGAAAACCCGGCTTGCGCACTTCGATGCGACTCCACACGCCCGTGTGCTTGTCGCGCACGTCGATCCACTGGTGGTGGGCGAAGTTCGCGTACCAGGCGAAGTCCTCGGGCAAGCGGCAGCTCTTGACGAGGACGAGCCAATCATCCTCGTCGGCGACGCGGGCCTTGTTCGAGGTGCAGGACGAAGCGAGGGGCAGGACGAGCGCAGCGAGCAGGAATAGGAAGGTTCGCATGCCATCCACGATAGTCCGCGCCCCTCCCGCGCGTAGCCGGAGGTTGAGGGCCAATTGGATCCCGCTTGGATCCCGCTTGCCGCGTTTCGCGACGCTGATACGGTCGCGGCAGGCTCGGACGCCATCCTCGTCGCCGATCGAGGCGCGACTCCCATGGAGGCTCGGCGCGCCGCGATGGCGCAAGCTCCGCCATGCGCACGGACAGGTGGCGATTGAAAGTGGTATTTGGAATACCACTTTTTCCGCCCGATCTCAGCCGTGTCCCGCGGCCTTCTTCGCGGCGGCTTCCGCGCGCGCCGCGGCGGGCGCCTTGAGCCAGGAGTCTCCGTGCTCCTCGAGGAGCACGAGGAACTGGTCGAGCACTTCGGGATCGAACATCTTGCCGCGCTGTTCGGCGAAGAAGTCGAGCACCTTCGGCAGTTCCCAGCCTTCCTTGTAGGAACGCTTGGTGGCGAGCGAGTCGAACACCTCGACCACGCACAAGATGCGGCCGGGCAGCGAGATCTCCTCGCCCTTGATGCGGCGCGGGTAGCCCGTGCCGTCCCATCGCTCGTGGTGCTCGGCGACGAACTGGCAGACTTCCTTGAGCATCGGGTGCGTGCCGAGCTTGCGCGCGCCCAGCAGAGGGTGCTTCTTGACCTCCTCGTACTCCTCGGGAGTCAGCGGGCCGTTCTTGGTGAGGAAGCCCAGGTCGTCCAGGTAGATCTTGCCGTAGTCGTGGGCGATGCCGGCGAGCTCGAGGCGTTCGCGCGAGCGGTCGTCGAGCGCGAGCTTCTGCCCCAGCATGCGACAGTACTTGCGGGTGCGCGCGCCATGCCCGGCGGTGTAGGGATCGACGCGCTCGATCGTGTGCGCGACCATCGAGGTCAGGATGCCGGCAAGGTCGGCGAAGCCCAGCGAAGGCGCGGCGATCCTTTGCTCCTCGAGCACGCGCGACAGGGTGGCGCCCAGCACCACGGGATCGATCGGCTTCTGGAGGTAGTCGATGGCGCCCTTCTTGATGGCCGCCACGGCGGCGGGGATCTCGGCACGGCCGGTCATCATCAACACGGCGGCGTGCGGCTGCAGCTCGCGCGTGGCGCCGAGCACCTCGAGGCCGTCTTCGCGACCATCGAAGAGCACGTCGGAGACGACCGCGTCGAAGCGCAGCGACTGCAGCAACTTGGTCGCGTCCGACAGGCTCGTGGCGACCGTCGTGTCGAAGCCCTGCGCCGCCAGCACCGCGGCCAGCACTTCGACCAGCGTGCGCTCGTCGTCGACGAGGAGCACGGAAGGGCGGGCGTCGGCCGTGGCGGTCGCGAGGGGGTGGATGCTCGAGGGGTCTACGTTCATCGCGCGCAAGCGGTGTACACCTTGGTCTACGCGAAGGGAAGCAGGCGCGGAAGGGGGCGGTCCGTCTTCCGTCCCGCATCCGGCGCACCAATGGCGACCGTGGCTTGCTATCCTCGCCCGATGTGGTCGAGACCCTGCGCATCGAACTGGACGACGCCGCCAAGAACCGCCGCTTGGACCATGTCCTGCGCGAACGCCTGCCCGAGTGGTCGCGCACGCGCGTCCAAGGCCTGATCAAGGGCGGCAAGGTGCGCTTGTCGGGGGCCGTGGTCACCAAGCCGGGCCTCGTGATCCTCGAGCCCGGTGTGGTCGAGGCCGAGTTGGTCGAGGAGCAGGCCGAGGCGCCCTCCGAGGCGGTCGACGCGCTGCGGATCCTGCACGTGGACGAGCACCTGCTGGTGGTGGACAAGCCGGCCGGGTTGCTGACCCATACGAACTCGCCGGCCGGCGAACCGGGCGTCGCCGAGCTCCTGGCGGCCAGCCACGGTCCGTTCCCGAGCTTGTCCGAGGATGGCGAGCGGCGACCCGGCGTGGTGCATCGCCTCGACCGCGACACTTCGGGCTTGCTGGTCTTGGCGCGCACGACCGCGGCCCTCGAACGCCTGAAGGAGGCCTTCGCGGAGCGCGAGGTGTCCAAGACCTACTTGGCGTTGTGCCACGGCGTCGCGCGCTTCGATTCCGAGTGGATCGAGGCCGAACTGGGTCGCGCCACCAAGTCGCGCGACCGGATCAGCGTCGTGGAGCCGGGGGAGGGGCGCGCGGCCTCGACCTACTACCAGGTGCTCGAGCGCCACGCGGCCACGACGTGGATCGAGGTGCGTCCGAAGACCGGTCGCACGCACCAGGTGCGCGTCCACATGGCGCACGCGGGGCTGCCGTTGGTGGGCGACGATGTCTACAGGCCGCGTGGACGCGCGCTGGTGCCGCTGCCCGCCGGAGCGCCGCGCCTGGCGCGCCACGCGCTGCACGCCGCGCGCCTGGAGTTCGCGCATCCTGCGAGCGGCGTCCAGCTCGCCTTCGAGTCGCCGCTCTCCGCCGACATGGCTGGGCTGCTCGAGTTCCTGCGCGCGCACGCCGCCACGCGCGAGGAGTGAAGGCGCGGCGCACGACCGATGAGCATGGAAGACACGAGACCTGAAGGCGCGCCCAAGGCGCGCGGACGAGAGGCCTGGCTCGCCGAGACCTGGGCCAAGTCGCTCAAGAAGAGTCCCGAGAGGCAGGCGCGTTTCGCCACGGCTTCGGGGATCGAGCTCGCGCCTTGCTACGGCGACGCGCAGGACGGCGGCATGCCGGGCGAGTACCCGTACACGCGCGGCATTCGTCCGACGATGTACCGAGCGCAGCTGTGGACCATGCGCCAGTACGCCGGCTTCGGCTCCGCGCGCGACACGAACGCGCGCTTCAAGATGCTGCTGGAGTCGGGCCAGACGGGCCTCTCGACGGCCTTCGACCTGCCGACGCAGATCGGCCACGATTCGGATTCGGCGCTGGGCCGCGGCGAGGTCGGTCGCGTGGGCGTGCCGGTCAACTCGATCGAGGACATGGAGCGCCTGCTCGACGGGTTGCCTCTCGACGAGGTTTCGACCTCGATGACGATCAACGCCACGGCGACGATCCTGCTGGCGAGCTATTGCGCCGTGGCGAAGAGGCGCGGCGTGCCCATGGCGAAGCTGCGCGGCACTGTGCAGAACGACATCCTCAAGGAGTACGCGGCGCGCGGCAACTACCGCTTCCCCGCGGGGCCTTCGATGCGCCTGACCACCGACCTCATGGCTTGGTGCGCCAGGGAAGTGCCGCAGTGGAACACGATCTCGATCAGCGGGTACCACATCCGCGAGGCGGGCTCGAGCGCGGCGCAGGAGCTGGCCTTCACGCTCGGGCATGGGCGCGCCTACGCGCGCGCCGCCATCGACGCGGGACTCGCGGTCGACGAGTTCGCGCCGCGCTTGTCGTTCTTCTTCAACGCGCACAACCACCTCTTCGAGGAGGTGGCCAAGTTCCGCGCCGCGCGCCGCATGTGGGCGCGCATCATGCGGGAGGAGTTCGGCGCCAAGGACGACAAGAGCTGGATGCTGCGCTTCCACACGCAGACCGCCGGTTCGATGCTCACGTCGCAGCAGCCCGAGGCCAACGTGGTGCGCGTGGCGGTGCAGGCGCTGGCCGCCGTGCTGGGCGGCACGCAGTCGCTGCACACGAACAGCATGGACGAGGCGCTGTCCTTGCCGACGGAGCGCTCGGCGCGCCTGGCGCTGCGCACGCAACAAGTGCTGGCCTTCGAGTCGGGCGTCACCGAGGTGGTCGATCCGCTCGGCGGCGCGCCGCTCGTCGAGGCGTTGACGGCCGAGCTCGAGGCGCGCGCCCGCGCCATCATGGCCGAGGTCGATCGTCGCGGCGGACCAGTGGCCGCCATCGAGCAAGGTTGGACTCAGCGCGAGATCCACAGGAGCGCCATGGAGTGGACGCGCGGCGTCGAGGACGGGTCCAAGGTCGTCGTGGGCGTCAACCGGTTCCAAGTCGAGGAGTCGCGGCCCGAGATCTTCCGTCCCAGCGACGAGAGCCGCGCGCAAGTGCTGAAGGACCTCGAACAACTGCGGCGCACGCGCGACGCGGCGGCGGTAGAAGCGGCCTTGCGCGTGGTCGAGGAGACGGCGCGGGGTGCCTCGAACCTCATGCCCGCCATCCTCGCCGCGGTGGAGGCGAGGGCCACGACCGGCGAGGTCTGCGCCAAGCTCGAGCGCGTCTTCGGCCGCTACCGTCCGCCCGAGGTGCTCTAGCGCGCGCCGTCCCGCAGGACTTCCACGCGCTTCTGCGCCTCGGCGGCGCCCGCCTGATCCCCGGCCGCGGCGGCGATCGAGGCCTTGATCCGCCACATCTGTTGGTCGAGCGGCCGCAGGCGCAGCGCCGCGTCGATGGCCTTGGTCGCCTCGCCTAGTCGCCCGGCCATGCCCAGCGCCTGCGCCAGGTTGGCGTGGCCCACATGTCCGTCCGGCTTGGCTTCCACCGCGCGGTGCAGCAGGGCGATCGACTCGTCGCGTCGCGCGGGGTCGGACATGAGCAACTGGCCCAGGTTCACCAGCGCGGTGTATTGGCGCGGCGCGCGCTCGACGACCTGCCGGTACTGCGACTCGGCGCCGGCGCGGTCGCCGCGCTCGACCAGGAGCGCCGCCAGCCGGTTGTGCGCCTCGGGGTAGAAGAAGCCCGCGCCGTCGCGCAGCGCGAAGGCGCGCTCGTAGCTGCGTTCCGCCTCCTCCTTGCGGCCCGCCTTGGCCTGCACGTCGCCGAGGTTGAACCACGCCACGGCGCTGCCCGGGTTGTCGCGCGTCGTCGCCGTCCACAGCGACTCCTGGCTGCGCCAGTCGAGGTTGCGTTCGTGCGTGCGCCAAGCGTAGAAGCCGAGCACGAGCGCGAGCGTCGCAAAGCCGACGAAGCGCGCGCGCGCCGCCAGCCAGTCGAGCGCGGAGCCGAAGGCGAAGGCGAAGCCCAAGGACGGCAGGAACAACAAGCGATCGCCGCGCACCGTGCCGATCGGCAGCAGCAGGTTGCTGACGGGCAGGATCGCCAGCGCGAACCACGCGATCCCCGCCAGCGCCAGCCACGCCTGGCGTCGCGCCAGCCACCAGCAGGCACCGCCCAGCGCGAGCCACGCGCCGAACGAAGCGAGCACTCCGGGGTCGCCGGCCGAGCGGCGCACGAGGTCGCGGTAGTCGGAGTAGTCCGCGCACATCGACAGCGGCAGGAAGAGCTGCCCCACGTACTTCGCCAGCGTCTCGCTGGCGTAGAGGATGCGGTCCGCCGTCGTCGAGTGCGCCATGACGTCCTGCAGCGCCACGGAGAATCCGCCGACGGCGTTGTTCCGCAGCGCGAAGAAGGCGGCGAGCGGCGGCGCGTAGGCGAGATACAGCGGCACGCGTCCCAGCACGGGTCGCAGGGCGCCGCGCTCGCGCACCAGCCAATCGAACAGGAAGAGCAGCCCCGGCAGCGTGACCGCCGTCTCCTTGAAGAGCAGCGCGATGAAGTAGCTGGCGATGGCGCCGACGAGCCACCACTTCGAGCGGGCGATTGGCGTCGCGGCGACGACGGAGGACGCGACACGCCCTTCGCCTTCGCGCTCCGCCCTGCGGCGTTCGGCGCGACTCCGCGATGCGTGCGCGGGACCCTCCACGCTCGGCGCGAGGAAGCGCAAGTGCAGGATGCCGGCGACGACGGCGAATAGCGCCGCGCCGATCTCGGCGCGACCGACGCCGTTGGCGACGACCTCGGTGTGCACGGGATGCAATCCGTAGACGAGCGCGACGATGGTGGCGAGTCGCGCGCCGGCTCCAAGACCACGCGCCAAGAGGTACGCGGCGCCGGCGAGCAGCGCGTTCAGCAGCACGTTGACGAGGTGCACGCCGAAGGGGTCCTTGCCGAAGGCCGCGCGGTCGAGCGCGTGGCTCCACATCGTCAGCGGCCGATAGAGGCCGTTGTCGCCGTCTTCGTCGCTCAAGTTGCGCGCGGTGAAGAACTGGCCGATGTTCGCGGCGTCGTCGAGGCGCGGGTTGTTCTGGATGACGCCGACATCGTCGTAGACGTGCCCGTTGGCGAGCGACCCCGCGAAGGCGAAGGCGACCAGCAACACGACGAGCGAGACGCAGGCGAGGTCGAGGCGACGCAATCCGTTGTCTGGCATGGAAGTGGGAAGAGGGGCATGTGCACCATAGCTGCCGGAGGGGGGGCGCGCGAGTCGCGCCCGGGCCTCCTTGCTTGGCGTGCAGTCGGCAGAGGGGGAGAACGCCGGGGAGGGTGCTGTGTGCGCGACCAAATGCAACATTCCATCTCTCGCGCGGGCTCTGCGCCGTCCGGTTGGAGAGGTTGGCGGGGGAGATTGGTAATCTGTGCGGCCCTTGGCCGGGCGTCGCCTCGCAAGCGCTCGCCCTGCTGGTCCCCCCCGCCATGTCCTCTTCCGCGCCTCCGCCTGCACTCGCCGGACTAGTCCGCGGTCTGCACCATGTGGCCATCGTCGTGCCCTCGATCGAGGGGGCGCGCGGCACCTACGGAACCCTGGGCCTCGCGGCCGGGGCGGTCGAACACGTGGCCGACCAGCGCGTCAACGTGCTGGTGCTGATGGCCGGGTCCCAGCGCATCGAGTTGGTCGAGCCGGCCAGCCCGGACTCGCCGGTGACCAAGTTCCTCGAGAAGACCGGCGGTGGGCTGCATCACCTCGCTTGGCAGGTCGAGGACTGCTCGGCCGCCGTGCGCGAGCTCTTGGCGCGTGGCGTGCGCATGATCGACGAAGCTCCACGGCGCGGGGCGCACGGCACGACGATCGCGTTCGTGCACCCCAAGGCGACCGGCGGCGTGCTGATGGAGCTCGTCGAGGAACCGCGCGAGGTGGCGTGATGAGCGGCCCCGAGCAACTTGCTTGCCGCGCCTGCGGCGAGTCGATGGAGAAGGGCTGGATCGCCGACCAGATGAATGTCGGCGGCCTCGCGATGAAGTGGCGGCCGGGCGACATCCGCTTCTACGACAAGGGCTCGTCCACGATGCCGCAGCGCCCTGTGGTGCCTGAAGGCCGCCGATTGCCCGAAGTGCTTGCTTGGCGTTGCACCGCCTGCGGCTTGCTCGAGTTCTACGCGCCCTGACCCGCCGCTGACCAGACCACCGCGCACGGCGCCGCCTCGACGGGGCGCGCATCCGGCCGCGGCGAACCCTCCCGACGACTCCCACGATGACCAAGACGAAGAACGACGCGGCGCCTGCGGCGCCGGAGAACGCCCTCGACCGGTTGCGCCGCATGCGCGAGCTGACGCTCGTGGGCGGCGGCCCAGAGCGGATCGCGGCCCAGCACAAGAAGGGCAAGCTGACGGCGCGCGAGCGCATCGACTTCCTCGTCGACGAGGGCAGCTTCGTCGAACTCGACCGCTTCGTGACGCACCGCTGCACCGACTTCGACATGGCCTCGCAGGAACTGCTCGGCGACGGCTGCGTCACGGGCCACGCGCTGATCGACGGTCGCCCGGTGTACCTGTTCGCGCAGGACTTCACCGTGCTGGGCGGCTCGATGGGCGAGATGCACGCCAAGAAGATCTGCAAGGTCATGGACATGGCCCTCAAGGTCGGCGTGCCGCTGATCGGCCTCAACGACTCGGGCGGCGCGCGCATCCAGGAGGGAGTCGACGGCCTCGGCGGCTACGCCGAGATCTTCTGGCGCAACGTGCAGGCCTCGGGCGTC
>SXXH01000330.1 GCA_005789645.1 Planctomycetia bacterium
GGCGTGCTGCTCAAGATGGGAACCTACGGCCTGCTGCGCTTCTGCATCGCCATGGTCCCCGGCGCCGCGCTGGTCGCCTCGCCCTGGATGATGGCGCTGGGCGCGCTGGGCATCGTCTACGGCGCGTTCCTCGCCATGGCGCAGACCGACATCAAGCGGCTGGTGGCGTGCTCTTCCGTCAGCCACCTCGGCTACGTCGTGCTCGGCTTGTTCGCCTTGAACGAGGCCGGCCTGCGCGGCGGGGTGCTGCAGATGGTCAACCACGGCCTGTCGACGGGCCTGTTGTTCCTGCTGGTCGGCATGATCTACGAACGCCGCCACACGCGCGCCTTGGACCAGTACGGCGGCATCGCCACGGTCATGCCGCTGTACGCGGTGTTCTTCGTGTTCGCCGTGCTCTCGAGCGTCGCGCTGCCCGGGCTCAACGGCTTCGTCGGCGAATACCTGATCCTCCTCGGCACCTTCCAGGCCTCGCCCATCATCGCCGTGGTGGCGGTGTCGGGCGTGGTGTTCGGCGCCGTGTACCTGCTCATGGCGACGCGCAGGATGCTCTTCGGACCGGTCACCCACGCGGCCAACAAGGCCCTGCCGGACCTCGGTGCGCGCGAAGTCGGCCTGATGCTGCCGGTCGTCGCCTTGTGCGTGTGGATCGGCGTCGCGCCCAACATGTTCCTGGATCCGATGAGGGGCTCGCTCGCCGATCTAGACCGGCGCCTCGTCAGCGCTCGCAGCGAAGCAAGGAGCGTCCAACTCGAACTCGACCGCCCGGCTCCCGCCGGCCTCGTCGCGCAGGAGGAAGCCCGATGAACGCTGAGATGATCCGCCAGATGCTGACGCCCGAGGCCTTCGCGGCCACGGCCCCGTTCATCGCGTTGTGCGCCGGCATCCTGCTGATGCTCCTCGTCGAGATCCTCCCCGGCACGAGTTCGCTGCGGCCGTTGGTGTTCCTCGGTTCGCTCGCCGCGGCGCTCGGCTTCGGCTGGACCCAGTCGCAGGGCGGCGAGACGCGCGTCTTCGCCGAGACCTACATCGCCAACTCGATCACCGGCTGGTGGACGATCCTGTTCGTCGCCGCCACTCTGGTCGCCTGGCTCTTCGGCCGTCGCTACTACAAGGACGAGTCGGCGTTCGAGGGCGAGCACGACGTGCTGCTCCTCTCGTCGGCCGCCGGCATGGTGCTGATGGCCGGCGCGCGCGACCTGCTCGTGTTCTTCGTCGGCCTCGAGCTCCTGTCCGTGCCGCTCTACACGCTGTCCGGGTTCCGCCGCTCGCGCCGCGAGTCGGTCGAGTCGGCGCTGAAGTACTTCGTGCTCGGCGCGTTCGCGGCTGCGATCTTCCTGTTCGGCTCCGCGCTGGTCTACGCCGGCACTGGCACGTTGACCCTGTCCAAGATGGGCGCCGACGCGCTGCTGCAGCCGATCACCATCGCCGGCGCGGTGCTCGTCGCCGCCAGCCTGTTCTTCAAGGTCAGCGTGTTCCCGTTCCACCTGTGGGTGCCCGACGTCTACCAGGGCGCGCCCTCGCCTGTGACGACGTTCATGGCGACCGGCACCAAGGCCGCCGCGTTCGCGTTCCTGCTGCCGATGTCCCTGCTCCTGCCCAAGGACGCCACCATGGTGCTGGCGCTGATCGCCGTCGTCACGATGGCGATCGGCAACCTCGGGGCCTTGGTGCAGACGGACCTCAAGCGCCTCCTCGCGTACTCGGGCATCGCGCACGCGGGCACCATGCTGCTCGCCATCGCGGCCCAGGTCTCGGGCGGCGCCAGCGCCTCCGAGGCCACGCGCGCGATCGTCTACTACATGGCGGCCTACGTGTTCACCGCGGGTGGCGCGTTCGGCCTCGTCACGGCCATGGAAGGCCGCACCGGCCGCGCCGTGACCATCGACTCGATCAAGGGCCTCGCGCAGAGGAGCCCGCTGTGGGCGGCCACGTTCGCGCTGTTCGCCCTTTCGCTCGGCGGCATCCCCGCCACCGGCGGATTCCTCGGCAAGTACCTCGTGTTCTCGACCGCGGTCGAAGCGGACATGATCGGCTGGGCCATCGCCGGCATCCTCATGTCGGTCGTGGCGCTGGGCTACTACCTGCGCCTGATCGTGGCGATGTACATGCAAGAGTCCACCAGCGTCGAGACGAACCTCGAATCGCGCCCGTGGGCCAACGCCATGGCTGTCGCCTGCGCGGCGGGCGTGATCATCCTCGGCGTGCTGCCCAACTTGCTCCTCGAGCGACTGGGCTGAGCACGTTCCTCAGCGCGCGCTCCTCAGCGCACGCTCCACGAGGGGTACCCAAGCAAGACGGGAGGCGCGCCGCGACGAACCGCGGCGCGCCTCCCGCGCGTTCCAGCGCCAGGCTGGTCCCGACTAGCGCGCGTACTTGAGCGACAGCACCTCGATCACCTTGGCGGCGGTCTGCTGGTCGACGCCGAGCACGCCCTGCAGCTTCTCGAGCAGCGCGTCCTCCTTCTCGTCCACATCGCCCGAGCTGAGCGCGATGTCGGCGCACAGCACGAAGCACTTGGTCTTCAACGCCTGCGTCGAGAGGTCGCCCAACGCCCCGACGGCCTCGTCGAGCGACTTGTGGCGGCGGATGGCCTTGATCGCCTCCTCGGCCACGCGGTTGAAGTCCTTGCCCTTGAACTCGGGCAAGGTGGCGGCGAACCCCGACACGGTCATGATCTCGCCCGCGTCGATGGATCCATCCGCGCCAGCCATGATCAACATGGCCGCGGCGAGGTGCACGTCGTCGGTCGGCTTGCGCGCGGGGGCGACCATCCCCGTGATCTTGGACAACAATCCCATGTGGGCTCCCAGGTGGTTGGCCGCGCGAAGGCGGCGAGGAAGCCCGAGACGATAGCGCCAAGTCGCTCGACACGCCATCGGCCCCCCGTCGTCCGCCAAGCGGCGGATGCGGCGTCAGTCGTGGTCGAACTCGACCGCCCAGCCGAAGTGGTCGTCGCGCATGCGCTGTCCGCGCACGAGACGGCCCTCGACCACGCGCGTCTCGCCGTGCTGTTCGATCTCGAGGCGCACGCGCAAGGGTTCGTCGCTGAAGAACAGGATCCCCGAGCGCGAGATGTTCTCGGCGGATCCAACGAGGTGCGTCTCCGGCAGATCCATGCGCACGACCGCGCGGATCTTCCTGCGCGCTCCATCGCGGCGTTCGTCGGTCGAGGTGGTCTCTTGCGCGTGTTCGGGCTGTTGCTGCGAGCTCATGGTGGTGGCCTCCGGTGGTTGCCGGGACCCACGGCTCTTCGGAAGTGACGCGGTCCGAACTGAACGCAGGAAGGTATTTCCGACCCGTTGGCGGGCTTGGAACCCGGCGCGTCCGCGGTTCCAGCCCAGCAGCGCAGCTCAAGCCCAGCTTGCGCAGCTCATGATCAAGGTTCAGGGTTCTCTTCCAGCCAATCCGCCTCGCGCAGCAAGCGATCGATGGTCCGCTCGTCCATGCCGCCTTCCTTGATGCTGCGGCCCTTGCTCAATCGCACGCGGTTGCGCAGCGATTCGACGGCCTGCGCTCGCCCCGCCGCGTCGACGTCGATGTACTTGAGTCCGTAATCGGGCAGGGCGATCTCGGCCGACACCGGCGCATCGGAACCGTCTTGGAACGGACGCTCTTCGGTCGGCAACCCATCGCCGATCTCGACGATGTCGAGCGCCCGCGGCGCGGACGCGGCCTCCGCGGGCTTGGACGCTTCGATGGGCGCGAGCGCGGACTCGCGACCACTGGCTTGAGCGAGTCCATCCAGCTCCACCGTCGTCGCGGCGGCGACGCCGTCGCTGGAGCCGGATCGACCGTCGACGGCGCGCGGCCCCGGCTCGCCGTCCTGGCGCAACCTCCACGCGACGACGACGAGGGCGCAGGCGGCGAGCAGGACGAGGATGTGCTTGAGCTTCATGGCGAGTGAGGGTGGGAGGCGTCCGTCTTGAGAGTACTGCCCGCAAGCGGCCCTCCGCGCGTACTCCTAGCCCCGAATCCGTGTTGGAGGCCCGTCGCCGGAAGGAAATGCCGGCGAGCAGGGATCAAACAGGGCGCTTAGACTCGTCGGACCGCCGCCGCGTCGTCGACCGGCGCGCCCCCCCCTCCCAAGCAGCCCCCCCCTCGAAGGAGTCTCGATGCTCGCCTTCGCCACGCTCGCTCTCGCGACCGCCCCCGCCACGCCCGCCGCCTCGGCCGAGCGCATGGACCAGGCGTTCCCGTTCCAAGTCGCCGGCCGCTTCGACGGCGCCGTGCACTTGCGTCCCGACCTCGCGGGCATCCGCGCGCTGGAGGCGCGCACCAGCGTGCGCGTCGCCGCGGTTCCCACCAGCGGCGGGCCGGTCGAGCTGGTGCTCGAGCGCATCCCGCTCGAGCGGTTCGCGCACGACATGCTGCTCAAGATCGATGGAGTCCAGCGCGAGCTGCCCGACCTCGACTTGACGCTGTGGCACGGCAGCGTCGAGGGCGTCGACGGCTCGAGCGCCTACTTCGCGTTCTCGCCGCACGGCTCGCGCGGCTGGATCCACGCTAACGGCAAGTTCGAGCACATGTTGGCGCGCACCAACGACTGGAACGCGGCCGAGGCGCTGTTCGCCTCCGAAGAACTCTTGAACGCGCGCGGCGACGAACTGCGCCATGCCTGCCGCTCCGAGGAACTGGCGCAGCCCGCCGGCGCGCGTCCCGCGCCGATCCCGACCGGCACCTCCTCGCTCGCCACCACCACGCTCGCCTGCCGCGTCTCGATCGAGACCGACTGGCAGCTGACGGAGCGCTTCAACGGCAGCGCCAGCGCCACGCTGGCGTACGTGCTGTCCTTGTGGGGCGCCGGATCGCAACGCTACTACGAGCAGATCGACACCGTGCTGGAGATCGCGCAACTGTCGATCTACTCGAACAGCAACGACCCGTGGACCACCGCCGACAACGGCGGCAACAGCATCGACATGCTGTACGCGTTCCAGGCCTCCTGGCAAGGCGCGATCCCCTCCAACGGCAACCTCGGCCACTTCCTCTCCGGCGCCAATCTTGGTGGCGGCGTCGCGTGGCTCGATGTGTTGTGCAACCAGACCTACGGCTTCGGGGTCTCGGGCAACCTCTCCGGCCAGACCACCTTCCCCGTCACGCAAGGCCCGCTGACCTGGGACTTCGTCGTCGTGACGCACGAGCTTGGACACAACTTCGGTTCGAGCCACACGCACAACTTCTGCCCGCCGCTCGACGAGTGCGCGCCCAACGGGTACTTCGGCCAATGCCAGACGCAGCAGGTCTGCAGCAGCTCCGGCACGATCATGAGCTACTGCCACTTGTGCGGCGGCGGCATGAACAACGTCTCTCCGTACTTCCATCCGGAGTGCGTCAACGTCATGCGCGCTCGCGCGGCGCAGTCGTGCATGAACTTCTTCTGCACGCAACCGACGAGCTATTGCACCGCCAACCCCAACTCGACCGGCCTCGGAGCGACCATCTCGGCCCTCGGCTCGAACAGCCTCGCGGCCGCCAACCTCACGCTGCGCGCCACCAACCTGCCGACCAACACGATCGGACTGTTCTTCTACGGCAACAACAAGACGAACACGGCCTTCGGCAACGGCGTGCGCTGCGTCAACGGCACGGTATTCCGGCTGCCGACATCGACCAGCGGCTCGGGTGGCGTGCTCTCGCGCGCCTTGAACTTCTCCACTGCCCCCATCGGTGCCGGACCGGGGCGCTTGACCGCCGGTTCGGTGTGGCACTTCCAGGCGTGGTACAGGAACCCCGCCGGTGGCGGCTCGGGCTTCAACCTCAGCAACGCCCTGACGTTGCACGTGTGTCCGTGACGCGCAAGCCACGGCGCTCGGCCACGGCCGCAAGCACGTAGCTGCGCGCGATCCTGCAGTAGACTTCCACGGCCGGCGCGCGACGACTGTACGCGCCACCTGGGCCCCGAAGCACGATCCACCATGCGCCCCTTGCTGTTGCTCGCGCTGCTGGCGCTCCACGCCTCCGCGGTCGCCGCCCCCGTCCAGGCACAAGGCCGGACCGGCCAGGTCGTGGCCTTGCCGTTCCCGCTGCAGCGTGAATCGGCCGCGCCCGAGGCGCGCATGGCACCCGATGTGGAGGCGCTGAAGGCCTTGGAGTCGCATGGGCGCGTCCTCATGCAAGGCGTGCTGCTCGGCGACGGCTCCACCGTCGACCTGGAGTTGGAGCGCATCCCGCTGGAGCGCGTCGTCGATCCGGCGGCTTGGCATGTCGATGGCGCGCCGCGCGCGCTCGGCGACATGGGCCAGACGCTGTGGAGCGGCAAGGTGGTCGGACAGCCCGAGTCCGACGTGTACCTGTCGCTGTCGCCCAGCGCCTCGCGCGGTTGGGTCTGGCGTCGCGGCGACTGGCACCACCTCGCCAGCCTCGAGGGTTCCGGCGCCCCGCGACTCTCGTGCTGGGTCTCCGAGGCGCGCTTGGCCGCGGCGGGATTCCAGCCGCGCTTCGATTGCCAGGCTCGCGCGGTGCCCGGCGCCGCCGCCACCCGCGAGGCGCCCTTGCCTTCGAGCCAACTCGCGACCATCGTGCGCACCTGCCGCGTGTCCGTCGAGTGCGATTGGCAACTGACCCAACGCTTCGGCGGCGACGCCCAAGCCGCCGCCAACTACGTGATCGCGCTGTATGGCGCGCTGTCCCAGCGGTTCTACGAGCAAGTCGACGCGAACCTGCAGCTCGCCCACCTCGGCACGTACTCGAGCGCCGCCGATCCGTGGCTCTCGCAGGAGAACGGCGCGGGCTTGGGCGGGTTGCTCGACGAGTTCAGGATCGCGTGGACGAACGCGCTTCCGGGTGGCGGCGCGCTCGGCCACTTCCTCTCCGGCGCGGATCTGGGCGGCGGCCTCGCCTATGTCGACGTGCTGTGCAACGGCTCGTGGGGCTTTGGCGCGTCTTCCGGCATCACGCTGTACGGCGGCCAGACGCCGCTCCCGGTTCAACAAGGGCCGTTCACCTGGGACTACTTCGTCGTCGCGCACGAGCTGGGGCACAACTTCGGCTCGCTGCACACGCACGACTACTGCCCGCCACTGGACCAGTGCGCTTCGGGACCGTGCAGCGCGGGCGGGCAATGCTCGAGCAGCGGGACGATCATGAGCTACTGCCACACCTGCGGTGCCGGCATGGCGAACATCTCCCCTTACTTCCATCCGACCAACGCGGCGATCATGAAGGCGCGCGTGCAAGCGTCCAGCTGCATGCCCGTCCATTGCACGATGGAGACGAGCGGCTATTGTCCGCTGTCCCCGAACTCCGTCGATCCGTTCGGCGCGCAGATCGGCTGGCAAGGCAGCCTGCGCCTGTCGCAAGCGAACTTCGTCCTCGAGACCACCTCGGTCCCGCCGAACACGCCCTGCCTGTACATCTTCGGCGTCAACCAGACGCAAGCGCCCTTCGGCAACGGCTTCCGCTGCGTGGGCTCGCCGGTGCTGCGCCTGCCGCGCTTCAACGCCAGTCCCTGGGGCGACGCGTTCTGGTCGCTCGACTTCTCGACCTACCCCGGCTCGACCATCACCGCCGGCGCGCCACGGCACTTCCAGCTGTGGTACAGGAACGGGGCCGCAGGCGGCGCCGGGTTCAACCTCAGCGACGGACTGCGCGTCGTGTTCTGCCCCTAGGGCCGGAACGCGGCCTCACTCGGCCAAGGCGCGCGCCAGCGCGTCGACGAGTCCTGCGCCAAGCGGCACGACGGCGCTCGACTGGCGCGCGAGATCCTTCAACTGGGCCTGACCCGTCTTCCACTCGTCCTCGCCGACGATGAGCGCGTGGCGGAAGCCGCGGCGGTCGGCGTACTTCAACTGGGCGCCCAGCTTCCTCGGTTCAGGATAGAACTCGACGCCGATGCCCGCCGCGCGCAGGCGCATCGCCAACGCCTGGTAGTCCGCGAGGCGCGCCTCGTCGAAGTACGCGAGGAACAAAGGGGCGCTGGCGCGCCGCGCGTCGATCAACCCGAGTTCCTCCATCGCCGCCAGCAAGCGGTCGAGGCCCAAGGAAGCGCCGATCCCCGGCAGCTTCTCCTTGGTGTAGAGCGACGCGAGGTCGTCGTAGCGGCCACCCGAACAGATGCTGCCGATCCCGGGCAAGTCGGACAGCACAGTCTCGTAGATGGTGCCCGTGTAGTAGTCGAGGCCGCGCGCGATCGACAAGTCCAGCCGCAGGCGCGACTCGGGGACCCCCGCGGCGTCCATCGCGCCAAGCAGCGTGGCGAGGCTGGCGATGCCCGCCTCGCCGCGCTCGGTGCCAGCCACCAGCGGGCGCACGCGCTCGAGCACCTGCGCGTTCGTGCCGCTGGCTTGCGCCAACTCGAGGATCGCGCGCGCTTGGGCCGCGCTGGCGCCGGCGGTCGAGGCCATCTCCTCCGCCACCTTCTCCGGACCGATCTTGTCGAGCTTGTCGAGCGCGCGCAGCACCGGCACCGCGTGCTCGGCGAGTCCGGCGCGCTCAAGCACGCCGTTCAAGACGCGTCGATCGTTGACGCGGATCTCGAAGCGCTCGAAGCCGATGGCCCGCAGGAGCTCGTGCACCACGAGCCCCGTCTCGATGTCGACCGCGATGCTGGTCGAGCCGATCGTGTCGAAGTCGCACTGCACGAATTCGCGGTAGCGCCCGCGCTGCGTGTTCTCGCCGCGCCACACGTTGCCGATGTGGTAGCGCTTGAACGGCAGGCCGAGGTCGTTGTGGTGCTGCGCGACGAAGCGCGCCAGCGGCACGGTCAGGTCGAAGCGCAAGGCCACTCGTCGTCCGCCATGGTCCTCGAATCGATAGAGCTGCTTGTCGCTCTCGGCTCCCCCCTTGCCGACGAGGATCTCCTCGTACTCGAGGGCCGGCGTGTCGATCGGCAAGAAGCCGAACGAACGGTAGACGCGACGAGCCGTCTCCATCAACCGCTCGCGCGGGATCATGGTCTCGGGCAGGTAGTCGCGGAAGCCCTTGAGGGTGCGCGGTTCGATCAAGCTCATGCGGCGTGGATCCTACGAAATGGACGCGAAGAAGCCCCTCGAACGCGGCGCGGACCGCCACTCCGGCGCGCCGAGCCGCGCACATGGGCGCCCACGGCCGGCCGCGGTGGTGGTCGTGAGCCGTGGCGCAGGTGCTGCTAGGCTCTAGCCACCATGCCGACCAGCCCCGCGCTCGCGCCGCAGGCCCTCGCGCTGCTCGCCCTCGCCGCCTGCTCCGGCGATGCCGCGCAGGAAGCTCGGCGCGCCACGCCCGAGCGCCCCAACGTGCTCTTGGTGACCATCGACACGCTGCGCGCCGATCGGCTGGGCTGCTTCGGGCGCGCGGAGGCCGCGACGCCGAACATCGATGCGCTGGCGCGGCGGGGCGCGCGCTTCGAAGCGGCCTGGACTTGCGTGCCGCTCACCTTGCCCGCGCACGCCACGCTGCTGACCGGCCTCGAGCCGCCCGAGCATGGCCTGCGCGTCAACACGCGCGCGGCGCTAGGCTCGTCCATGCCGACCATGGCCGAACGCGCCCGTTCCGCTGGCAGCGCCACCGCCGCGTTCGTCTCGGCGGCCGTGCTCGACGGCTCGTTCGGACTCGACCGCGGGTTCCAGCTCTACGACGACGATCTCGGCCCGCTCGTCCTGGGTGGGCCGCCGATGATCGAGCGGCCAGCCAAGGAGACCATCGACGCGGCCACGCGCTGGATCGCCACGCAGGCGGACCGCAGCTGGTTCGCGTGGGTGCATCTCTACGATCCCCATCGGCCGTGGGGCGCTCCCGAGCCTTTTCGCTCGCGCCACTCCGATCCCTACGACGCCGAGATCGCCGCCGTCGACGCCGAGCTGCGACGCTTGTTCGCGGCCTGCGATCCCGCCACCACGCTGATCGTCGTCACCTCCGACCACGGCGAAGGACTCGGCGAACACGGCGAGGAGAGCCACGGCGTGCTCGTCCACGAGGCGACGCTGCATGTGCCATTGATCGTCGCCGGACCAGGCGTCGCCGCCGGAACGACGATTCGCGCACCGGTGGGCTTGGTCGATCTCGCTCCCACCATCGCGGCGCGCGCCGGCTGGAGGACGCTCGGACGCGGACGGGACCTCGCCGAAGCGCTGCGCGGCGTCGAACCGCCCGCCAGCGTCCTGTACGCCGAGAGCGAGTATGCGCGCATCGAGTTCGGCTGGGCGCCCCTGCACGCCCTGCGTCAAGGCGACGACAAGCTGGTCGAAGGCCCGCTCGTCGCGGGCGCCGCCGCGCGCGAGCTGTACGACCTCGCCAAGGATCCACGCGAACTCGCGAATCACGCCGGGACGCAACGCGCGCGCGCCGAGGACCTGTCGCGCACCCTCGCCGACTACGCCGCCACCTTCGTGGCTCATCCGGTGGCGCGCGCGGGTGGCGATCCAACCACGGCGCAGGCGGTCGCGGCGCTGGGCTACGCGGGTGGCTCGGGCACGATCGCGTACACCGGCCGCGATCCGCGCAGTTCGATGGCGATCGTCGAGGATCATGCGCGCGGCGTGTCGCTCCTGCAGCATGGCCGACCGCAGGAGGCGCTGGAGCATCTTTCGCGCGCGGTGGCCAGCGACGGCCGGGCGCCCGTGTTCCGCCTCGACCTGGGCCGGGCGCTCGCCGCCACGGGACGCCGCGCCGAAGCGCGACGCGAACTGGACGAGGCGCTGCGCCTGGCTCCCGACCTCGAGCAAGCCTGGTACCACCTAGGCGTGGCGCAAGCACAGGACGAGCGGCTCGAAGAGGCGCTGGGCTCCTTCGCGCGTTCGCTCGAGCTCGTGCCCTCGGCCTGGCCGAGCCTGCTCGCTCGCGCCTGGGTGCTGTTGCGCCTCGAACGCGCGGCCGAGGCGGCCGACGATCTCGCGCGGGTCGTCGCACTGCGTCCCAAGGACCGCGGCGTGCGCCTCGAGCAAGCGCGCCTGCTGCGCTCCATGGGACGCTCGCAGGAAGCACTGCGGGCGATCGAGGCCGCCATCGCGCTGGACGAGTCGGAACCCGGGGCCAAGGCATGGCTCGCCTGGGAGCTCGCCACCAACTCCGTCGACGCGCTGCGCGACGGCGCGCGCGCGCTGGCGTTGGCGCGCGCATTGTCGTCAAGCAAACCTGACGACGCCGCCACCCTCGAGATCCTCGCGGCGGCCTTGGCCGAGGTGGGACGACCGACCGAGGCGGCGCGCGTCCAAGGCGAAGCCTGTCGACTCGCGCCGGCCGAGCTCGATCCGGCGCTGCTGTCGGAATGGCGCGCGCGAGTCGGGCGCTACGAGCGAGGCGAGAAGCACCGCGAGCCTTGACCGCCGCGGCGCGCGGCGGGTCGGCGTGGGCCGAATCAGCGCGCGCGCAGCTCCGGTGAGCCGCGCGGCGGCGCGGGCTCGAGCTGCCAGATGGCGCAGGCGGCTCCGCCCGGCGACGCCTCGTCGAGCAACGCGCGTCCGTCGACGGCCACGCGCCGCGACGAGCTCCAGGCGGGCTTGAAAGGTCCAGCATCCTCGCCCGGGCGCCACAGGCACAAGCGCGCCCAAGCGCCAAGTGGATCGAGCTCCGCGCCCACATGGCGCGGGGCGGCGACGAGATGCGTGGCACCGAGGGTGCGCATGCCGCGCGCGAGCTCGTCGAAGCTCGCCACGCGCCCGAGTTCCTCGACGGCGGCGACGCGCGCCGCCATCTCGGGGCTGGCGAGGCGCGCGTGGAGGGCGGCCGGCACGGCAC
>SXXH01000036.1 GCA_005789645.1 Planctomycetia bacterium
AGCTGCGGCGCGTGCGGCAGGAGCGCGTCGTGGAGCGCCTGGGCGGCGAGTCGACCGTGTCGGTCGACTTCCGGCTCGTCGCGGCGACCAAGGTTCCGCTCGCCGTCCGCGTCAAGGAAGGGCGCTTCCGCGAGGACCTGTACTGGCGCCTGCATGTCGTGCCGATCCTCTTGCCGCCCTTGCGCGAGCGCGTCGGCGACGTGCCGATCCTCGCGGCGCACTTCCTCGAGCGCCACGGCGCCGGTCGGCACCACATCGCGCGCGCGAGCTTGGAGGCGTTGGAGCGCCACGCATGGCCGGGCAATGTGCGCGAGCTCGAGAATGCGCTGCTGCGCGGCATGGCCTTGGCGGGAGGACGAGCCGAGTTGTCGCTCGACGACTTGCTCGATGGCGTCGAGGGCGCCGCGAGCGCGAGCACTTCCGCGCCAGTCCCCGCGTCCGCGCCTGCGGCCAGCGCCTCGCTCGTCGCCGGCGGCGCGTACTCCCCGCGACCGGTGTCCGCGCACGGCGCCGACGGCACGCTCCTGCCGTTGCGCGAAGTGATGCACTTGCACGAGCGCGAGCATCTCAAGCGCGCGCTGCAGGCCACCGGCGGTCGACGACAGCAGGCGGCGCAGTTGCTCGGCATCTCGCGCAAGGTGCTGTGGGAGAAGTTGCGGGAGCACCAGATCGGCGAAGACGAGGAGGAGGCGTGAGCGCGCGCGGCCCGGATCCCGCGCACGAGATCGAGGCCCTCGACGGCGTCCTCGTCGTGGCGGACCTGCACCTCGATCTGGCCGACGAGCATGGCTGCGACGCCTTCGCGCGCAGTTGCGACTCCCTCTCCGGCCTCGCGCACCTCGTCGTGCTGGGCGACTTGTTCGACGCCTGGGTCGGTCCGGCCCACGCGCGATTGCCGGCGGCGCGCACCATGCTGCAGGCGTTCGCGCGACTCGCCGACAGAGGCGTCGCCGTGCACCTCGTCCATGGCAACCGCGACTTCCTGCTCGACGAATCCTCGTTGGCCGGGTGCGGCGCGCGCGTGCACCCGGACCACTTGCGGGTGAGGGCCGGCGACGCCGCCGTGTTGCTCGTGCATGGCGATCGCGAGTGTACGCGCGATCACGCCTACCAGCGCTTGCGGCGCGTGCTGCGCAGTCCGCTGGTGCGCGCCTTCGCGCGGCGGGCGCCCTTGTGGGCGAGCTTGCCTTTGGCGCGACGACTGCGACGCGCCTCCATCGGCGCCGTGTCGCGCAAGGCGCCGCAGGAAAAGTCGATCCAGCCCGAGGCCGTGCGCGCGCGCGCGGTACGGCACGGCGCGACGATCGTCGTGTGTGGACACGCGCACGAATGGCGCGACCTGGACCTCGGCGCCTGCCGCTGGATCGTCCTCGACGCGTGGGGCGCGGGCCCGCGCGACGCCTTGCGCATCGATGCAGGCGGGCTCTCGGTCGGCCCAGCTCCGCGCGCGTGACGGACCACCCCGGGCTGTGGCATAGTGGGGGACGATGATCATCGCCATCGACGGCCCGGCCGGCGCCGGCAAGAGCACCGTGGCGCGCCGCGTGGCGCGCGAGCTGGGCCTCTTGTTCCTCGACACGGGCGCGCTCTACCGCGCGGTGACGTGGTCGGCGCTCGAACGCGGCATCGCGTTGGACGACGCGCTCGCGATGGGCGCCTTGACGCGTTCGTTGGCGCTGTCCTTCGACCAAGCTGGGCGCGTGCTCGTGGACGGCGTCGCGGGCGAACCCCACATCCGCTCGCCCAAGGTGACGGCCAACGTCTCGCAGGTGGCCGCCCACCCAGCCGTGCGCGCCGCGCTCTTGCCGCTGCAGCGCCGTTTCGCGCACCCGCACGGCTTGGTGGCCGAGGGCCGGGATATGGGCACGGTCGTGTTCCCGCATGCCGAACTCAAGGTGTTCCTGGTCGCCTCCGTCGAGGAGCGCGCGCGCCGACGCGCCCTCGAGGTCGGCGAGCCCGAGGCGCAAGGTCGCATCCAGTCCGAGATCGAGCGTCGCGACCACCTCGACGCCACGCGCGAGGACGCGCCCCTGTGCAAGGCCGAGGATGCGGTCGAACTCGACACCGACGGCCTGTCGCAGGACGAAGTCGTCGAACGGCTATTGCACTTGGCGCGCGCTGCGCGCAACGGTGGCGCCTTGCGGCACGAGGCGTCCTCCTGATGGACGAGCCGCGGCCCGAAGGCGTCGCGCGCGAACGCGAAGTCACCGCGCGCGAACGCGAGGCCAAGCCCGGGCGCGCCGAGGGCGGCGAGGACATGGCGCGCGTCGACATCACGCCGACCTACCGCGCCTGCAGCTTCGGTGCGCGCTGGTTCTGCCGGCTGTACCACCGCGTGCGGGTCGAAGGCCTCGAGCATGTGCCCACGGAGGGCCGTGTGCTGCTCGCCAGCAACCACACCTCGTGGTTGGACATCTTGCTGCTCGGGGGGCTCGTCCCGCGGCACGTGGCCTTCGTCGCGCGCGACACGCTGGCGCATTGGCGCTGGCTGGGCTGGACCATGGACCAGTGCCGCGCGATCCTCGTGCGGCGCGGCGCCGGGGACCGTGGCGCCCTGCGCGCGATGGTGGCGCACTTGGAAGCCGAGGACTGCGTGGCCATCTTCCCCGAGGGCACGCGCTCCAAGGACGGACGCCTGGGGGAGATCAAGGGCGGGGCCCTCATGGCGGCGCGCCTGGGACGCGCTCCCATCGTGCCCGTGGGGATCGAGGGGGCCCACCGCGCCTGGGGACGAGGCATGGCGCTGCCCTTGCCGCGCAAGATCGTCATGCGCTGCGGAGCTCCCATCGACCCCTTGGATCCGCGTGCGGTGGAGCTGCTCGCCGAGCGCATTCGCGAGTTGTCGGGCGAGACGCGTCGCACAAGCGCCTGAAAGCGGAAGAGGCGCGGCCTGGCAGGGCTTG
The DNA here is from genome assembly GCA_005789645.1 of Planctomycetia bacterium. GTDB lineage: Bacteria > Planctomycetota > UBA1135 > UBA1135 > SXXH01. Next base: position 2,904 of record SXXH01000036.1, read on the forward strand.
CGCTGGGGGGGGGGAGGGCGTCTCGCTTGGAGGAGGCGCTTTCTTGGGGGGGCGTTGGGGCCACCGAACGCGGCGCGTGGACGCGCAAGCGCCGTTCGTGTAGAGTCTTCGGCCTTGCTTTGCGCCACGCCGCGTCTCCCGCGAGGGATGGACGCTGCGCGACGGAGGCCTTCGCAGGCGGCGCACCCGGTGTCCGGGGGCGGTCGCCACCCACCGACCCCGTAGACGACCCACCCCACTTCCCGAATGGTTCCCGCCTGGAACAAGCTCAAGCAGTTCGACCTCTCGCAGGACGAGCTGAACTCCCGCCTCTCCGTCGCGTTCGCCGGCATGACCGACAGCGCGTTCGACGACCTGTTGACGCTGTCCATCAAGGACATCATCCCCGGCTCGATCGTGATCGCCAAGGTCGACTCGGTCGACGAGCGCTCGGGCATGGTGGTCATGGATGTCGGCGGCAAGGCCGAGGGCCAGATCTCCATCTCGGAGTTCGGCGAGGTGCTGCCCAAGGCGGGCGAGACCTACGAGGTCTACTACGAGGGCCTCGACGACAGCGACCAGGCCAACCTCTCCAAGCGCCGCGCCGACCGCACGCGCGCCTGGGAACGGGTCAGCACCAAGTACAAGGAAGGCGACGACATCCAAGGCGTCGTCCAGCGCAAGATCAAGGGCGGACTCCTGGTCGACGTCGAGGGCGTCAACGTGTTCCTCCCGGCGAGCCAGGTCAACCTGCGCCGCACGGCGGACGTGGGCGACTTCCTCAACGAGCCGGTGCGCGCGCGCATCATCAAGATCGACTCGGAGCGCATGAACATCGTCGTGTCGCGCCGCAAGTTGCTCGAAGAGGAGCGCCAGAAGGCCAAGGAGCTGCTGCTCACCGACATCAAGGACGGCCAAGTGCGCCGCGGCACGGTCAAGAACATCGCCGACTTCGGCGTGTTCGTCGACCTCGGCGGC
>SXXH01000037.1 GCA_005789645.1 Planctomycetia bacterium
AGGTCCGCAGGATCGATCTGCGAGAGGGGATCCAGGTGCGAGCAGCCTTGCCTGACCCACAGGTGCTCCCAGCTGCGGTCGAGCTCCTTCTGGCTCGAACGTCCGCTGGCCACGGCGCGGCCGGTGAGTTCGGCGAGCTTCTCCTCGGCTTGCTCGCTCTCCCAGCGCTCCGACGACGCTTCGCGCACGAGCTGCGCCGTACCGTTCTGGCCGGCGAAGGTCTTGACGAGGCGCCAGTCGCTGCCGGCCGCGTGGAAGCGCAGCTCGACTTGCGGTTGGCCGCCGTGGCGGCTGCGCATGGCCTTCTGCAGCTCGCCGCCGCTGCGGTGCGAGAGGAACAGGCAGCGGTGCAGCGCTTCGATGAGCGTGCTCTTGCCCGTCTCGTTCAAGCCGGCGACGACGGTCACGCCGGGGTGGAACTCCACGGCCAGCCGCTGGTGGATGCGGTAGTTGGAGACGATGGCGGCAAGCAGTCTCATCGGGCGACCTCCTGCGCGGCGAGTTCGTGTAGGCGCGCGAGCGCGAGACGTTCGCGGTGCGAGGACTCGGGCGCCGCCTCGATGCGTTCCTTCAACCGCAGCGCGACCGTCCCGACGAGGCCGCCTTGGCGCTGCAGGGCTTCGAGCTCGTCGTCGGCGGGTTCCGCCGCGACGACTCCTTCCAACTGCAATGCGAGGCAGCGCGCGCGCCGCTCCTCCAGCTCGGCGAGGAGCCGCGTGCGCAGCGCGATGCCGAGCCGCGAACCGTCCAGATCCAGCTGGCATACGGCTCCCTGCACACCTGCCGCGATCCACGCGTCGAGATCGGAGACGAGCTGCTCGGCGCTTGCCGCGTCGCGCAGGTTGCGGATGGCGCGGATCCAGCGCAGGCCGCCCTCCAGTTGAACTTCCGTCACCAGCGGACCGCGGCCGCGCTCAAGCTCGACCACGAGGCAGCCCCCGCGGCGTTCGCCGTCCTGGTGGTGGCTCGGGAAGCCGTCGGGTTCGTGCGTGCCCGCGTACCACGCTTCGCAATGGATGCCCGGCACCGATTGCCTGCGGTGGAAGTCGCCCAGCGCAAGGTAGTCGAGCGCCGCCTTCTCCTGGCCGACGAGCTGCAGGGCGCGGCCCGTGCCGTCTTCGCTGAACTCGATCGACGCGGAATGCACGAGGCCGAGGCGCGGCCGGCCGTCCCGCGCGCCGAGTCCGGCGAGGTCGGCGAGCGCCTGCTGGTGGAAGCGTTGCAGAACCGGCGCGGCGAGCACGTCGACGCCTTCGATGTCGATGCACTCGGCCTTGCCGGCCACCAGCACTAGGTTCGGCGCGAGCGCTTGTTGTTCCTTGCGGAAGCGCGGCCGCTCCCAGATGGACGCCGTGCCGGCGTGGTCGTGGTTGCCTGGGATGGCGACCACCGGGAGCCCCATGCGCCCGATCTTCTCCAGCGCCATGACCAGCACGCGATCGTCGACGTCGTTGGAGTGGAACAGGTCGCCGGCGACAAGGATCGCCGCGCAACCATGCTGGCGCGCGGCGGAGCCGATGCGATCTAGAGCTTCGAAACGCGCGCTCTTCAAGCGCGCGCGAGTGTCCTCGTCTTCGCTGAACGAGTGGAAGGTCTTGCCAAGGTGCCAGTCGGCCGTGTGGAGGAAGCGGGTCATGGGGTGCAAGCTCGAGGGTGAACGAAGAGGCGTAGTGCTCCCATGCGCCCGCTCGCCTGGCAAGGGAGACGGACATTGCCGTGTCCGTGGCCCGCGGCCGGCGGATCTGCGCGGAGCCTCGAGCTCGTATCAAGTTCCGGCAAAGACCGTTTGCTCCGCGGCCACGCTTCCAGGTGCAGCTCGCCCTGGGCTCACGCCGACAACTGCCGGTACAGCCACGCCCGCGCCGCGCGCCACTCGCGTTCGACGGTGCTTTCCGACACGCCCAAGGCGTGCGCCGTCTCGCTGACCTCGAGTCCGCCGAAGAAGCGCAGCTCGACGATGCGCGCGCCCATCTCGGTGAAGGCGGCGAGCTTGGTCAACGCGTCGTCCAGCGCCACCATGTCGAAGGCGCGGTCCTCTACACCGACCATCAGCGAGTCCAGCTCGCCCGCCTTGGCCCCGTCGCCGCGCTTCTGCGCCCGCTTGGCGCGCGCGTGGTCGACGAGCAGCGAACGCATGGCGCGCGCAGCAACGCACAGGAAGTGCTCGCGATCCGCGTACTCCGCGCCCTGCCCCTTGAAGAGCTTCAACCACGCCTCGTTCACGAGCGCCGTCGGCTGCAAGGTGTGCTCGCTCCGCCCGCGCATCGCGCCCGCCGCCATGGCGCGCAGGTCGTCGTAGACCAACGGGATCAACGCATCGGACGCCCCCGCTTGTCCTTCGCGCGCGGCGCGCAGGAGTTGGGTGATGTCGGTGGGGGCTGACGACACGCTAGTCAGGTTAGCAAGAGTGGCTCAAAGCCGCTGAACGACCTCAGCGCCCCGAGGAACGCCACGCCTCCACCGCCTCCTCCAACCTCCGCCTGATCCTCGAGCCCATCTTCTCGAAGCCCAGTTCCTCGCGTGCCACGCGCATCAGTTCCTCGTTGGTGCGCAGGAGGCCGTCGGAGGCGATCCAGTGCAGGAGGGCGACGAGGTGGGCTCGGGTGTAGTCGTCGATCGAGTCGGCGTGGGGGAGGCGGGGGCGGGGCAGGGTGCGCGAGGGGGACTCGGCGACTTGGGCCGGTTGGGGGGCGGGTGGAGCGGTGGGGTGGGCGATGGTTGGTGTGACCGGCGGGGTGGGTGTGGGCGCGTCTTGGTGGATGGGCGGGGGCGGGTTGGGGGGCTTGAGGGCGGAGGCGTGCTCGAGGTCGGCGCGGCGGATGGACTCCTCGTAGGCCCGCAGGAGTGCGGCGATCTCGGCTTCGCGGTCGCGGAACCAGTCGGTCGACCAGATGCGGTGGAAGGTCCAGCCGAGGCGCTCGAGGTGCTGCTGGCGCAGGCGGTCGCGGTCGCGGGCCGTGGCGCTCGAGTGGTACGAAGCGCCGTCGCACTCGATGGCGAGGATCGGTTGGCCGAGGCGTTGCGGGTGCATGGCGACCAGGTCGATGCGGAAGCGCGAGGCGCCGTACTGCGCGCGCAGGTGCAGGCCGCGCGCCTCGAGCGCGTCGCGGATGTCGCACTCGAACTCGTTCAGTTCATGCTCGTCGGCGCGTTCGTTGGCGGCGAGTCGTTCGCCGCCGGACTGCGCATACTGCAAGTATCCCTTGAGCATCGACAAGCCGCGCGCGCCGGACTTCTTGAGGTCGAGCTCCTCGGCGGCGAAGGACGACACGACGCACATGCGGCGCTTGGCGCGCGTGATGGCGACATTCAAGCGTCGATAGCCCGCGTCCTGCAGCAGCGGACCGAAGCGCAGCGGCAGGTTGCCGGAGGCGTCCTTGCCGTAGCCGATCGTCAAGATGATGGCGTCGCGTTCGTCGCCTTGGACCGTTTCGAGGTTCTTGACGAAGAAGCGCTCGTCGCGCGCCAAGTCGAAGAAGGCGCGCAAATCGGGCTCCGTCCGGGCCAGTTCCTGGACACGCTTGTCGATGGCGGCTTGCACGCGGTTGGCGTGCTTGATGCCCATGGTGATGACGCCCAAGGACTCGTGCGGCCGCGTGCGCGCGTGTGCGAGGACCAGCTCCACCACGCGCTCGACTTCGCGCGAGGCGCTCTCCTCTTGGCCGCCCAGCGCGGGATCGTGGGGGACCAGCACATGCTCGATCGCCTTGTGCGAGCGCGCGCCGGGGAACGTGACGAGGCGCTTCGAATAGACCTCGGCGTTGCTGTAGGTGATGAGGCGTTCGTCTTCGCTGCGGTAGTGCCAGGCGAGCAGGCGGTTCGGCAGGAAGCTCTCGAGCGACGCCAGCAAGCTCTCGAAGCCGGCGATGGACTCCTCGGCTTGGCGCGCCAGCGCGTTGTCCGCGTCGTCGGCGCCCATGTCGTCGGCATCCACCGCCGTGGCGAAGAAGTGCGTCGGCGGCATCTGGTGCTGGTCGCCGGCGGCCACGACTTGGCGCGCGCGGTACAAGGCCGGCACGGCGTCCTCGGGCGGGATCTGGCTGCCTTCGTCGAACACGACCAGGTCGAAGTGGTCGTTGGAAGCGGCCAGCAGCTGACTGACCGACAACGGACTCGCCACCCAGCACGGCGCAAGGCGCGTCAGCACATGCGGCGCCTCGTCCAAGAGCTTGCGCAGCGGCTTGTGGCGCGCCTTCTTCGAGGCTTCCTTGCGCACGAGCTGCGCCTCGTCGGGGTGCTCGTTCATGGCGGCGATCACCGACTCGGCGTGCAGGCGCCTCACGCGCTTGGCCGCCAGTTGCAGGCGTTCGTGGTCGAGCGCGCGGAAGCGGCGCACGACGTCTTGGTGCGTGGCCCCGCGGAAAGAGGCCAGCTTGGGCTCGGCGGCGTAGGCGGCTTCGAGCGCGGTGGAGTGCACGAGGTGTTCGAAGCGCGCGACATGCAGGTCCGCCGGCACTGCTTGCGCGCGCAGTTCCTCGAGCAACTCACCGCAGCCGTGCGAGCGCAGCAGTTCCTGGTTGCGGCGCACCTCGGGGATCTCGAAGGCGGTGGCCGCGTCGTCGCGCAAGGCGCGCAACTTGGCCTCCAACACCTCCAACGGCTCCGCATCCGGCGCCAAGTCCGGCACCAGCGCCCGCATGGACGCGCACTCGCGCGCGACTTGGTCCGCGGCGGCCAGCAACTCGGCCGAGGAGCTGGAGGGCGCAGGGGGAGCACCCATCGGCGACAAGACTCGCCAACGCGCACCATGTCGAGCCGCCTGTTCGGCCAAGCCCAGGACCTCGCCCGCCGAGCGCGGTGCGCCGCGCACAAGTGCGCGCATCGCCTTGCGCGCGCGACGGTACTCGCCATCGAACAACGCGGCCATCGTCCGGCCGAGCCACCCCTTGCGTGCCGGAGCCAAGGCGCGCACGAGGGCGTCGGGATCGGAGTCGTGCACCCGCGGATCGAGGCTGGCGTGCAGGCGTCCGGCTTCCTCCAAGACCTGAGCGAGCTCCAAGGCCGCGACCAAGGTCGTCGGGACGGCGATGCCGGCGTCGCCGGCGGCCGCGACGAGCACGCGCCGCAAGCGCGGCAGTGCTTCCTGCAGCAAGGCGCGGCTCGTGGCCAAGGCTTGCTCGGCCTCCGAGCTGGTGGCGAGGCGCGCTTGGTTCCATGGCGAGCTCGAGGTGCCCAAGTGCAGTTGCGGGCGCATCGCCACCGCCTCCATCGTCGCGCGCAGTGCCCGCAACGACTCGGCCCCGAGGCTCGTCCAAGCCTGCGCGCCGAGGCGCAGATCGGTGCGCGCGCCGCCAGGCGAGCGCAGCAACGCGCCGAGGATCAGCAGCGGCGACTTGCCGAGTGGCGCCAGGGCCGTGTTCATGCGGCGCGCGTGGTCGTTCAGTTCGCGCCGACGCTCCTCGAACTCGCGGTGGAGGGCGTCCGCGCCCTTCGGCGGCGTGCTGGCGCCGACGAGTTCCAGCGACAGCTTCAAGCTCGCCATGACCTGCTTGCGCGACACCGCCGCGCCATGCAGATCGAGCACGAGGTGGCCCAGTCCCACGTCCTTGTGCGAGAGGCGCTTGATCACGGCATCGAGCGCGGCGCGCTTCTCGGCCACGAACAAGACGCGCTTGCCGGTCGCCACGGATTGGGCGATCAGGTTGGCGATCGTCTGGCTCTTGCCGGTGCCCGGCGGGCCCTGGACGACGAGGCTCTGGCCTTGCTCGGCGACCTCGATGGCGGCTTGCTGCGACGAATCGGCCAACAGGACATGGTAGTCCTCGCCTGGCTGCCGCTGGTCGTGGCGCGGCTCCCACGCAGCGTCCATGCGACCCAGCTGCTGGCGCGCGTCCACATCGCCGGCGATGGCCGCGATCATGGGGCTGGCGGCGAGCTGGTCCGCGTGTTGGCGCAGGTCTTCGACCATCGACATGCGCGCGAAGTGGAAGTTCGCCACCAACGCGCGCGGCGTCACCTGGAACTCCGCGATGTTCGGACGCGCCGCCGCGACGAGCTGCCGGAACAGCGTGGTGGGGTCGACGGTCCAATCGCCCTCTTCGTCCTCTGTGCTGCACGCCTCGACCAGCGCTTCTCCGTCGATCTCCAACGCGTAGTCCTCGTGCAGCACGTGCAACAGGACCGGGTTGAGGCGCGGCTCGCCCGCGACGTGCAGGACGAGGTCCAGCCCGCCTTGTCCGCGCGATTCGATGGCGAGCGGCACGAGCAGGACGGGTGCGTTGTAGGGCTTGCCGCCATCGAGTGCCGGCCAACCCGCCATCCCGAGCGCGAGCTGCAGCGTCTCGACGCCCTTCTCCTCCTTGTTGGAGACGGCCTTCGTGCGCACCGTTTGCAGGGAACGCGCCAACGCCTCGGGCTTGGCGTTCGGCAAGGCGCGGCGCAATTCCGCCAAGTCCACTCGTCCGCCCGCGAGCAGCTCCGCGACGGCCACTCCAGCGTGCGGCAGCTCGAGCATGCCGACCTTGAGGTCGCGGAAGAAGAGCAGCGCGTTGCCGCGCGATGGGTCGATCAGTCGCTTGATCCACGCTTCGCGCGCGGCCTCGACCAGGCGGCGCGTGTGGGCGGTGCGGTCGTCGGAGGGAATGGTGGACATGCAGGCGCTGGAAGAAGGGCGGGGATCAAGGCGCGCCCAGTCGCCGAGGCGCGCAGTCGCGACGGCGAAGCGCGCCGCCGCGGTGCGGTGTCAAGGCAACTGGTACGCTTCCGCGGCCGGCTTGACCGCGCGCGCGAAGTGCAAGGGGCGTCGCAGATGCGCCATCTTGCGCGCGCCGCGCGTCTTGGCCAGCCACTCGCGGTAGACCTCCATCGACTTGGTCGTGTCGATCTCCACGTCGCCATAGAGGTCGCTTGTCGTCGCCTTCGTCACGACGACGCGCTGGTGCCAGCAGTGCATCCCGCTGACCGGGTCGGGTTGCACGGGGAAGGTCAGGTTCTGGTGCACGCCGCCATCGGTCCACCACACGCGCTTCGAGTCCTTGTCGGTCGACTCGAAAGGGCGGATGTCCTCGAGGCGGCGGAAGCGGAACACGCCCGGCGAAACTTCGACGCGCGCGACCTTGGCGCTGGCCCACTTGTCGGTGCCCACGTCGTCGAACAAGCGCCAACGCCCGAGGTGGTGGCTGCAGGCCACGATGCCGGGGCGGATGCCTTCGGTGACCCAGACCTTGTTGACGAAGTGGCCGATGCGCGTCGTGAGCCGCACGAGGTCGGTGGTCTCGACGCCGATCAACGCGGCGTCCTCCGGGTGCATCCACACGGGGTTGGTGTTCGACAGCTCGTACAGCCACTTGCTGTTGCCCGAGCGCGTGTGGATCAGGGTCGGCAGGCGGAAAGTGGGGATGAGCGCGTACTCGCCCTTGGATCGATCCATGTGGCGACGGTGCACATGGCTCTCGATGTACTCGGGCAGCGCGTACTCCGGCCAGCCCCAGTCCTCCATGGTCGGCGACCAGATCTCCAGCTTCCTCGAGGGCGTCGCGAAGCCCGCGCGCGGTTCGCCCTGCACGCGCACGCCCGCGGGCTTGCCGTCGACCAGCACCGTGTCCGTGCGCTCATCGAGGACGCTCTTCGCCGCGTCGGCGCCGGAGAGCTTCTTCATGTGGCCCTCGTACACGTCGCTCGAGACCAGGAAAGCGCCGTGGCGCCGCATGTACTCGAGCGGCGTCAGGCCGTGCTTCTTCGCCTCCTCGGGCAGGCCCGGCACCGAGTTCTCGAAGATCCACTGGTAGTACTCGTC
>SXXH01000038.1 GCA_005789645.1 Planctomycetia bacterium
CCGGTGGCGCCGTTGATCTCGACGCCGTCGAAGCCCGCCTCGCGCGCGTTGCGCGCCGCTTGCGCGCAGGCCGCGACGATGCCGGGGAGCTCCGCGTCGGCCAACTCGCGCGGCACGACGTGCGCGACCTTGCCGCTTGGCGTGTGCACCTCGAAGCCGCGGATGGCGATCGCACTCGGGGCCACCGTGCCGGCGCCGTCGTTGAAGGCGGGGTGGCAAGCGCGTCCACCGTGCCACAGCTGCAGGAAGATGCGCCCGCCTTGGCGATGCACCGCTTCGGTGACGAGCTTCCAACCGGCGACTTGCTCGGCCGAGTGCACGCCGGGCTCCGAGTGGAAGGCCGAGTTGCCCTCGACGATCATGGTGGCCTCGGCGATGATCAGCCCCGCGGAGGCGCGCTGCGCGTAGTACTCGGCCATCAAGGCGTTGGGCAAGTGCTCGACGCCGGCGCGGCAGCGCGTCAAGGGCGCCATGAAGACGCGATTGGGCAGTTCGAGCGGTCCGAGTCGCAGCGGCGAGTGCAAGTCGAGTTGCATGAGGGCGGGATCATAGGCATTCGCGGCGGTCTCGACCACGAACCGCGCCTTGGTCGAAGTGCGCAGCATCCGCGCGCCGCCGGACCCGATCGCTAGCGCGTGGCAGCCGCGCCCACGAGGCGTCCACGCCAGCCGAGCAGCAACGGCATGGCGCCCGCCCACAGCAGGCCGACCACCACCGCGAAGCGCCAAGGATCTTCGGCGATGCGCAGTGCGCCCGTCTTGGCGCCCGCGAGGTAGCTCAACGGCGCGCCGATCGCGCCGAAGGCCGCGCCGAGCCACGGCCTGCCCAGCATCCAACGCATCGACTCGCCGAAGACCGAGCCGAACAGCGGCCACAAGGGCAGCAACCACAGCGGTGCGAGCGCCGGCGCGAGGGTGGAGCGCGACTCGATCGCGCCGAGGGCGACCTGCAGGTTGTCGACCACGAAGCCCAGCGGCAGCGTGGCCAGCAGGAACAGCCACTCGCGCGGCCTGTCCTTGGCGATGCGCAAGTGGAGGGCGAGGATCGCCGCCGTGGCGACCGGCCCGATCCACCAGATGCGCTCGGCCGCGCCCAGCACGCAGGCGAACCAGCCCGCCTGGAACATCGCGAAGTTCCACAAGTTGCGCATGGGAGCGATGGTCCGCTCCGCCGAGGCCTCGAGCAAGCGCCTGCCTACTTCGACGTGGTGAAGGACCACCACAGCGCCACCGGCTCGTCGCCATCCGGCGTCACGACCGTGGCGCGCAGCTCGACCTCGTATCGCGAGCGGGGCTGCAGGGGCGCGGTGGGCCAAAAGAACACGGCGCCCTGGTTGTCCGCGCCGCGCGACGGGGCCGCGGGCCTATCCGGGTGGAAGCACTCGCCCTTGACGATCTTGCCGTTGCGGTCGAGCACGACCAGCGAGGCCTTGGTCCACGGCGCCTTGCCGAAGTAGGCCGCGATCGCGGTGCCGCGCGTGGTCGCGAACAACTCCGGGCGCTCCTCGCTGATCGGCCACTCCGATTCCGCGAAGCAAGGCACGGACTCCTGCCCCGGCGCCGGCACGACGCGCGGCACGCCGAACTGGAGGCCGATCTGCCTGCCGGCCTGCACCCACGTGTAGCCGACTCGTCCGCCGTGCCGCTCGGGTTGGCGATTCGTCATGCAGGCCGCCGCGAAGCCGGGCGAGGGATCGGCGAGGAAGTTGGCCCGGTTGTACGCGGAGCGGAACGTGGGACCGATCGCCGCGACCACGGCGTCGACGGGAGCCAGCACCTGCGTCGTCCGTGCGGCCTCGTCGCCCTCGGCCGTGTAGTCGGGCTGGCCCGGCTTCTCAGCGAGCAGGTCGCCGTCGTTGCCGGCGGTGGCCACGTAGAGCGCGTGCTTCTGCAGGGACAAGGTGGTCGCCAGGTCGATGCGCATCGGCGCTTGGCCGACGATCATTCGCTCTCGGTTGAAGGCCGCCAATCCATCCATGGTGCCGGTGTGCACGCCCGATGGGGCGGGGACGATGACGCCGGAGAACTTCACGCTCTTGTGGTCGCCGAAGTTCTTGAGGCCCACGAGTCGGGAGCCCACTTGCACCAGCGGATCGGAGCCGCACGGGTGCCAAGCCGTGTCCTCGAGCCTGAGCCAGTCGTTCTCGCCGAGATGCAGGCCGTCGAGGTCGGCGTCCAGCGACTGCAGCGACCGACCCTCGATCGTCGCCTGCTGCACGGCGCCGGAGGTCGCGTGCCAGAGTTCGTGCTTGCGCCACAAGACCAGCGGCCAGCGCACGCCGTCGACGACGAGCTCGACGCGCGCGGGCTTGTCGTTCGCCACGGGCTTCCACACGGCGCCGCCGCCGCGTTCGTCGATCTCCAGCTTGCCTTCGCCCTTGAAGCGGAAGCGGCCGGCGAGCAGGTCCCTCAAGCGGGCCTGCACGGGATTGGCCGCCTTGGCCGCGGGTTCGCCCTCGAGCCGCCACTCGCACGCCAAAGGCGTGCGGGCGAGCACCTGCTGCTCGCTCGGCTTGAGCTGCAGCAGCATGCCCTGCGCGCCTTGCGCGAGGACGCCGGGGGCGGAGTGCAGGAGCGCGAGCGCCGCCAGCGCCAGGCGCGCAGACGGGATGGACACGGGGCAATGGAGCAACGAACCGGGCATGTCCAGAGCCTAGTGCCCGGCGCCCTCGGAGGCGAGGGGCGGGAGCCGGCTCAGGCGAGGCGCGGCAGGATGGGTTCGCGGCGGTTGCGCGGCTTGGCGAAGAGCAGTTGGACGGAGCCGATGGCGCGCTCGGCGAAGCCGCCCTCGCAGTAGCACAGGTAGTAGGTCCACAGGCGCGTGAAGGCCTCGGACTGGCCAAGGGCGCGCACGGCCGGGAGGTTCTCGTGGAAACGTTCGCGCCACAGACGCAACGTCGTGGCGTAGTGCGGCGTCATGTCCTCGAGGTGCGTCAGCTTGAGGTCGCTGGACTTGGTCGCGGCGCCCAGGATGCGCGTGATGCTCGGGATGGTCGAGCCGGGGAAGACGTAGCGTTGGATGAAGTCCACGCTGCGCGCGGCTTGGTCGTACTGCTGGTCTTGGATGGTGATGGCTTGGATGGCGCACATGCCATCGGGCTTCAAGAGCCGCCCCAGCGCGCGGAAGTACTCCTCGTAGTACGGATGCCCAACGGCCTCGATCATCTCGACGCTGACGATGCGGTCGTAGGAGCCGCGCAGGTCGCGGTAGTCCTGTTCGAGCACTTCGACGCGATCGGCGAGGCCGGCGGCGCGCACGCGCTCGAGCGCGAGGCGGTGCTGCTCGCGCGAGATGGTCGTCGTCGTCACGCGGCAGCCGCGCGTTTGCGCGGCGCGGATGGCGAAGGCGCCCCAGCCCGTGCCGACCTCCAACAAGTGGTGGTCCGGGCCGAGGTCGAGCTTCTCGCACAGGCGGTCGATCTTCGCCAGCGAGGCTTCCTCCATGGTCGAGTCCTCGCGCTCGAAGATGCCGGCCGAGTAGGTCAGCGTCGGGTCGAGGAAGAGCTTGTAGAAGTCGTTGCCGAGGTCGTAGTGCGCGACGATGTTCTTCTTGGCTCCGCTGCGCGTGTTGTCGCGCAGCAGGTGGAAGGCCTTGTGCAACGGGGCGGCCAGGCGCGCGAAGCCGGTCTCCATGCCGTCGACCAGCTCGCGGTTGCGCGCGAAGATGCGCACCAGCGCCGTCAGGTCGTCCACATCCCACATGCCCTCGATGTAGGCCTCGGCCGCGCCGACGGTGCCGCCCAGCGCGACCAAGGGCCACATGGCGGGGTCGCGCACCACGACTTCGACGCACAGGTCGAGGTCGCCAGTCCTGCGCCCGATGGTCTTCGCCTCGCGGCCATCCACGAAGCGGATCTCGCCTTCCATCACGCGCGACAACTTGGCGAGCACCGCCGAGCGCGCGGCGGCTTGCAACGGCCCCGCGCGCGCCACCAGGGCGCGCGAGGACACGGGGAAGCGCGTGGCGTCGATCAGGGTGTTGCGGACGACGGTCTGTTCCATTTGGGATGCTCGAAGAAGGGGACGCGCTTCAGCCAGAGGCGCAAGGCGTGCCAGTGGATGGCGGCCACGACCTTGCCCGTGATCCAGGGGTGGCGCAGGAGGACGCCCGCCATGCTGGACCCGGTGGCGGGCTTGCTGCGCAGGCACAGCGTAGCGTCGAAGACCAGCTCGCCGCCTCGCCGATTCTCCATGTGGACCACCACGCGGCCGGGCGGAGTCGCCACCAGCCAGTCGTAGTCCATGTCCATGGGCAGGAAGGGGGAGACGTGGAAGTCCTTCTTGAACCGCCAGCGCCAGCTGCGTCCGCGCCGCTTGGCGTCCTTGACATGCAGGCAATAGGCTCGCCTCTCGAACCACGGCGTGTTCGTGATCTCGGCCACCACCGCGCGCAGCTCGCCTTGCAGGTCGTGCAGCAGGTAGAAGCTGACCGGGTTGAAGACATGCCCGAAGTGGCGCAGGTGCGTCAGCACCAGCACCTTGCCCTGCGGCCGTTCGCCGTGCTCGCGCTCCACCATCGCGCGCGCCGCGTCGCCGAGGCCGAGCTCGCGCGGGGCGAGGTAGTCCTCGCGGCGGAAGCGCACGGGCGCGGGACGATGCGCCGACCACAACCAGCTGCGGCGGCACAATTCACCGGGATCGTCGCCATCGAGCCCGGCGAGGTACAAGCCGTGGCGGAACGCGTGCGACTTCGGTGAATGCCGGCGGTGGCGCACCTTGCCTTCCCACAGGCAAGTCGCCTCGACGACCGCCGCCTCGCGCGCCGCCGCGGCTTCGTTGTCCAGTTCACTGGACAGATCGGCGGCGCTGGAGTTCATGCGAGGACCGCTTCCGCGGGGCGCGTCGCGGGCGCCGCGCCCCGGGCTTGCAGGTCGGAGATGCGGCGCCCAAAGCGCTCGGCCACCGCCAGCGCGCTCTTGACGCCGTCTTCGTGGAAGCCGAAGCCCCACCACGCGCCGGCGTACCAGGTGCGTCGCACGCCATTGACCTCGGCCCAGCGCGCTTGCGCGGCGACTCCGCGCGGGCTGTAGACCGGATGGTGGTAGGTCATGCGACGCAGCACCTTGCGCGGGTCCACGGCGGACTCGTCGTTGAGGGTCACGAAGTACTGCCGGCGCGCGTCGAGGCCCTGCAGCTTGTTCATCCAATAGGTCACC
>SXXH01000039.1 GCA_005789645.1 Planctomycetia bacterium
ACCCCAAGAAGGTCTCCGGCGCGTCGCGCTTCGACGAGCTGACCTACATGGACGTGCTGTCGCGCGGCCTGAAGGTCATGGATGGCACGGCCATCACGCTGGCCATGGAGAACAAGTTGCCGGTCGTCGTCTTCGACATGTTCGCCGAAGGCAACCTCGAGCGCGTCGTGCGCGGCGAGAAGATCGGCACCCGCATCCGGAGCTGAACCACATGACGAGCCAACTGATCCTCAAGGACACGCGCGAGAAGATGGAAAAGTCGCTGACGCACCTGGTCGACCAGTTGCGCCAGATCCGCACTTCGCGCGCATCGCCCGCCCTCGTCGAGGGCATCCGGGTCGACTACTACGGCACGCCGAGCCCCATCTCGCAGGTGGCGCAGATCTCCGTGCCCGAGCCGCGGCAACTGGCCATCAAGCCCTTCGACGCCGCGATGCTCAAGGAGATCGAGAAGGCCATCCAGAAGAGCGATCTCGGCGTCACGCCGCAGTCCGACGGCAAGATCCTGCGCTTGACGATGCCGCCGCTCTCGGGCGACCAGCGCAAGAAGTACGCCGCGCGCGTCAAGGACCTCGCGGAAGAAGCGCGTGTCTCGATGCGCAACTCCCGCCGCGACGAGAACAAGCGCGCCGATGCGTTGTTCAAGGATTCCAAGATGACCGAGGACGAGCACAAGAAGTGCCTCGAGGACATCCAGAAGTGCCTCAAGGAGTACGAGGACAAGGTCACCGGCGCGCTCGACAAGAAGACCGCTGAAGTGATGGAGAACTGAACGGCGCCCGCGCGCGTCGCTCCTGGCGACTCGACTCGACTCCTTTCGTCGCGCCCGCGTTCGCCGCTGGCCGCCTCGCGAGCTTCGTCGGCACGTTCGGCCTTGCGCACGCCGGTGCTATACTCGGCACCGATGCGTTCCCTGGCGGGCTTCGGACTGCGTTGCGCGCTGCTGGTCTGGCTGGGCCTGTGCGCCGCCTGCGGGCCGGACGCGCCAGTCGCACCGGCTTGGACCACCACGACGCTCGGCCCTTCGGCCAATCCGGCTGCGCCCGTGCCCGACGCGCCGGTGTGGATCGGTTCAGGCAACCGCACGGTGCGCGAGTCGCGTCCGGCGGCCTCCATGCGACCTGCCGAGGACGGCGCGCAGCAGCTTGCCCGGTCGTGGGGCTTGCGCTTTCCGCTGGAGGGCTCCGTCGCGGGAGAACTCGAACTGCATGTAGGCTTCGACGGATCCGACGCCGTGCGCGCGCGCCTCGTGTTGGAAATCGATGGCGCCGAAGCGGCGCGGAGCGAGGTCGCGAGCACCCCGGGCGGTTCGAGTTGGCTGGCTTGGCGCGTGCCTGCGCCGCTCGCTTCCGGCGAGGCCGAAGTGCGCGTCGAAGTCTTGGCGGGGACGCCCAAGGCCGTGCACTTGGCGCGACCGTCGTGGCGTCTCGCCGCCCCGCTCGCGGCCGACGGCACGCGCCGTCCGCGTGGCGTGTTGCTCGTCTCGATCGACACGCTGCGTCCCGATCGACTCGGCGCGTATGGTTCGACGAAGGGCCTCTCGCCGCACCTCGATCGGCTGGGGGCTCGGGGCGTGGTGTGGGAACGCGCGTTGTCGAGCGCGCCGTGGACCTTGCCGAGCTACGCGAGCTTGTTCACCGCGCGCACGCCGCTCGCGCACGGCGCCGGATTGGTGAAGGCCCGCCAGATGGCCTGGCCCGACGCCGGCGACGCTTCGAACGAACTGACGCGCCTCGCCGAGGCGTTGCCCACGCTTGCCGAGCAGTTCCAGCGCGCCGGTTGGGCCACCGCCGGCCTGCACGCTTCGCCATTCCTCGAGCCACCGTCCGGCCTGCACCGCGGCTTCGATTTGTGGCAGCGCCACGCCATCCGGGCCGATGCGGGCGTCGAGCGGGCCCTCGCGTGGATCGCCGAGCGCGGCGCGGAACCATGGTTCCTGTTCCTGCACTTGATCGATCCGCACCTGCCGTACGCGCCGCCCGAGGAATACATGCGCCGTCACGCCGGTGTGGGTGTCGCCGACCTCGCGGCCGAGCAGTTCGAGGTCGACATCCTGCGCAAGCAGGAGCCCGAGCCGGCGCTGAAGAAGCTGCTGCTCGATCTGTACGACGCCGAGGTGGCGTGGACCGATGCGCAGCTCGGCCGCCTGTTCGACGCCTTGTCCGAGCGCGGGCTGCTCGAGGAGATCGTCGTGGCGCTGCACTCCGACCACGGCGAGGAATTTTGGGAGCACGGCGGCTTCGAGCACGGCCACGCGCTCGTCGAGCCGGTGCTGCATGTGCCGCTCGTCGTGGCCGCGCCGGGCTTGTCTCCGCGGCGCGTGGGCGACCGGGTGCGTTCCATGGACCTCGGGCCCACTCTGTTGGAGCTCTCCGGCCTCGCGCCCATCGTCGGCGCCGAGGGGCGCAGCCTCTTGTCCGGCCCGCCAGGCCCGCGCGAGGTCGATGTCGAGGCGCTCTTGTACGGCGGTCTCGAGTGCAAGGCGCACTACGCCGGCGACGCGCGCCTGGTGTGGGCCGCCAGCGCGGCGCCCGTCCTCGAAGGCGATCCGGGTGCCGCGCCGGTCAACGACTCCACGCTGCGCCAAGAGCTGCGCCGACGCATGCTGCAGCGCGTCGAGCGCCTGCGGCCATCCCTGTCGGGCGAGGCAGCGCGCCACAGCAACGAGACGCTGCGCGAGCTGCGCTCGATCGGTTACACGGGGCTAGACGGCGGACGCTGAACCCGGCGCCCTGCGGCGCGCCTTTGCCAGTCGCGCTCGTCGACTGTATCCTCGTTCCCCGCACGCCATCCAAGGCGCCGCGGCGAGGGCGCGTAGCTCAGTCGGTAGAGCAACTGGCTTTTAACCAGTAGGTCGAAGGTTCGATCCCTTCCGCGCTCACTTTCCTCGCTCCGCCGATGCGTGCTTCGCGCCTCGCTCGCCCCTCCATGCCGGCATCCTCGTCGGCGCGCCAAGCAGGCGAAGTCCGACCCTTCCGCGTACCATCTGGGCGCCCACCCCCATGCGTACCGCCAGCACGCGCCTGATCGCGGCCTGCGCCGCGCTGTTCGCCTCCCTGCCGTCTTCCTGCGGCCGGGAGGATGCCGTCGTGCACGCCTTCCAAAGCGTCACGCTCAACCCCGCCTTGGAAGAGGGCGTGCGCAGCGCCTCGGGGCCGTTGTGGAAGCGCGCCGGTTCGTACTCCTTGTCCGAGACGCGCTTGGCCGTGCAACTCGACTTCGATCCCCAGCATGGCCGTGCGCAGACGAGCCTGCGCTTGGACGAGCCGCGCGGTCGCATCCTCAAGCTGCACATCGGCGTCGAGTCCGAGCAGGAAGTCCACTTGCGCGCGCGCGTGCACTTGGCTGGTGGACTCGTGGCCGAGCACACGCTCGTCCATGAGCCTACAGGTCCGGCGTGGCTGCGCTTGCCGGCGCTTCGCCCTTCGCGCGGCGGCGACCTGGCCGTCGAGGTCGAAGCCCTGCGCGGCTTCCCGCGCGCCGTCTTCCTCGCCGAGCCCGTGTGGCGCGAGCCCGTGCAGTCGGGCGACGAGGTGCGCGGCGTGCTTGTCGTGTCGATCGACACGCTGCGCGCCGACCGGCTGGGGGCGCTTGGCAACCAGCGCGGCTTGACCCCCAACCTGGACGCGCTGGCCGCGCGCGGGGTCGTGTGGGAACGGGCGTTGTCGAACGCGCCGTGGACCTTGCCGAGCTACGCGAGCTTGTTCACCGCGCGCACGCCGCTCGCCCATGGCGCGGGGCTTTCGCTCGATTGCCAAGCGGGTTGGCCCGACGCGGGTGATTCGACCGCCAACCACTCGGCGCTGCCGTCCGACGTGCCCACGCTGGCCGAGCGCTTCCGCGCCGCCGGTTACGCCACCGCCGGCTTCCACGCCTCGCCCTTCCTCGAGCCGCGCACCGGGTTGTTGCGCGGCTTCGACTATTGGGTGCGCCACGCCGTGCGCGCCGACGCCGGCGTGGACCAGGCCTTGGCGTGGATCCGAGGTCAGAAGGACCGCCACTGGTTCGCGTTCCTGCACTTGATGGACCCGCACTTGCCGTACGCTCCGCCCGACACCTGGGCGCGGCGCTTCGCCGGAGTGTCGACCAGCGATCTCGATCCCGCGTTGTTCGACATCGACGCGTTGCGGCGCGCCGAGCCCGATCCCGAGCGCCGCAAGTTGCTCGAGGACCTGTACGACGCCGAGGTCGCGTGGACGGACGCGCAAGTTGGACGGCTGCTCGAGGGATTGCGCGAGGCGGGACTCGCCGAGGGCGTCGTGGTGGCGCTGCATTCCGACCACGGCGAGGAGTTCTGGGAGCACGGCGGCTACGAGCACGGCCACGCCCTGGTGGAAGAGGTTCTGCGCGTGCCCCTGATCGTCGCCGCGCCGGGATTGGAACCCGGACGAGTCCCCGCGCGCGTGCGCAGCATGGATCTAGGGCCGACGCTGCTCGAGTTGTGCCGCCTGCCTGCCCTGCCAGGCGCCGAAGGCGCGAGCCTCGTGCTTAGAACCGACGCTGGCCTGCGGCTGGAAAGCGAGGCGCGCATCGTGGACGCCGAAGCGTTGCTGTACGGGAACATCGAGGAGAAGGCGCGCTACCGCGATGCCGCGCGCCTCGTGTGGCGCGCGACGCAGGCGCCGCGGCTCGTGGCCGATCCCTCGGGCGCGCCGCTTGACGATGCCGCGTTGCGCGAGACGCTGCGCACGCAGATGCTGGAGCGCGTGCGCGGCTTGCGCGGTCGGGCGAGCACCGGGGTGGTGCAGCACGACGAAGCGGCTCTCGAGGACTTGCGCGGGCTCGGTTACACGGGCATCGAGCCGCGCTGAGCGCAGCCGGGTCGCGACGAGCGTCGTCCTCCAGCAGCCGGTCGCTGCGTCGCCGTCCTCTCCGTCGCCGTCCGCGCGCGCGAGCGACGGGACTCGCGCCTCAGATGGCGCCCAGCAGTTCGAAGTTCGCCGCGCAGGCGGCTTCGACCTCGGCGACGGTCTTCGGGATCCCGGCGGTCAGCACCTCGTGGCCGTGCACGGTGACGAGCACATCGTCCTCGATGCGGCTGCCGATGCCGCGCCAGCGTTCGTCGACCAGCGCTTCGTCCTCGGCGATGTACAGCCCGGGCTCGACCGTCAAC
>SXXH01000040.1 GCA_005789645.1 Planctomycetia bacterium
CATCAAGCGCGCCATGATCGACATCGAGCGCGACCTGCCGGGCTCGGGACTCGCCGCGCAGCTGCTGCTGCAAGTGCACGACGAACTCGTGTTCGAGGTGCCGCTGTCGGAGCTCGAGCGCACGATCCCCTTCGTCCAGCGACGCATGGAGCAGGCGGTGCCGCTCAAGGTGCCGCTGAAGGTCGACGTGGGCCACGGAGCCAACTGGCTCGAGGCCCACTGAGGCCGCGCGTCAGGGCAGCCAGGTCGTCGACAGGCCGTTCGTCAGGTTGAACGTGCTCGGAGTGCAGAACGCGCTCGCGTTGCGGTACCACACCTGGTAAGTGCGCGTGGCGCCCGGCGTGTTCGCGCCCTTGATCGACACGGGGATGGTGCCGATGGCGTTGGGGTACGTCGAGGCTCCGGCGACGTTCAGCGTCGTGCCGAGGCGGATGACGCTGCCCGCGGCGCAGCGCAGGCCGTCGCCGAAGGCCGTGCCGGCGCCCGAGGCGGCCTGCGTCGTGCCTTGGAAGTACAACGCGGAGCTGTTGGGCATGCCGGAACCCGCCAGCACGAAGCTGTCGGCCGCGATGCTGGCGAGTCCAGTGGCCGAGAGCGTCGCGCCGGCGGCGTTGATCGAGTTGGCGCAGCCCGCGCCGGCCGCCCCGTTGTTGCCGCACGGGCAGGCGGTGCCGCCTCCATCGCCGAAGCAGAACGCCGTCGCCGCCGGAGCCGGCAGGAAGCGCACGCCGCGCAGGGCCGTGTTGGGAGCCGCGGTGGCGACCAGCGCGAAGGTGGCGCCCGAGCCGGTGTCGGCGACCACGACGAGCCTGGTGGCCGAGTCGGCGCTGGTGGCGTAGAGCTGCGGCGGACTGCTGCCCGGCACGAGCGCGAGGCCGCGCAGGCCGGCGGTCAATCCGGCCGAGAGCGTGTACGAGAGCGTCCACGTGCCGGCCACCAAGGTCCACTTCTGCAAGCCGCCGCCCTGCGTCAAGCCGCGATCGTCGGCGACGTACAAGGTCGAGGCGTCGGCGAAGGCCAAGTCGTACGACGACGGGCCGATGGCCGTCGGGAAGCCCGGCAGCAATGCGCAGACTTGTCCGGTGGTCGTGGGAAGGCCAGCGCCCACGGTGCTGACGCCTTGGAAGTTCAGCACCGCGCTGGAGGTGTGCAGTTGCCCGGCGTGGATGCCGACCACGCGGCTGTTGGTGATGGTCGTCGACAACTGCGTCGAGGTGGTGGCGCCGAGGATCGCGTGGCGCACGCCGCCCGTGGCCGAGCCCGTGCCCCCCATCCACAGGTCGAGGCCGTTCGTGGAGCAGGCGCTGCGGATGTTGGCCCCCGAGTAGCCATCGGCGATGGCGGTCGTGGTGTCGATGCTGCCGTCCATGGCGACGCGCGCCACGACGCGCGGAGTGGTCGCGCTGGCGGTGTTGGCGATCGAGGCGAGCCCGGGGGCCGCCGCGTAGCCGGCGTGCAGCAAGTAGCGCCCGTCGACCGAGACCGTCAAGAAGCCCTCCGAGGAGGCCGTGCCCGAGTTCGTCAGCGGCTGGTGCGCGCCGGAAGGCGCCACCGGCAACGCCAAGCTCTGCACCAGGACACCTGCGGTCGTGTACTCGTCGAGGAAGACCGCCGTCGCCGCGGAAGTCAGCGGTGCCGCGCCGGCGCCCACGCGCACGACGACGATGTTGCCCGGCGTGAGGTTGGCCGCAAAGCCAGTCGTGGCGATGCCGATGGTGGCGCACAGAGCCGCCAGACACGCGCGAGCAGTCGTTCGGGCGAAGAACATGGGGAACAGCGAGGGCAGCAGCGAGGGTCGTGCGTCCATGGGCGTGCTTGTCGCGCGGCGCATGGCGTCCGCGGCAGACAGAAGCTATCCCAAGTCCCGGCCCGCGGTGCGCAATTCGGCTTGCAGCCGTGCTTGACCGCGCCCGACCATCGCGAAGGAGCTCCTCCACGGCTTGGGCGCGGAACGCGGCGCGGCCGGCGGCGGCCCACGAGGGACCGTCGCCGGCCGCGCGCTGGTTGTCAAGTCAACTGGACAGCCTGCCGCGGCTCACGGGGCCCAGGCGACCTGCAAGCCGTTGCTCAAGTTGAAGGTGGAAGGCGTGCAGTAGGCGCCGGCGTTGCGGTACCAGACCTGGTAGGTGCGGGTCGCGCCGGCCGGGACCGCGCCCTTGACCGACCCCGGCAGGGCGGCGCCGCCCGAGGGGTACTGCGAAGCGCCAGCGGCGTTGACCGCCGTGCCGAGTCGGATGACGGAGCCCGCGGCGCAGCGCAAGCCGTCGCCGAACACGGCGCCGGCGCCGCCGCTTTGCTGGAGCGTGCCCTGGAAGTAGAGCGCCGAGCTGTTGGGCATGCCGGCACCCGACAACACGAGCGTGTCAGCGGAGACGCTGGCCGCACCACTGGCCGCGAGCAGCGCGCCGGAGGGGTTGAGCGAGTTGGAGCAGCCGCGGCCCGTGGCGCCCGCGTTGCCGCACGGGCAAGCGGTGCCGGATCCATCGCCGAAGCAGAACGGCGTCACGGCATCGCACGCGTCGCCCAGTCCGTCGCCATCGGTGTCGGCTTGGCCGGGATTGGCGACCGACGGGCAGTTGTCGCAATCGTCTCCGCGGCCATCGAGGTCCGCGTCGGGCGCGAGGATCGCGTTGACGAGGCCGAGGTCGAGGAACTGCGACGCGTCGATCGGGCCGTACAGTTCGAGCGGGTCGAAGGTGTAGAGCGAACCCGCCACGCCGTTGACATCCATCGCGGCCCAGCGGCAGGGCGTGCCGTCCGCGTTGTAGAGGCGGTACAGGGCATCCGGCGTCCAAGTGGCCGTCGCGGGGATGGCGAAGCCGCCGAAGTCGTCGGCGTAGTAACCACCGGTGGCGGGGTCGTCGAGCGGAGCCTCGTAGCTGACCGCGTCCACCGCCGTGAAGCCCGGCAGGACGCCCGCGTCGATGTCGTTGTCGTCGTTGGCGTCGAGGTCGGTGTTGATCGGCGGCACCGGGCCGAAGCCCAGCACGAAGGTGTTGGCGCTGTTCTCGATGTCGGGCACGAAGTCCTGGTAGACGACGCTCGTCGCCGGGTCGACCACGGGGAAGTACGGCAACCCGGGCACATCGCGCACCAGCAGCAGGCCATTGGCGCCGATCACGTATCCGGCGAGGTCGATGACCTTGTCGAGGAAGCCTTGGGCCGTGGTGCCGCGATCGCCTTCGATGACGAGCACCTTGTAGCCGTCGAGCGACGCGCCGGGCGTGCCGCGGATCTCGATCCCTTCGAGTCCTTGGTCGGCGCCGGGAGCGTTGATCAGCATCTCGCTGAGGGTGAACTGCGCCTGCGAGGCGCTGGCGAGCAGGAGGACGCAGGAAGCTGCGGCGAGTTGGTTCTTCATGTGGTGCGTGTGCGTGTG
This sequence comes from Planctomycetia bacterium, assembly GCA_005789645.1. Classification (GTDB taxonomy): domain Bacteria; phylum Planctomycetota; class UBA1135; order UBA1135; genus SXXH01. The sequence continues at coordinate 3,380 of SXXH01000040.1, forward strand.
TTGCAGAGTGAAGCGCGACAACTGGAGATTGGGCGTTCCACGCGCAAAGCCGCCATGAAGGCCGCGTCAAACGCCCGCGAGGAAGGGGCGACGACTTGCCCGCCATGCAAGGCCACGGGGCCCCCCTCGCGTGCGAGGAGGACCCCGTGGAGCCGACTAGTCGACCGAGTCCGCGCAGGCGGTCGGCCGACACCTGCGTGTCAGGGGATCCAGATCACGGCCACGCCGTTGGTCAGGTTCGAGCCCGAGCCGCACGGACCAGCCGTGTTGCGGTACCACACTTGGTAGTAGCGCGCGCCACCGGTCGTCGGGATGGAACCGACCACCGAGATGCGCGGGTTGACGCCGAGCGGGTAGACCGCGGCGCCTTGGAACGGGGAGAGGGTCGCGACGCGCACCGTGGTGCCGCCGACGCAGGTCTTGCCGTCGGCGAACGGCGTGCTCTGCTTGGCGGTGCCTTGCAGGAACAACGCGAAGCTGCGCTGGTTGAAGGCCGGTTGCGGCAAGCCGCCAGCGGACAGGGTGAAGCTGTCGTTGGCGACCGAGCTGGTGCCCGAGCCGAACAAGAAAGCACCCAGGCCGGTCGAGTTGCGGCAACCGCCGGCGAGGGAGTTGTTGCCGCACGGGCAGCCCGTGTTGCCGAAGCAGTACGGGGTTCCGCCGCTGGTCTCGCACTCGTCGGGGACGCCGGTGGTGTTCACGTCGAGCGAAGCGCCCGAGAGCACGTCGCAAGCATCCGGCACCTTGTTGAAGTTGCAGTCCGGCTCGCCCGCGAACAGCTCGCAAGCATCGCCGATGCCATCGACGTCGCAGTCAGCCTGGTTCTGGTTGGGCAGGTTGACGCAGTTGTCGCAGTCGTCGCCGACGCCGTCGTTGTCCGTGTCCAACTGGCCGACGTTGGCGAACTGCGGGCAGTTGTCGATGCAGTTGGCGATGCCGTCCAAGTCGGTGTCGGTGTCGAGGACGCCGCAACCGCACTGGCCCGGAGCCGTCTTGTTGACGTCGTTCGGGCAGCCGTCGTTGCAGTCCGCCGTGCCGTCCGTGTCCGTGTCGTTGTCGGCGGTGCCGCAACCGCACACACCCGGGGCCGTCTTCAGCGGATCGTTCGGGCAGCCATCGTTGCAGTCCGGCGTGCCGTCCGAGTCCGTGTCGGTCTCGGCGAAGCCGCAACCACAAGCGCCGGGGGCCGACTTCAGCGGATCATTCGGGCAGCCGTCGTTGCAATCAGGCGTGCCGTCCGAGTCCGTGTCGGTCTCGGCAACACCGCAACCACAAGCGCCCGGAGCCGTCTTCAGCGGATCGTTCGGGCAGCCGTCGTTGCAATCAGGCGTGCCGTCCGAGTCCGTGTCGGCGTCGGCCACGCCGCAACCGCAAGCGCCCGGAGTCGTCTTCAGCGGATCGTTCGGGCAACCATCGTTGCAATCGAGCGTGCCATCCGAGTCCGTGTCGGCGTCGGCAACGCCGCAACCGCAAGCACCCGGAGCCGTCTTCAGCGGATCGCTCGGGCAGCCGTCGTTGCAATCGAGCGTGCCGTCACCATCCGTGTCGGCATTCGTCGCGTCGCTCGGGCACGGGTCGAGCTGGCAAGTGTTGGCCGGGAAGCCCGCGTTGCCCTGACCGTCGCCATCCGTGTCGGTGCAGGTATCGCAGGCATTGGCGAGCCCGTCGCCGTCCGCGTCGTAGACCTCGTTGAGGTTGCCGGGCGTGAGGACCTGCGGCGTGGCCACCAGGTCGACGCCATGCTGGCCGAAGCCGAAGAAGCGCGTGGCGTCGAAGGTGTAGGGACCGCCCGGGTTGGTGCCGAGCACGTCGCCACCCACCCAGATGCACGGCGAACCAGAGGCGTTGTAGGTGCGCATCAGGGCGTCGGCGTTGAAGCCCGGATCGGCCGGCAGGACCGTTCCACCCACGTCGTCCGCGTAGGCAAGGTTGCCCGTGTCGTTCTCGGTCAAGGTCACCGCGTCGCGGACGGTGAAGCCTGCCAAGGCGCCGACGTCCAGCGTTCCGTCGTTGTCGGCGTCAAGGTCGGCGGCCAAGAGGGGCGCCTGGCCAAAGCCCAAGATGTACGTGTTGGTGCCGTTCTCGATGTCCGGGTTGAAGTCGAGCACCGCAACCACAGTCCCGGCGGCAGGAGCCGGATTGATGGTGGCGGCGGAGTCGCGCAGGAGCAGGAGTCCGTTTGACCCGAAGCTCAGCGCACCCAAGTCGTAGCGCAAGTCAACCACACCGGCGGCGGCGCCGTCACCCTCGATGGCCAACAGCCAATAGCCCGCGAGCGACGCGCCGGCCGGGCCGCGGAGCTCGATGTACTCCTGACCGTTGTCGGTACCCGGGGCGTTGGTGAGCAACTCGCTGATGGTCGGGTTGGTGATCGGGCCGTTGGCAAAGGCAGATCCGGCCAACACGGCGGATGTGAACAGGGGAGCGGTGCTGCGGCGCAGGAAGGCGCCGAGACTAGAGCGTTGCTTGGACACTGGTGTACCTCGGAGGCTGATCAAGGAGGGAGGAGTGGTGGAGGAGCGCTGGCCGTCGAGGCTTCGGGCACCTGACGAACAAAACAACTTCCTCGGCATAGGCTGGCAGCCGGTTCACCGCTGGCGGTCAAGCACAGATCAAGAATCGAAGAATCCAGCGGAGACGCTCGCTCCCCCCACACACCAATCGCCGCCTGGACGTGCGCCGAAGGTCAGCGCGTCGGCGGTCGTCCGAGTAGGCTGGCGGGCATGACAGTGCGCTCGCCGTACTTCTTGCGCAGCGTGTCCATGCCCGCGGCGGCGCGCTGGAGCTTCTTCTCGCGCAAGGTGGGCGCGTCCACCACGGCCAGGCGAGGTTCATCGCCGAAGAGCTGCTCTTGCACGGGCGCGCGCACATCACCGAGCGACGAGACCGTCAGGCCGAGCAAGCGCAGCGGGCGTGGCGGCACGCGCTCGAGCAACTCGCGCGCGGTGGCGTAGATGCGCGGCGCGAGGTTGGTCGGCGCCGGCAAGGTCTTGGAGCGCGTGATCGTGTGGAAGTCGCCGAAGCGCGCCTTGATGCCCACCACTCGACCGCGCAGGCCGCGATGGCGCAGGTCCCAGGCGAGCTCCTCGGCGAAGTCGAGCAGGCACAAGCGCAGCTCCTCGCGATCGGCGACGTCGCGCTCGAAGGTCTGCTCCTTGCCGTGGCTCTTCTCCTCGCGGCGCGGCGTGACGCGGCGATCGTCGAGGCCGTGCGCCAAGTCGTGGATCCACGCGCCGCTCGCGCCGAACTCGCGCACGACCTCGTCGCGCGGGCGCGCCGCGAGGTCGGCGATGGTGGCGACGCCCACGGCCTCGAGGCGCTTGGCCGTGCGCGGTCCCACGCCGTAGATCTTCGAGACCGGCAGCGGATCCAGCACCGCGCGCACCTCGTGGGGCAGGATCACCCTGAAGCCGTCGGGCTTGTCGAGGTCGGAGGCGAGCTTGGCGAGGAACTTGCTCGGCGCCACCCCCACGCTCGCCACGAGCCCGGTCTCGGCGAGGATCTCCTTCTTGATCGACAGCCCGATGTCGCGCGGTTCGCCGCACAAGCGCTCGCAACCGGACACGTCGAGGAAGGCCTCGTCGAGGCTTAAGGGCTCGACCAGCGGCGTGTAGCGTTGGAAGACGGCCATGATGCGGCGCGACTCGGCCGTGTAGCGCTCGAAGTCCGGCGGCAGCAAGACGAGATCCGGGCACAGCTCGACCGCCTGCGCGGTGGGCATCGCCGAGCGCAAGCCGAAGCGCCGCGCCTCGTAGCTCGCGGCCGCGAC
>SXXH01000041.1 GCA_005789645.1 Planctomycetia bacterium
ACGCGCCGACCAAGTTGATGAAGGAGCTCGGGCACGGCGCGGGCTATCGCCACGCCCACGACTCCGAGACCGGGTACATGCCGCAGGAGTACTTGCCCGACGAGCTGCGCGGGTCGCGCTTCTACGAGCCGGGACCGTTCGGGTTCGAGAAGGAGGTCGCGCGGCGCTTGGAGTGGTGGGCGCGACAGAAGGACGCATCCCGCGGGGCCGCCAGCGCAGGGGGCGACGGCGAGTTGGTGCCCTAAGATTCTTGTCAGCATCGACTTAGGGCGGCATACTATGACAGGCCAGCGGACCGCGGCGCTGCGGCAGGTAGTCGGGAGCGTCCGCGCAGGTGGATCCAACTCCAGTCCGGGGCGGATCCTGCCGATGCCGCGGAGCCCGCTGCGAAGGCCGTCGGCCATGTCCCACACTCCCCACTCGATCCCGCTCCGGCGATCCGCGACCGGAGCCACGCGCTCATGAACGTCCTCGGGCTGCAGGCCTTCTACTACAACCACGCCGCCGCGCTGGTCGTCGATGGTCGCCTCGACTTCTTCATCGAGGAGGAGAAGGTCAACCGCGTCAAGGCCCAGCGCGACGGGTTCCCCGTCGAGAGCATCAAGGCGGCGCTCGACCACGCCAAGTTGTCGTTGGAGGACGTCGACGAGATCGCGTACCCGTGCGCGCCGTGGCCGTACACCTTCAACCTCGTCAAGTACGGACTCAAGTCGGTCGTGGGTGGCTTCGCGCGGCTCGGTTGGCCCAAGGAGCCGCGCATCGGCCGAGTCGACCTGACGCAGGATCGCGTGCTGACCACGTTGCAGTTCACGCCGCCGTTCCTCGAGAAGCTCATCCGCCAGCACATCCGGTTTGGGCGCATCGGCGGACGCATCCCCAAGGTCGCCTACGTGCCGCACCATCGCGCGCACGCGGCCAGCGTCTACTACAGCTCGGGCTGGGACGATGCGGCGATCCTGATCGTCGACGGCAGCGGCGAGACCGAGTCGACGACCATTTGGGATGGGCGCGGCCTCGACATCCACCGTCGCGAGAAGATCTCCTTCCCGAACTCGTTGGGCGAGTTCTACGCGGCGTTCACCGAGTTCTGCGGCTTCGACATCTACAGCCAAGAGGGCAAGTTGATGGGCCTGGCGGCCTACGGCGGCCCCGACCCGGCGTTGCAGAAGCTGTTCGACCAGGTCTTCCGCGTCGGCGACGAGTCGTACCAGGTCGATTCGCGCTACACGATCGACGGGCCGCACAGCTTCGGCTACGCGTTCAGCGATGCGCTGGTCGAGTTGTTCGGCGAGCCGCGCGCCAAGAACGGCGAGATCACCGACCGACATCGAAACATCGCCTGGCACGCGCAGGACCTGCTCGAGAAGGGCGCGATCCAGATGGCGCGACGCGCCACGCGCCTGACCGGCAAGAAGCGCTTGTGCCTGTCCGGCGGCGTGGGCATGAACTGCAAGATGAACGGCGCCATTCTCCTGTCGGGCGTCGTCGACGACTTGTACGTGCTGCCCGCCTCGAACGACGCCGGCGTCGCGCTGGGCGCCGCCATGGAGCGCGCGCGCATCGGCGGCGACGACCCGCGCTTCCAATTGCGCCACGCGTACTACGGGCCCGAGTTCGACGATGCGCAGATCGAGGCCGACCTCAAGGTCTGCAAGGTGGCCTACGAGCGGTTGGACATCGGACGCATCGCCGAGCTGCTCGCCACCAAGCATGTCGTCGGTCTGTACACCGGTCGCAACGAGTTCGGCGCTCGCGCCTTGGGCGCGCGGTCGATCATGGCGGATCCGCGCCATCCCGACATGCTCAAGATCGTCAACGCCAACGTGAAGTTCCGCGAAGGCTGGCGGCCGTTCGCGCCGGTGATCCTCGCCGGGCACGAGGCGGAGTGGTTCGTCGACGGGCGCGAGTCGCGCTACATGATGAAGGCCTTCCAGGTGCGCCCCGAGAAGGCGGCCGCCATCCCCGCGGTGGTCCACGTCGACGGCACCTGTCGTCCGCAGTCGATCACGCGCGACGTCAACGCGCGCTACTACGACATCGTCGCCGCGTTCCACGAGCGGACGGGCGTGCCGATCCTGATGAACACTTCGTTCAACGTACGCAACGAACCCATCGTGTGCCGGCCCATCGAGGCGTTGCGCTGCTACATGGGCACGGGCATGGACGCGCTGGTGATCGGCGGGTTCATGCTGATCAAGCCCAAGGTCTGAGGAAAGGCGAGGAGACACACATGGCTGGCATGTCCCTGGTGCAGATGGCGGCGATGCAGGTGTATCGCTCCAAGGCGATCGCCAAGCTGCTGTTCGGCATCGACTTCCCCGCGCTTGGACCGCAGGACTACTACTTCGACATCTCCACGCACGTCGTGGTGAGCGAGGTGAAGAAGCGCATCGGACCCGCGAACCACCTGCTCGACCTGGGCACGGGTTCGTTCGCCGTCATCGGACTGTCGCTGGCGAAGAAGGCCGGTTGCAAGGTGACCTGCGCGGACCTCAACCCCGAACTCGCCGCCTCGTCGCGCCGCAACATCGCGCTGAACAAGTCGGACATCGAGGTGGTCGACTCCGACTTGTTCTCGAACGTCAAGGTCCCCTTCGATGTCGTGACCTTCAATCCGCCGTACCTGCCGAGTTCGGCGGGCAAGGACCTGGGCATCGAGTCGCGCCCGGCCCAATGGGACGGTGGCGACGACGGCATGCGTGCCGTGCGGCCGTTTCTGAAGGCCGTGGCCGAGCGCGGCAACGCCGTCACCGCCTACCTCGCCATGAACACCTTGTTCGTCAAGAACGACCAGGTGCGCGCGCTGGTGGCGAAGGAACCAGGCCTCGAGTACGTCGAGACGATCCGCTGCATGCTGCTCCCGATCGAGCTGCATGTGCTGCGGAACAAGCGCGCATCGAAGTCGGCCTGATTCGGCTCGGCTCGGCCTCGCCCTGCCCGGGTCGGGCCGACGAGGAGCGTGCGTCAAGTCGCCTTGCGCACGAACTGCGACTTCAGCTGCAACGCGCCGAAGCCGTCGATCTTGCAGTCGATGTCGTGGTCGCCGTCGACCAAGCGGATGTTGCGCACCTTAGTGCCTACCTTGAGTGCGGCCGAAGAGCCCTTAACCTTCAGGTCCTTCACCACGACGACGGTGTCGCCGTCCTGCAGTCGCGTGCCGTTGGCGTCGCGCACCACCAAGCCGGATTCCTCGACTACTGTCGCGGTCGGCTGCTCGGGCGACCAGGCATGGCCGCATTCGGGGCAAGCCAACGAGCTCCCCTCGGCGTAGGACCAGACCGAGTGGCACTTGGGGCAGGGCGGAGTCACGCTCATGCGCCCACGAGTGTCGCAGCGCGCGCGGATTGGCGCCACCCTCGGGCGTCGCGCCCGGACGAGCAGCCTCGGGCGTCGCGCCCGG
>SXXH01000042.1 GCA_005789645.1 Planctomycetia bacterium
CGCCGATCATCAACGGGATCAGGTAGTTGCCGAACGCGCCGGTCAGGAGCGGGATGACCACGAAGAAGATCATGATCGTGCCGTGCATGGTGAAGAGCGCGGTGTAGCCCTCGGGGCTCGGCACTCCAGCGGTCGCGCCGAACAAGGCGGGACCGACGACCGGCATGTCCGTCCACGGCCAAGCGAGTTGCCAACGCACCGCCATGGCGAGCAGCCCGCCAAGCAGGAGCATCGCGAAAGAGGCCCACAGGAACTGCAAGCCGATGATCTTGTGGTCGAGCGACCAAACGCGATCCGACCAGGAGTTCACGCGCGCGCCGTCGCTCACGGCCGCTCCTCGGTCCCGTTGGCGTTCCAACGCGCGGCGAGGCGCGCAAGGTGCGCCTCGTACTCGTCGCGCTGCACGACGCGGATCGACCCGGCCATCTTGTAGTGGCCCCAGCCGCACAACTCGGCGCAGACGAGGTCGTGCCGGCCGAGCCCGACGGCCTCGAACCAGATGCGTCCGTCGCGGCCCGGCACCAGGTCCTGCTTGAGGCGGAAGTCGGGCACGTAGAAGCTGTGGATCACGTCGCGCGTGCGCGTCGCCAGCACGATCGGCTCGCCGGCGGGCACGACCAGCTCGTGCGTCTCGAGCAGGTCGTCGCTGGTGTCGAGCAGGCCGTCGGGACCTGGATGGCGGAAGCGCCAATCGAACTGCGCCGCCTCGACGCGCGCGAGCGGTGCGCGCGCCATGAGCGCCGCGTCGCCCTTCATCGCGCGCCAGGTCGGACCTTGCGCCACCGCGATCCACGCCAGCACCGCGGCCGGCACGAGCGTCCACGCGAGCTCGAGCCGCAAGTCGCCATGCGTGGTGCGCGCGCGCTCGACGCGCGCGGCTCCACGCCACAGCGCCACGACGAGCAGGACCATCACCAGCACGAAGGCCGTCGCCAAGGCGACGAGGATCGCGTCGAAGAGGCCGTCGACCTCGCCCGCGAAGCTCGATGCGCGCGGCGGCAACCACGGCCCCGACTGCGCCGAGTGCGCGAACCACCAAGGCAGCGCGACCAGCAAGGCCACGAACACCGAGGTGGCGAGCACGCGCGTCACGGCGAGCCCAGCCTTTCGAGCGACTGCACGTAGTGCACCAGCGACCAGATCTCCTCGTCCGAGACCACGCGCGCGCCGTCCTTGTCCTCGGCCTCGCGCAGGGCCGGCATGGGTCCGCCGGGGATGCCGTTGGCGATGCGCCGCCACAGGTCGATCGGCCGCGAGCCGCCGCGCCAGATCCCGAGGCGCAGGTTGCGCGGCAGGATCGGATCGCCCCACGCGTCGAGGTAGGCGGGCGCGCGCGCGCCGTCCGGCCCGATCTTCCACGCCGCCGGTCCGTCGCCACGCCCGTCGACGCCGTGGCACGAGGCGCAGTTGCCCTTGGTGGCGTCGTTGTAGAGCGCCTCGCCGCGCGCGATCGACTCGCTCGTCGCGGGCGGCACGGGACCGTCGTAGGCGAGCACCTTGTCGCGCGCCTCGTCCCACCGCGACAGCACCGCGTCGAGTTCGCCGCGCGCCGCCTCGTCCTCCCACTCGCCGTCCGACTCGAAGGTGGCGGCCATGCGCAGCTCCACTTCGCCACGCACCGACAACAGCCGGATGTAGTCGACCAGACCCTCCAACTGCGTCTCCGACAAGCGCGCGAAGCTCGGCATCGACGTGCCGTTGACGCCTTCCTTGAGCGTGCGCAGCAGGTCGTCGCGGCGCGGCCGCGCAGGCGAAGCGAGCGCGGTCCACTTGTACACCCCGAGGCGCACGTCGCGCGGTCGCGGCTTGAGGAAGTGCGCGGTCGGCCCGTCGCCGCCGCCTTCGGCGCCATGGCAGTGGAAGCACTCGGCCGCGTAGAGCCGCGCGCTGTCCTCGAGCGTGGGGTACCAGTCGAGGAACAGTTCCTTGGCGCGCGCGCGCAGATCCTCGGGGGCCAGCGACGAGAGCGCCGCCTCGTCGCGCAAGAGCCGCCACGCCGACTGCAACGACGGCTCGCGCGCACGCACCTCGTCCCAGTCGAAGTCGTCGATCGCCGCCAACGAGCGCGCGTGGCGCACTGCGTTGGCCTCGCGCAGGCGCGCCAGGCGGCGCTCGCCGTCGGTGGACGCGGCGAGCTCCGCGCGACCCAGCGCCTCCCCCGGCCAGAGCGGCGCCTCGGCCGTGCCGAACAGGGCTTGCAGATCGCGCTCCAATCCGGCGCGCGCCTCGGCGTCCTCGCCGAGCAGCTCCAGCGCGGCGGAGTTGGCGCGCCAAGGCTGCACGGGCGCGCTGGGTTCCGAACAAGCGGCGACGAAGCAGAACAAGCCGAGCAGCGCGCGGAAGTTCCGGTCTGTGGCTTGGGTCGGAGCGCGCATCGGATTGAGGCCGTCCATTAGTTTCGAATCGGCCCCCGTGCCCCGTCAAGGAACGCAGGCGACGCCTTTGGGCCGAATCCGTGATGGTCGTACACTGCCTCGCCGTCGCGCAGCACCCAAAGAGCATGTCCGCGCCTGCCCGGATGGCCGGATCCTCGACTCCGCGTTCGCCCCAGCAGTCCTCCAACGACCATCCCGAGTTCCATGCCCATGCCCCACGCCAGCGCCCTGCTCGATCTGCTGCGGGACAGGCCGGCCGCGCGCATCGCCGGTCCGCAAGAGGCTCCGTTCCTCCTCGCCGCGGGCCCGGTGCCGGACGAGTACGCCGCCGCGCGCGAGGGCTGCGCGATCTTCGACCAGAGCGCGAGCGAGACCTTGGTGGCGAGCGGAGCCGAAGCGGCCGCGTTCCTGCACCGGCTGCTCGCCAACGACGTCAAGGCGCAGCCCGAGGGCGAGCGGCGCGAGAACCTCCTGCTGTCGGCCAAGGGCAAGGTGCGCTTCCAGCTCGCGCTCGAGCGCCGCGGCGACGAACTGCGCCTTGCGGTGGCGACTGGCCAGGGCAAGGCCCTGCGCGACGCGTTGGAGATGTACCACTTCAGCGAGTCCGTCGCGTTTGCAACCGACGAGTGCTGCGCGCGCTTGGAGCTGTGCGGGCCGCGCGCGGTCGAGGTGCTGCGCTGCGCCGGGCTGGTCGCGCCCGAAGCAGGCTCGCGGCGCGTCGTCGCCGGCGCCATCTCCGCGCGAGGAAGCGCTCCCATCCCCTGCCACCTCGCGGACGCGTTGGTGGCGGGCTCGCGCGGCTTCGTGCTGGAGCTGCCGCGCGCCGCGTGCGCGCAGGCGCTGCCGGTGCTCGAATCCGCCGGAGCGTTGCTCGCCGGGCGCGCCGCGCGCGACATCCTGCGCGTCGAAGGCTGCCATGCCGAGGCGCCGTTCGACGTCGACGAGGGCGTCTACCCGCAGGAGGCGCGACTCGAGAGGGCGTTCGCGCTCGACAAGGGCTGCTACATCGGCCAAGAGGTGGTCGCCAAGATCGACACGTACGGCGGCTTGAACAAGCGGCTCGTGCCCCTGCGCATCTCGCACGACGAGCCTCTGCCGCGCGGCACCAAGCTCTTGAAGGAAGAGGACGGCGAGCTGCGCGAGCTGGGCGTGGTGACCAGCTGGAGCTATTCGTTCGTGCTCGACACTGGATTGGCGCTCGCCTTCGTGAAGCGCCGCCACCAAGCTCCGGGCGGGAAGTTCGCGCTCGAGGGAGGCGGCGAGGCGATGGTCGTCGAGGCGCCCGTGCGCCCGGACGCCGTCAAGCCCGGCGGCGAGTTCGAAGCGCGCGCCTGAGCGGGCCGCACGCCGCGGCTCTGTCAAATTTACTTAACAGAATCGCCAGCGCCCTTCAAGGCAACTTGCGGAAGTCGGGGTCGGCGCCCTTGGCGGACTTGAGCTGCACGCGCACGCGCAAGCTGTCGACCAGCGGCACGGGGATCGGCAGGTCGCCCTCGATCAACACGGGCGTGCCGGTCTTCTCCTCGAGCCAGATGCGCAGCGCGCCCTGCAGGCCGAACAAGCCCTCGAAATGGGGGTTGGGCTTGTCGTCGGGCTCGCCGCGCAGCAGCGTGGTGGCGAGCGAGACGGGACGGCAACGGTAGCGACCCGCGGGCACGGAGACGACGGATGGCGCCCCGATGGCGGCCGTGACCTGCCACACGCGCCTGCGATCGACGATCGGAAACACGCTGCGCTCGAGGCCGGCCTTGACCATCGTCCGCGCCACCCACACGGCGCCGAGCATGTCGATGCCGTCCGCGGGAGCAGCCTGGCGCTGGACCTTGCCCCAGGCGCGATGCTCGAGGCGCTTGCATTTCTTGCAGTGCGAGGGATCCTGCCACGGCAACAGCCCCTCGACCTTGTGCTCGGGCGAGTCGCAACCTCGACAGTGGCCGTCGGAGCGGTACTCCTGCTGGTGCTCGCCCTCGAGCAGGCCGAGCTTCGACTCGCGGTTGCGATTCTCGCTGCCGCGCTGCTCGTCCTTGTGCAGCAGGCGCGGCCAGGGGCCCGGAAGGAAGCGCGTCTCGAGCATGTGCCGCAACTCGTAGCCGAAGTGCGCGCCCTTGGCGGTGCTGCGCACCCATGCGACCTCGACCCTCCCTGCTTCGGCCGTTGCGTCCTTGGCGTCAGGCAAACTAGACAGCATCACGCTGCGTCCGGCGGACAACTCCACGTCGCCGGCGTCGATGGCTCCAACGCCCAAGTCGATCTCCACGTCGTACTCGAGCACCTCGCCCGGCAGGATGCGCAGATCCAGCGCGTCCCCGGGTCGATCGACCACGAACCAATCGCGCCCGGCGACCTGCTGCAAGCGCAGCAGGGGCGCGCGGGCGACCGTCGCAGGCGGCGGGTAGGCGGGTTCGGGCGTGGCGGCGATCGCATCCGGCTGGATCGCCTCGGGCTCCACCACCGGAGGCGGAGCAGGGGACAAGGATCCGTGGCCGAGGTTCGGGTAGCTCTCCGACGGCTCGATCGGCGCACCGGCCCCCTCCGAGTTGGAGCTGATCCCAGACGCGGGGTGCGCTGCCGGGGCGCCGGATGCCTTCGCGGGCCCGGCGCAGGCCAACAAGCAGGCTGCGAAGGCCACCAGCGCGCAAGCGCGCCAGGCAGACTCGCTCCGAGCGGCGCGGCTTCGAAGGCCATTCTTGGTCACTTTCGAATCCTGACAACTGCGAGCGGCCGCGGGAAGCACTCCTTCGGCGGATTCACGCAGGAAATCGGCGCCGAATCCCAGCTGGCGCACGGCGCCACATGGCTTGCGCCCCGCCGCCGCACTACCCTCGATCAGCCGCGGCGGGAAGAAGCCCGACGCCTGATCGTCCCACGGACCTGCCATGCCCTCGAACTCCCGTACGCTCCGCCCGCGCCGCCGCGGCTTGCCGCTCGCGTTGTGCCTGGCCATGGCGGGCTGCCAAAGCACCGACACCGGCGATCCAACGCCCAAGCCACTCACGCCGGAACAGCTGACCATCCGCTCCAGCAAGCAGGATGAGCAGTCGCTGGGCGCGTTCCTCGCCGACGTCGACGGCCAGATGCGCGCGTGGAACAGGCTGTTCCTGTCGAGCGAGACCGACGAGGATCGTCGCAAGGCGCGCCTCTTGGAATTGAACCTGATGTCCGCGACGCGCAAACGCAGCGCGGAGCTGCTCCAGACGCTCGAATCAGGCGCTCCGACGAATCGCATCGTGGCTGCGGCCGCGCTGGGCTTCACGCGCGAAGCCGCGGCGCAAGGCCCGCTGCTCGCCGCGCTGTCGAGCGAAGACGAACTGCTGCGCTCGTCCGCGCTCCTGGGCCTGTGGCTCCTGGGTCGCGCCGACACGCCGCTCGACAAGGTCTGCGAGCTGCTGAGGAACTCGATCTCCGAGGAGGAACGCAACAACGCCGCGCTGTGCCTGCTCTACCTCGTGCGCGCCGGCGCCAGCGGCGAGTGCGTGCTCGCCGCGGCGCGCGCCGGCCTCGTCGATCCCCTGCCGGGCGTGCGCGCGCAGTGCACGCTGCTCCTCGCGCAGCTCAAGGACGGCGACTCGTTCCAACCCATCGCCGACCGACTGCACGACGAGACGAACTTCGTGGCGCTGGCCGCGGGCCGTGCGCTCGCCTACCTCGGCCGCGAGGTGACCGCCGAGAAAGGTCGCTGCGCCCGCGCCTTGGTCAAGGCTTGGATCGCGGCCAAGGAGCCGCGCAAGTCGGCCTTCTTGCGCGACATGCTGTCGCTGGAGCCGCCGCGCAACTACGGCGACAAGGAAGAGGACTGGTTGGAGTGGTCGCTGCGCCTGCCTTGAGCCGCCCCGGCGACCGCTGACGCCGAGGCGTTCCGCGAGAGTCCTCAGTCGGAGGTTTCCGACGCGCAAGCGCCATGCGCATGAGACTCGGCTCGTCGTCGGCCGAGTCGAGCGGTCGCAGGCGCTGCCAAGCACGGCGCGCATGTCGTAGGCTCTGCGCATGCCCGCCCCCACGGCGTTCGCCCTGCTCGCCTCCTTGCTGGCCTCGCAGCTCGCGGCCAGCCGGCCTGCGTCCGCGCTTGAATCAGCGCCGCTTCCCGAGTCCGCGTCCCGGTACGCGACCGACACGCCACGCGATGGTTCGCCCGGGCAAGCTCCCGCCGACGCGCCCGGGCTGGGCCCACGCCAGACCACCGATGGCATCCAAGCTCTCGAGGTTTGCGCGACGCTGACCTACGACGCGGCACCTTCGCGGCCGCATGCGCTGCGCATCAGCTACGCCTTCCCGGACCGGGCGCGCTTGTACATGGCGAACGGTCCGGTCGAAGGCGCATCCGACCGCAGGCTGCGCTACCGCCACGGGGAAGTCGTGTGGGCGCTCGAGCCGCGCCAAGCGCAGAGCGTCGAATACAAGGCCGAGGATCGCGCGGCGCTGCTCCTGTCGTTCGAGGCGCGCCGCGCGTTGTACTTGTGGCCGCATGGCTTCGAGTGGGTCGTGCCCGTCGATGGCGCGGATAGACCACTTGATCTGTTGCGCGAGGCGCAACTACCGCGACTCGGCAAGCTGCGCGTCGAACTCGACGCGCAAGGCCGTCCAGCGCGGCTCGACGCCCTCGGACTCGACGGTGCGGCGGGCGAGAGCTGGCGCGCCATCGTGTGGGAGTCGCGCTCCGATCGCTTGATCCCCGCAGGACACGAGATCTGGTTGGGAGACCAACGCGTGTGGACCGAGCGCGTCACGACTTGGGACCGGCAAGCCCGTCTGCTCGACGGTTTCTTCCTGCCCGCCGACCGCCGACCGGCGCCACCGCCTGGCGTGCAGCACCTCGATCTGCCCGCGCATCGGCTGAAGCGCGTGGCCTTGCCCAAGGACGCCGCGCTCGACGCAGTGCCGGCGTTGTTCGAGCAGGAAGTGGCTTCGCGCGCCGAGGAGATGTCCAAGCTCGGGACCACGATCGAGCCCAAGGTGACCGTCGAACTCGACGATCAACTGCGTCCCACGCACCTCTTGTTGCGGCTCGCGGGACTGCCCCAGACGCCTGCACCAGAGTGGGTCTCCATCCCCGAACGCTCCGGCTGGGCGATCGTCTCGCGCACGCGACCGGGCGGGCAGGAGGACTTGGAACGCCTCCGCTCCGCCGCGCAGAAGGGCCAGCCACTAGGCCGCCCCTACTTGCGCCACGACCTCAAGGACCCCACCTCGTTCGTGCTGGTGCTGCCGCTCGATCCCTGAAGAGCCGCGGTTCTGTCCTCGCCAGTGGACGCTCTCCAGCCCGTCGGCGCTGGAAGATCCGCTGGAAGGCTCGCCAAGCCTTTCGAGGGCGCGGCACGCGGCTTGCTGGCCTGAACCCATCGCCCACCGCACCGGGCGGGTCTTCCCCATGAACAGCATCCCCCGCTACTGCTTGTCGCTCCTCGCCATCGTGACCGTCGCCGAGTTGGGCACGGCCTTGGATCGTGGCCGGGGCAACTCGCCCGGCAGCTCCTCGCGTCCGGCAGCTTCCGCTCCGGCACCGCAAGCCCGCCCGGCCCCTGCTCCCGCCCCTTCACGGCCCTCGAGCGGAGGCGGATCCGGTTGGAGCTCGGGTGGCTCGCGCGGCTCCGCAAGCGGCGGCAGCTCCGGCACCAGCTCCGGCACCAGCTCCAGTGGCGGCTCGTCGCGCGGTGGTAGCGGCTGGCAAGCAGGCGGTTCCTCGCGAGGCTCGAGCAGCAGCGGCGCAGCCAGCGTGCCGTGGAGCGGCGGCGGCAACGCAGGCCGCGCTGGAACCAGCAGCAGCGGCGCAAGCCGCGGCGGCTCGGGCTCGTGGCCGGACTCCAGCCCAGTGGGCAGGCAGCCGACGCGCGGCGGCACGAGCGGCGGCGATTCGGACTCGAGCGGCGGTATGGGTGCGCGACCGGCACGCGAAGCCAGCGAACCCGTGCGTTGGCGTCCCGGCGATGCGGATCGCTCGCGCTCGAATGCACGCAGCGAGCTGGATCAAGCAGCGCGCCTCGGTCGCGGTGATTCGGTCGCTGGCGGCGAAACGAGGGGTTCGAACGAGGGACTCTACTCCGAGCGAGTCTACCACTCCGACGATCTCGCCTGGCGCACGCGCGAAACGACCACGACGCCGATCCCGCGCCTCTCCGGGTCGAGCAGCCTGCCGGTGGACGGCAATGTGGAGCGCGCCCTGTCGCGTGCACGCCTCGAACGTGCCAATGGCAACGCTCCGCTGGTCGGCGGAGTAGGCGCCATCGCCGGACCAGGGGCGCGGTTGGGCGCCTTGGGCTCGGGACGCATGGCTCCGGCCGGCGCGAGCGCCAGCCAACCCGTGGACAGCGCACGCATCCTGCAGCGCTACCAACCAAGCGCCGCCGACGCGCAAGCGCGCGGCAAGCCGGCGCCTATCACGGCGCCCAGCCCCGCCGAGGCGCGTGGCGCGCGCGCCAAGTACGCGACAGAGGCCGGGGCTGCGCGCGCCGGCGGGGATGTGGCCAAGTCGCGCGAGGGACTGCAACCGGGCCGCGAGCTCGCCGCCTCGCAGGAGTCAGTCGCGCGGGAATCCATCGCGAAGCAGCAGGTCAAGTCGGCGAGCAGGCGCGCGGAGGCGACTGAAGGCGCGCGGCGTGCCGCGAGCAAGGACCAAGTGGAGGGCGACGCACGTCGGCGCGAGGCCGCCAAGGCGGTCGAGGGGCTGCGACGCACCAAGCCCGAGGCCGCCGTGCAGGTCGAACGCCGCAGCAAGCGTCTCGCCGAGGCGGCTGGCGCGAGCACGCGCATCGCCACCGGCGTGGCGGTCGGCGCGTGGACGGGTTGCAGCACTGGCTGGTGGTGGGCGGACAGCTGGAACGACTGCGGTTGGTACAAGCCTTGGTGGACTTGGCACATGACCTGGTCGCAGTGCTACGGCTTCGGCTACGGCTTCGGTTGGGGCTGGAACTCGTGCTGGTGGCGACCCTCGTGCTGGTCGCCCTGCTACGGCTGGTCGTACCCCAGTTGGTACTGGTATCCGAGCGTCGTGTGGATCGACCACGACGAGCCGCTCGTCGTCGAGCGCGTGGTGGAGCGCGAGGTCGTGCGCGAGACGATCATCGAAGTCGACGCAACGCCCCCGGCCGCTCCCGTGGCGGCCGACGCGCGCCTGGTCGAACCGTCCGCGCCCGAGGCCGTCGTGCAGGCCCTGCATGCGGCCGCCAAGCAGCACTTGGACGAAGGCGATCGCGCCTTCCTGGAGGGACGCTACGCCGACGCGGTGCACCACTACGCGCGAGCGGTCGAGTGCTCGCCGCAGGACGGCGCGCTGCACCTCGTCCTCGCCGACGCGTTGTTCGCCACGGGCGACTACCACTACTGCGCCTGGTCGCTGCGCCGCGCCTTCGAGCTCGAGCCGGCCCTGTTCGACGCGCAGGTCGACAAGCGCGGGTTCTACCGCGACCCCGCGGAATTCGACCGGCAACTCGTGCTCGCCGAGGGCTTCCTCGAGGACCACTTCCTCGACGACGATGCGCGCCTGGTGCTGGCGGCGAACTACCACTGGGCACGCCGACATGGCGATTGCGTCGCGCTGCTCGAGAGCGCGTTCAGCGTGGGCGTGCGCGACTCCCTTTGCGGAGCGCGCATCCTCGCTCGGGCGCACGAGGCCGCGGAGTCGCGCTGAACAGCTCGGATCCGCGGGGCACTCGGCGGCGCCAATGATCGCCGCCGACCAAGCACAGCCGGCGCCAAGGACCGCCGCCAATCGAGTGCATTCGGCGCCCAGGTCCGGCGCCGACTCAGCGCGCAAGACGCCGCGGTCCGCCGCCTGGACGGTACACCTCGATGCTCGGACGCCAGCCGTGCAGGCCGGCGAAAGCAGCTCCGCAGGCTTCGCGCAGCTCCTGTTCCGCGCCGCGCGCCAGCAATGCCACGACGCAGCCGCCGAAGCCCGCGCCCGTGAGGCGCGCCCCGTGCACGCCGGGCACGGAAGTGGCGCACTCGACCAGCAAATCGAGTTCGCGCACCGACACCTCGAAGTTCGCCCGCAGGGAGGCGTGCGCGGCGGTCATGCGCGCGCCGAAGCCGGCGACATCGCCGGCGAGCAGCGCATCGCGCGCCTCGAAGGTGCGCGCCACCTCCTCGACGACGTGGGCGGCGCGGGAAGCGAGCGGCGGCTCGAGCAAGGCGCGCGCGCGCTCGAGCGTGGCGCGCTCGATGTCGCGCAGGCAGGTCGCCGCGGGCTGCAAGGTGCGCAGCACCTCGAAGGCGGCGGAGCACTGCTGCACGCGCTCGTTGAAGGCGACCTGGGCCAGTTCGCGACGCACATGCGTGTCGAGCACCGCGATGGACACGGACTCGAGGTCGAGCGGCACGCTGGTCCAGCTCGCATCCTTGCAATCGAGCCACAACAGAGCGCCCGGACGCGCCATGGCCACCGCGTAGGGATCCATGATGCCGCAGCGCACGCCCACGAAGCCGCGCTCGGCGAGCAGCGCAGCTTCGACGACCTGCAAATCGCTCGACTCGAGCTCGAAGGCCTCGGATAGCGCGCGCGCAGTGCCCACGCAGATCGAGGCGGACGACGACAGCCCAGCGCCGATCGGGAGGTCGCCGCCGTAGAGCAAGTCGACGCCGCTCGGTCCACGGCCCTCGGATCGCAGTCGCGCGAGCAGAGCATGCAACACGCCGAGGGGATAGTCGCTCCATCGTCCACCGCGCGGCGGCGGAGCGCGGACCTCGAAGGACAACTCGCCCTCGAAGCTCGTCGAGGCGATCGTCGCGCGTCCGTCGGCGCGCCGGCGCAGCGCGACCAAGGTGCCGCGGTCGATGGCGCACGGCATGACCGGGCCGCCGTTGTAGTCGAGATGGGCCCCCATCGTGTTCACGCGACCAGGAGAGAACCAAATCGACTCGGGTTCGGCGCCGTGGCGACGGCGGAACTCCTCCGCCAGGCTCGTGGCCGAGGCGAAGGCCGGCTCGTCGCGCGGCGAGGCGGTCCCCATGACTGTCACGAGCCTAGCCCCTCGCGTCGCGCGGCGCGACCGGGCGCGGCGTCTTCGGCGCGGGCTGCGCGCCGAAGGCGCCTTGGACTGCGGCCGTCCCGGGCGCTAGGCTCCCTCGCGGACCATGAAGCCGATCGCCAGCCTCGCCGCCGCGCTCCTACTCGCCTCGCTCGCCGCCTCTTGCGCCAACACCAAGTTCAAGCGCGAGACCGAGACCTCGGGCACCTTCGAGTCGACGGCTTGGAGCGTGACGATCTTCTCGATCGACCTGCCCAAGGGCGCGTTGATGGCGGCCCGCGAGAACGTGAACAACGCCGGCTTGGCGAACACCGTCGTCACGGGCACGGAAGTCGCGCCGCATCTGGGTTGGTTCGATTGGCTGCTCGAGATCCTGTCCGTGCGACGCGCGCGCCTCGTGGGCACCTGGGGTTTCGAGAAATAGCGCGGCGCGCGCGACGAACCGGCGGCGCGACAAACTGGCCCAGCCCTGTTCCGCCCGCGCGCAGCCGCGCTGCTCCGGCTGCTCGTGGTCCGGCTCAGCGCTCGCGCCGCACCAGCCAGAACCCGCGCGGATCGTGCAGCACCTCCGACATCGCTCCGGGCGCCAGCACCATGGACCGCACCAGCGGATCGGGGCAGTTGGGCAGGTCGCGGTGCACCCAGCCAAGGTCGCCCTGGCGCGCGCGACCGACGAACTCGTCGCTGTAGGCTTCGCACAACTTGGCGAAGTCCGCGCCTTGTTCGACGACGCGCGCGCGCAGTTCGTCGATGAATTGCTTGGCTTGGGGCTGCGCGCGCGCTCCAGCCGGCGCGCCGCGCGCGCCCTCGAAGGCCACCAGCAACGCCCGCAGCCGCACGAAGCTCTGTTCGACGAGCTCCGCCGGCCAGGCGACCGGATCCTCGGCGCGCACCCACGCAAGGCCGATGGGCAAGTCCTGCGGCTCGCTGGGCTTCATCCACTCGAGCTCGAAGGCCAACTTCTTCAGCAAGCTGTCGCGCGGGCCGCGCTCGAGCACTGCGTGGCGCCCCGCGCGCGACTTGAGCAACGGGTCCTCGTTGATGCGCGCGGCGAGGTCGGCGAAGTCCTCGCCACGCAAGAGCGCCAAGGCCACTTCGGCGGCGCGTGCGCGATCGCCGCGCGGCACGACGATCATGCGCACGCCGACGCGCTCGGGCACGCGCCGCAGGATGTGGAGCGCGCCGTCGGTGGCGATCGGCTCGCTGCGCTCCCACGACTTGGCCTGCCACAAGAAGGCCTCGAAGGCCGGGTTGAGCACGCCCTGCGGCAGCGCACCGAGGCATGCGCCGGAGCGCGCATCCGGCGCGTCGGAGTGGGCCGCGGCCTCGGCGGAGAAGTCGGCGCCGGCCTCGAGCCGCTCGACGATGGAGCGCGCCTCGGCCTCGAGGCGCGTCCATGCGGCTCGACGCGCTTCATCGCCTTCGGCCCTTTCGGGCAGCAGCAAGATGTGCTGCGCGCAACGCACGGGCGGCGGCGCGTCGGACAGGTGCAGCGGCGCGAGCAACGGCGCGCCTTGCAGGAGCATCAAGGCCAGCATGGGCGGTTCCAGGATCCTCGCGCGCGGGGCGCCGTTCAGGGCAGGTCGACCACGACTTCGACTACGCCGTCGAGTCCATCGATCTTGACGAGCTTGACGCCGCGCGCCGACGAGGCGCGCTGCACTTCCACGCGCCATTCGCCGGCGGCGTGTCGACCGAGGTCCAGGCGACCATCCTCGCCGGAGCCGCCGGCCCCTTGGAAGAACTGCTGCAGCATCGCGCCGGTCGCTTCTGGATCGAGGTCGTCCTCGCGCGCGTCCTTGGCGACGACGCGTCCACGCGCCCCGGCCACGGGCGCGCCGTTCTGGCGCACGATGGCGACGATGTTCGTGCCGCGCGGCAGGAGGATCGTGGTGGGCTTGGGCGGCAAGTCGCGCGAGAGCTTGATGCCCGCCACGCGCGCGGAAGCGCGACCGGAGGCCGTCGCCACGAGGTCGTACTCGCCCGCCGCCAACCCGCGAATCTCGAACGCGCCCTGCGCATCGCAGCGATCGCTGGCGCCGCGCGGATCGCCGCCGGCGCCGGCGGACTGCGCCACCACGCGCGCCTCGGGGATCGGCGCGCCCTGCTCGTCGACCACGGTGCCGGCGATCGACAAGGCGGGCAGCAGGCGCACGACCAAGCCGTCCTCGACGCGATTCGCCACCACCACGACGCGCACCGGCTCCGAAGGCGCGAAGTCGCCGCCGCCGGCGGAGACCTGCAGCTCGTAGTTGCCGCCCTCGAGTCGATCGAACTCGAACACGCCCTCGCCATCGACGCCAGTGCGCCGCGTGCGGCCTTCGCGCGAAAGGAACGAGCCGAACATGCCTCCCCCGCCCGATTCGGCCGACAAGGATCGCAACGTGGCCGTGGCGCCCTTGACGGGCGCGCCGGTGCGATCGTCGACGACCCGGCCCTCGAGCACCGCCTCGGGCAGCGCCAGGTCGATGCGCGCCTCGGGAGCGTCGGGCACCTCGAGCGTCAGCCGCGCTTGCGGCCCGTCGCCGTCGAAGTTGAGCTGGTACTCGCCCGGCGCGAGGCCGGCGAACTCGTACTGTCCACCGCCCTTCATGCGCGCCGCGCGCCACTCGACCCCCAGCATCGAGTCGGTCTCGTAGTTGAGCGCCGACAAGAAGCCGCGCTGCACCGGCTCGCCGCGGTAGGTGACGACGCCATGGACGCGGCAGCCACCCGCGGTCGTGTCGACCAGATCGAAGCGCACCTCCTCGCCCTCGGGCACGGTCACGAGGTCGAAGTTCATGCCGCCGAAGAGCGACATGGGGTTGAGCTCCTCGTCGCCCCGCGTGGCGACGACGAAGTACCCGCCGGGCGCGACATGCTGGATGCGGTAGTTGCCCTGCGCGTCGGTCGAGCCTTGGTACATGCCGCCGACCGAGGCGGGCGAGTTGGGTTGCAGGCTTTGCGGCGCGACGGCCACGACGATCTCGTCGGGCACGGGATTGCCGCGCGGATCGCGCACGGTGCCGTAGATGCCGCCACCCGACTTGAGCACGAGCACCACGCCGGCCAACGTGCCCTGCTCGCCCATCGTCTGCGACTTGGAGGAAGCGCCGCAGTAGTCGCGGTGGAAGGCGTGCACGCGGAACTCGCCGCTTTCGACGCCGGCGATCTCGAAGCTGCCGTCGCGACCGGTGGTCGTGGCGCGCTCGCCCATGAAGCCCATGCTGGCGGCGTAGGCCATCAAGCCGGGCGGGATCTGCGGCCCGCGGCCCATGCGACCCATGGCCATGTTGCGCGCCTCGCGTCGCGCCTCGTTGCGGCGCCGCTCGGGCCGACGTGCGGTGCCCTCCGCGTCCGCGTTCGAGGACTCGCCGCCACGTGCAGGGCGATCGAGTTGGGCGACGACTTGCGCTCCGGCGATCGGCGCGCCGTCCTCGTCGACCACGCGGCCCTTGACCACGCCGCCGGGGACGAGTTCGACGATCACTCCCTTGGCCGGCGCGCCGGGCGCGACTTCCACCTCCACGCTGGCGGCGAGGTAGCCGGGCGCCGACACCGACAGACGCGCCTTGCCGGGGCGCACGCCCTGCAACTCGAAGCGTCCGGCCGCATCCTCGAACAGCACGCCGCCGCTGAAGGGGTTGAGGGGCGAGGGCTCCGCGGCGTCGAGGTCGACGCGTTCGGCGCAATCGATGCTGAAGGAAACGACAGGTTCGCTCTTCAAGGCGTCCATCACGACGCCGGAGACGAGCACGCCTTGCTGCAGCACCACCACCGCTTCGCCAGCGTCCTTGGCGGGGTCCCACTTCAACTCGGACTTGGCGTAGCCGAGCTTCTCGAAGTCGATCGAATAGGGTGGCTTGCCCGCGATCGGCCCCGCGACGAAGCGCCCGTCGGGCCCGGTGGTGGGCGGCTCGAAGCCCTTGACCGCCTGGGCCATCAACGGAGCCAGCGAGAAGTCGAAGCCGAAGTTCGACCACTCGACCAGGTTCCAGCGCATGGACACTCCGGCGAGCGGAGCTCCCGCGGCGTCGACGACGCGACCGACGACGGTGGCGCCGCGCTTCAGCACGAGCTCGTCGAGCGCCAGCGTGGCGCCATCGTCGAGCGCCGCGCGCGCGCCGATCGCGGGGAGGTGGTCCTTCGAGATGGCCACGACATCGACCTCGCCCGCGGGCACGTTGGGCATGGTGAACGAACCATCGGCCGCCGTCTCGCAGTGCGTGGCGACCAGCACCTCTTCGACGCAACGCAGGTTGCGCAGGCCGCGCGGCACGGCGCCAAGGTGCGCGCCCGCCACCGGCGTGCGGGTTCCCTCGGCGTCCTCGCCCACCACGCGCCCCACGATGGTGCCGCCGAGGCGCGCGCGCAGTTCGACCTGCGTGGCGAGGCCCGCGACGACGGCGATGTCGCGCGCATGCGTCAGCGAAAAGTCGGGGCTCGAAGCGGTGATCTCCCATCCCGCCCCGGGCAGCACGCCGTCGAAGGCGAAGCGGCCCTGCTCGTCGCTCTCGCTCTCCATGAAGCGCACGTCGCCGTTGCGCGCCACGGTCAGGAACGAGCCAGGCCCCGGCACCAACGCCAGCTTGGCGCGCGGTGCGGGAGTGCCGTCGGGACGCAGGACGACGCCTACGACGCGGCCGGCAGGCAGCATCTGGATGTCCGGAGCAGCTGCATCGTCCCTGCGCGTCGCGCGCGCGCGCACCACTCCGTCGGGCGCGTGCCATTCGCCGCGCGCCTCGAGGTAGTACGTGCCGGGCCGCACGCCGCGGAAGGAGTACTCGCCACGCGCGTCGGTGGCCGCCACCGCGATGGGTTGGACGCGCTTCCACATCTCGTCGCCCATGGCGAACATGCGCAGCATGCGACCGAGCACGGCGGCGCCGGCGGGCGGCACGGGCAGCAACTCGACGCGCGCGCCAACCACGGGCGCTGCGCTGTCGCGCTCGACCACGCGCCCGCGCAAGCCCGCCTCGCCGCGCACG